>NZ_JBPJSQ010000009.1:0-196552 GCF_051192575.1 Aestuariimicrobium soli | reverse complement strand
CCCCTTTTTTTTTTTTTTTTGGGGGGTGTTCTTCTTCCATTGGGAAAAAACCCCCCCCACCCGGGAAGCCGAAACGGATCGGTGGTGTTCGCTGACCTCCTCGCGAGGTCGGACGATCAGCCCTCCTGGGCGTCGGAGCGGATGTCGATCCGCCAGCCGGTGAGGCGGGCGGCGAGGCGGGCGTTCTGGCCCTCCCTCCCGATCGCCAGCGACAGCTGGTAGTCGGGCACCACCACCCGGGCCGCGCGGGCGGCCTCATCGACCACGGTCACCGACGCCACTCGCGCGGGCGACAACGCCTGCCCCACGAACTCGGCAGGGTCCTGCGACCAGTCGATGATGTCGATCTTCTCTTCATTCAGTTCGTGCATGACGGCGCGCACCCGCTGCCCCATCGGCCCGATGCAGGCGCCCTTGGCCGAGACCTGCGGGTTGTGGGAGAGCACGGCGATCTTGGTGCGGTGGCCGGCCTCGCGGGCGACCTCCTTGATCTCGACGACACCCTGCTCGATCTCGGGCACCTCGAGCTGGAACAGCCGCTTGACGAGGTTCGGGTGGGTGCGCGAGACCACCACCTGCGGCCCCTTCAACTCCTTGCGCACCGCGACCACGTAGACGCGCAGCCGCTTGTTGTGGGCGTAGACCTCGCCGGGGGCCTGTTCGGCCGGGGGCATGATCGCCTCGATCTCACCCAGGTTCACCCGCACGATGCGCGAGTCGCGATCCTGCTGCACCACCCCGGTGAGGATGTCGCCCTCCTTGGCGGCGAAGTGGCCGAACTTGCGCTCGTCCTCGGCCTCGCGCAGGCGCTGGTAGATCACCTGGCGGGCCATCGAGGCGGCCACTCGTCCGAAGCCCTCGGGGGTGTCGTCGTACTCGCCGATCTTCTCGCCGTCGTCGTCGAGCTCGGGCGCCCAGACGTGCACCTTGCCGGTCTTGGTGTTCACCTCGACCCGGCTGTGCGACATGTGCAGCGGGGTCTTCTCGTAGGCATTGAGCAGGGCATCCTCGAGCGCCTTCACCACATAGTCGAGGGAGACCCCCTTGTCACGCTCGATCTGGCGGAGCGCAGCCATGTCGACGTCCATCAGTTGTCCTCCTCGTCGGTGTCGTTAGCCTCGTCGCCGTCAGCCTCGTCGTCGGCCTCGTCGTCCTCGTCGGGGAGGTCATCGACGTCGTAGTCGTCGATGGAGCGATTCATCTCGACCTGCACCAGCGCCTTGGTGATCTCGGCGATCGACAGCTGGTGGGTCACGGGCTTGGGGTTGCGGTTGCCCTTGACCGACTCGGGCGTGACCTCGAGGGTGACCTGGTCGCCGTCGACCGCGACGATGCGCCCGGTCATGGACGTGCCGCTGGCCAGGGTCACCTTGACCAGTCGGGTCAGGTTGCGTCGGTAGTGCTTCGACTCCGTGAGCGGACGACCCGTGCCCCGGCTCGAGACCTCGAGGGTGTAGGCGCCGTTCATGGCATCGATCTCGTCGAGCACGGCGGAGATCGAGAGGGTGGCGGCCGAGATGTCGTCCAACAGCGGGCCTCGACCCTGGGGACCGTCGCCGTCGACGGTGATCCGCAACACCGAGCGGCGACCGGCGGGAATCACCTCGAGATCGTCCAACTCCAGACCATGGGCGGCCAGTGCCGGCTCCACGACCTCAATCAGTCGGGTGTCTATCACGCCTCTGCCCTCTTTCTGTTGTGGTGCTGCTGTTGTGCCGTCAGAGTGTAGTCGACCCGGGCGTGGGCTGCGCGGACCGTACGCTGGAACCATGCCAACCCGCCGATCCGTGCTCGCCTCCGGCCTGCTGGCCACGACGGCACTCACGCTCACCGGCCTGACCGGAGGCTGTAGTTGGTTCGACCCGACGATCCGCGGCGACGGCGACCCGGGCGGCAGCCCCACCCCCTCCCCCACGCCGGGCGCCGATCAGCTCACCGCGGTGGCGTGGCTCAACGAGGTCTCCCGGGCGCTCGCTGCCCTGCGCTCGGCCACCGGGGCCACCGCCGCCCAGCAGGCCTGGGCGAGGGGCTGCCAGCAGGCCCTCGGGTTGCAGTCCTCGGTGCTGCGCCGACCCGATCCGCTCGTCGGCGACCTGCCCGAGCCGGTCGCTGCGCCCCCGACCATCGCACCTGCACCGGTGCCCGTGGCCCAGGCGCTGACGACGCTCGGCACCGTGGCCACGGCCCGGGCCGCCGATCTCGCCGCACTGGCCGACCGTGCCGACGCCGGGGCCCACGCCCTGCTGTGGGGGTCGGTGAGCATCTTCGTCGGCTCCTGCGCTCGTCCGGCCGCCCACCCACCGGTGAACCAGAACCTGCTCCCCTACCGGTTCGACGCCGAGACCCTCGAGCACGCCCAGGGGGTGCTCATCCAGCAGCTGTTCCGCGCCGAGCAGGCCGCCTCGGCGCTGGTGGGTGCGCTGTCGTCCGGTGAACTGCGCACGTCGCTGCAGGCCCGGCGCACCGGACTGGCCGCCCTGCGGGTCGAGACCCAGAACGAGATGCGGGCCAACGGGGCCACCCCGCCCCCGCCCGAGCCGGGATACGACCTTCCCGAACGGCCGACGGCCAACAACGCCGGCGTGATCATGGCGGCCGTCGAGACCGATGTCGCCAACGCCCTGGCCGGCGTCTACTGCTCGACCAGCCCGACCACCCAGAACGGACGATCCGCCGCCCGTGCCCGCTGGAGCGCCCAGATGACGCAGGCCACCCGATGGGGGCCGACGAGCTGGTTCCCCGGCTGGGTCTGAGTCTCGGTCGGTCTGAGTCTGGGCCGGTCTGAGTCTGGGCCGGTCTGAGTCTGGGCCGACCCCTCACCGCCCAACCATCAGAAGCACGGTGTCGTAGGCCAGCTTGACGACCAGCAGCCCCACCACCGCCAGGAAGACCTTCCGGACGAACCCCGAGCCGTGCCGCACCGCCATCTGGGCGCCGATGAAACCGCCGGTCAGATTGGCGGCGGCCATCATCAGCGCGAGCTTCCAGATGATCACGCCCTGGATCGAGAACACCGCGATGGCGGCGACATTGGTGGTGAGATTCGCGAGCTTCGCCAAGACGCTCGCCTGCAGGAATCCGTAGCCGAGCAGCCCCACCAGGGCGATCACGAAGAACGAGCCGGTGCCAGGGCCGAGGAACCCGTCGTAGAGGCCCACCACCAGGCCGATCGCCGCGGCCACCGCGGCTCCCCGCCAGCCGGTCCAGCGCACCTGGTGGTGCAGGCCGAGGGTCGGTTTGCGCACCGTGTAGATGCCCACCCCGACGAGTGCGGCCAACACGATCGGGGTGAAGGCCTGCTTCGGCAGGAAGTTGACCAGCCTGGCGCCGATGGTCGAGCCCAGATAGGCCAGCACCATCAGGGGGACGGCCGCCTTCCAGTCGACACTCACCTTGCGCAGGTAGGTGGCGGTGGCGGTGAGGGTGCCGGCCGCCGAACTGACCTTGTTGGTGCCCGAGATCGCCGCCACCGAGGTGTCGGCGGGCAGCCCGATCAGCAGGCTGGGCAGCTGGATCAGCCCGCCGCCACCGACCACCGCGTCGACCCAGCCCGCGACGAAGGCCGCCAGCACGAGCAGCACGATCACGTGCAGGGCGATCTCCATGAGGGCCTCTCGTCCGACCTGACGCCGGGCGGGTCAGCGACCGATCTCGCGGAGCACCTCGGCCAGGGCGTCGTCGACGGCCACGCTGCGGGCCGTGCCGGTGGCGCGGTCGCGAATCTCGACCAGGCCGTCGGCCAGGCCTCGTCCGACCACCACCGAGGTGGGCATGCCCAAGACCTCGGAGTCGGCGAACTTCACTCCCGGCGAGGCCTTGCGGTCATCCAGCAGCACCGCGACCCCGGCCTCGTCCAGCTCGGTGGCGAGCTGCTCGGCGAACGCGGCGACGTCGTCACCCTTGCCGGTGGCGAGCACCATCACCTCGAACGGGGCGAGATCGCGCGGCCAGCACAGACCCTTCTCGTCACTGGTGCCCTCGGCGACCGCGGCGACGGCGCGCGAGCAGCCGATGCCGTATGAGCCCATGGTCACCGTGACCAGCTTGCCGTTCTGGTCGAGCACCTTCAGCCCCAGGGCGTCGGCGTACTTGCGCCCCAGCTGGAAGATGTGGCCCATCTCGATGCCGCGGGCCAGGGTCAGCGGCCCCGAACCGTCGGGCGACGGATCGCCCTCGCGGATCTCGGCCACGTCGAGGTACCCGTCGGCAGTGAAGTCGCGGCCGGCCACCAGGTCGATGACGTGCTTGCCGGCCTCGTCCGCACCGGTCACCCACGCGGTGCCGGGCACGACGGCCGGGTCGACCAGGTAGCGCACCTTGCTGGGCTTCTCGGAGCCGAGGGCGCCCGGGCCGATGTAGCCCTTCACCAGCTGCGGATGGGCGGCGAAGTCCTCCTCGCCGAACGGCACCGGCTCGGCCGGGCCGACAGCGGCCTCGAGGCGCTTGGCGTCGACCTCGCGGTCGCCCGGCAGGCCCACGGCCAGCGGCTCGGTGGAGCCGTCGGGGTGGTGCAGCACGAACAGCACGTTCTTGAGCGTGTCGGCGGCCGTCCAGGCGCGGTCGGCCCGGGCATGCTCGGCGTTCACGACGGCCACCAGCGAGTCGATGGTCGGCGTGTTCGGGGTGTCGACGACCCGCGCGACCCCGACGGACGAGGCGTCGACCTCGGCGGCCAGCGGGCGCTGGACGGCCTCGACATTGGCGGCGTACCCACCCGGCGAGCGGACGAAGGTGTCCTCGCCGTTGGCAGCGATGGCCAGGAACTCCTCCGACGCCGACCCACCCATGGCACCCGCGTCGGCCTGGACGATCACGTACTCGAAGCCGAGTCGGTCGAAGATCTTGATGTAGGCCTCGCGGTGGCGCTGGTAGCTCTGCTCGAGACCGGCATCGTCCACGTCGAAGGAATAGGAGTCCTTCATCACGAACTCGCGGCCGCGCAGCAGCCCGGCGCGCGGGCGGGCCTCGTCGCGGTACTTGGTCTGCACCTGGTACAGCGACAGCGGCAGGTCCTTGTAGGAGTTGTAGAGGTCCTTCACCAGCAGGGTGAACATTTCCTCGTGCGTCGGGCCGAGCAGCAGGTCGGTGCCCTTGCGGTCCTGCAGGCGGAAGAGGTTGTCGCCGTACTCCGTCCAGCGTCCCGTGGCCTCGTAGGGCTCACGCGGCAGCAGGGCCGGGAAGCGCACCTCCTGGGCGCCGATGGCGTCCATCTCTTCGCGGACGATCGACTCGACCTTCTGCAGCACCTTCAGGCCCAGCGGCAGCCAGCTGTAGACGCCCGGAGCGGCGCGGCGGATGTACCCGGCGCGCACCAGCCAGCGGTGGCTGGGCACCTCGGCATCGGCAGGGTCCTCTCGCAAGGTGCGGACGAACAACTGCGACATCCTGGTGATCACGCTGGGCCTCTCGAGTGGCTGGAACCGAACGCGGGTCAGCTTATCGGTGCCGCACCACCGCGCTCACCCGGGTTTCGCCGGCCCCGACTGCAGGCCAGCAGCGCGCCCGTACAAACGTCTACACCGTGGCTCGACCAACCGGCCCTCAGAGGGGGTTGGTCGAGTCACGGTGTAGAAGTTTGTACCTTCGACGCCGGACAGCCGCGGTTGGATCAGTAGAGCACCGTGGCCAGCGCGTCGATCGTCTGCATGCCGCAGCGCTCGTACAACCGGCGGGCCCGGGTGTTGAAGTCGTTGACGTAGAGCGAGACCACCGGGTAGCGCTCCCGGGCCAGGGCGATCACCGACGACATCGCCGGCACCGACGCCCCGTGGCCGCGCAGCGCCGGCGCCAACCACACCCCTTGGATCTGGCAGATGGTGCCGTAGGCGGTGCCGATGTCGGACTTGAAGAGCACCCGGCCGTCCTCGACGATGCCGAAGCAGTGACCCTCGGCGACCAGCCTGCGCATGTGGCTGCGGTAGCCGCCGGTCGGGTCGAGCGGAGACACGCCCACCTCTTCGGTGTACATGGCCACGGCAGCCTCGAAGTAGGGCTCAAAGTCGGCCAGGGTGATCACCCGCACCCGCGGGTCGCCGGCGAACGGTGACTCGTGGTCGGTGACCATCAGCGGCTGGTGGGAGCGCACCTCGCGCACCCGCGCCCAGCTGCCGTGACGTTCGGCCAGCCGTTCGTGCAGCCCCCGCACCAGCGGCGCCCGCCCCATGATCGAGGACGAATGGCGCCTCGCGCCGATCTTGGCGGCGAACGCATCCAGCGCCCCGGGATCGGCACCGGCCGGCACCAGATTCGACCCGACGTGACACAGGGCGACCAGCTCATGATCGCGCTCGAACCCGAGCACGTCACAGCCCAGGGTCACCCGATCGAGCCCGAACTGCGCGATGCGGGAGCGCAGGAAGAGGTTCGAGATCGGCTCGGGGCGCAACAGTTCCAGGGCGGCGGGCACGTCGGCGTTGCCCAGAACCCTCAGTCGGGTGCTCACGGGAGCCCCGGAACCGACGACGCAACTGACACGGCGCTCAGTCTGTCACGTGCAGCAGGGGTGGGGTTCGGGGTCGGGCCGCACGGGCCAGGGTTGTCAGCCGACCGACACCTCGGGGGCGCCGACCTCGGTCGACTCGGCCGCGATCCGGTTGGCCTCCTCGATCAAGGTTTGCACGATCTCGGCCTCGGGCACGGTCTTGATGACCTCGCCCTTGACGAAGATCTGCCCCTTGCCGTTGCCGCTGGCGACGCCGAGATCGGCCTCGCGGGCCTCACCTGGGCCGTTCACGACGCAGCCCATGACGGCCACGCGCAGCGGCACGGTCATGCCCTCGAGGCCCTCGGTCACCTTCTCGGCGAGGGTGTAGACGTCGACCTGGGCTCGTCCGCACGAGGGGCACGAGACGATCTCCAACTGACGGGGGCGAAGGTTCAGCGACTCGAGGATCTTGATGCCGACCTTGACCTCTTCGACCGGCGGCGCCGACAGCGAGACGCGAATCGTGTCGCCGATGCCGCGCGAGAGCAGCGAACCGAACGCCACCGACGACTTGATGGTGCCCTGGAAGGCCGGCCCGGCCTCGGTGACGCCCAGGTGCAGCGGGTAGTCGGCCTTCTCGGAGAGCATCTCGTATGCCCGCACCATCACGACCGGGTCGTGGTGCTTCACCGAGATCTTGAAGTCGCCGAAGCCGACCTCCTCGAACAGGCTCGCCTCCCACAGGGCCGACTCCACCAGCGCCTCGGCGGTCGGTGCCCCGTACTTCTCGAGCAGCCGCTTGTCGAGCGAGCCGGCGTTCACGCCGATGCGGATCGAGACGCCCGCGTCGGCGGCCGCCTTGGCGATGCCGGCGACCTGGTCGTCGAAGGCGCGAATGTTGCCGGGGTTCACGCGCACCGCGGCACAGCCGGCGTCGATGGCGGCGTAGACGTACTTGGGCTGGAAGTGGATGTCGGCGATCACCGGGATCTGCGACTTGTGCGCGATCGCGGGCAGGGCCTCGGCATCGTCCTGCGACGGCACGGCGACCCGCACGATGTCACAGCCGGTGGCGGTGAGCTCGGCGATCTGCTGCAGCGTGGCGTTGATGTCCGTGGTCTTGGTGGTGGTCATCGACTGCACCGAGATCGGGGCGTCACCACCGACGAGCACCTTGCCGACCTTGATCTGCCGGGTCTTGCGACGGGGGGCCAACACGGGCGGGGGCATGGCCGGCAGGCCGAGGTTCACACTCATGCCCCCAGATTACCGCGCAGACCCGGGCGTTTCGCCCCGGACGAACGCGAGCGCCCGCCCCCCCGGCGAGGGTGGCGGGCGCCGCGTGTGGAGCGGTGATGCGTCACTTCATGGCGCTGGCGTATCCGATCAGGTCGTCACCCGAGGTCACCTCGACCACGGCCGACTTGACGCTGGGCGCCTTGAACGAGACGGCCTTGCCGGTCACCGCCGTCGTGAACGTGGTCACCGTGCCGTTGTCGAGCCGGGCCTTCACGGTCACCAGGGCATCGGCGGGCAGACCGGCGGTCTGCACCGTCACCTGGTTGCCCTTGACAGTCACCGCGGGGGTGACACAGGTCGGGTTCTGCACCTCGGAGGCCACGATCACCGATCCGTCGGCGGCCAGCAGGGTGGCCTGGGCCTTCGCCCACCCGAGCTGACCGTTGCCCGACCACCAGGTCTGCGGCGCCACGGTGGTGACCTGACCCTGACCGTCACGGGTCCAGGTCACCTTCAGCTTCGCACCCTCGGGCACGTCACCCGAGACGGTGAAGCCGAACGAGTTGCAGTCCCCGTCGAAGAACCCGAGGCTCGGCGGCACCAGGGCGGCGGCCTTGATGCCCACCACGGCGGGATCGTGGTCGGACGAGGCGTACGGGTCGGCGGCGTAGAAGTCGGTCACGTTGTAGTTGCGACGCGAGTACTGGAAGGCGATCGACTCGTCACCGTTGATGTTCCACACGGCGCCGGCGCTGACGAGGGCCTTCGCCGCCGCATTGCCGAAGACGTGGTCGAGCGAACCCAGTCGTCCACCGAACTGGTAGGTGGTGTCGTCGGAGGTGACGACGTTGGCGAAGCCCGCGCCCTCGATGATCTGCACCGGCTCCTCGGCGGAGTAGGCGTTGAAGTCACCCAGCAGGAAGACCGGCTGGTCGGCGAACTGGGCGTTCACCCACGAGGTCAGCGCCGAGGCCTGCGCCTTGCGGGACGGGTTCGACAGGCCCTGGCCGGTGCCGTCGTCCTCACCGGAGCCCTTCGACTTGAAGTGGTTGGCCACTGCCACGAACGAGGTGCGCGAACCCGTGACCGTGAACTGCTGGGCCAGCGGCTGGCGGGCGTTGGCGAACGCCGGGTCGGAGAGGATCTGCGACCCGCCCACCGGGGCGACCGCCGAGGAGCGGTAGATGAACGCGAGGCGGATGTTGTCCTCGTTCGGCGGCACCTGTCCGGCGTTGGTGGGCACGTACTTCCAGGCCTTGGCCGGGTCGTCCTGGTTCAGCACGTCGACCAGGTGGGACAGGGTGGCGTCCCGGTCATGGCCGAAGTTGGCGGAGTTCTCGATCTCCATCAGGGCGACCACTTCGGCGTCGAGCCCGTTGATGGCCTTCACGATCTTGGCCTGCTGGTCGTCGAACGCGGCCTGGCTCCAGGCGCCCCGCACCGCGCAGTTGTTCGCCGCCACGGGGTTGCCCAAGCGGTCCTTGTACGAGGCGCAGCCGGCCTCGTCCTTGCCCAGGTCGGTGAAGTAGTTGAGCACGTTGAAGGTGGCCAACTGCACGTCGCCACCGACGTTCGGCACGGTGGCCGGACGGTCGTTCTCACTGGCGAGGAAGGGCGCGTTCGCGCCGACCACCTGCGAGGTGGGCTGGTAGTTCCACTGGAAGCGGTAGTCGAGGATCACCGGCTTGGTGAAGCTGACCTGCGAGTTGGTGCGCACCGGGGTCTGGGCCGACAAGTACGGCAGCGGCGAGTTCTTCGCGGTGGCATTGGTCATGTAGTTCCACGAGGAGCCGTCATCGAGGGTGATCAGCTTCTTCACCTGCTCGGCCTCGTAGGCCGCCGCCTCGGTGTAGGGCACCTTGTCGGTCGGCGTGTACAGCGGCTTGTCACCGACGGCCAACCCGAGCTGACCGAAGGTGTTCAGGTCGTAGTTGTTGGTGATGGTGTAGGTGCCCTGGGGGGCCACCAGCATGCCCTCGTAGGCCTCCTTGTCGGCGTCGGTCACGGGCAGCGTGGCCAGCGGGGTCGCCGTGACCGGGTCGCACCCGGCCGCCGGGGTCAGCGTCACCTGATCTAGTTCGGTCAGCCCGTTGAACTCCTTCACCGTGCCGGTGACGTCGTAGCAGTCACCGACCGTCACGGTGGTGGTGCCGTAGACGAAGACACCGTCGGACGAGTCCTGCGCCGACTTGGGTGCGCCACCCGAGCCGGGGGTCTGCAGGTAGAACCCGTTGAAACCACCGGTCGGGTAGTTGGCGGTGACGACGCCCCGGGTGGTGACCTTCGTGCCGACCAGCGGGCTGGCGGCGCCGTTGCCCTGGATCTGCGCGATCGAGACAGCATCGGCCGGCGGGTCAGTCGGGTCCGTGGGCGGATCGGTGGGGTCGCCGCCGGTCTGGCCCGGGTTCAACGCCCCGGGGGTGACCGTCGCCGAGAAGGCGAAGTCAGCGCTGTTGTTGTTGGTGTCGTTGGTCGTGGTGCGACCGATCGAGCCGGGATCGCCGTTCGCCCCGGTGTAGACCACGGCAGTGCCCTCGGGCGAGTTCGATCCGCCGAAGCCGACCTTGTCGATCACGCTGGACGCATCGGGCGTGGTGGCGGTGGCGCCGCTGACCAGGTACACCGTTCCGGTGGTGCCGCTGGGGTTGAAACCGGTGGCGGTCTGGTCGACGGTGCCAGCGGGCAGAGCGGCGCCTGTGGTGCCGTTGCTGCCGCCCTGCAGCACGAAGACGTCGCCGGCCGCCAGGCTGCCCGACAGGGCCACGGTCGAGTTGGCATTGCCGGTGCCGGTGGCCGAGCGGTACTGCAGGCTCAGGCCCGACAGCGAGATGGCGGCTCCGGTGGGGTTGAGGATCTCGACGAACTTGTCCTTGTAGGGCTGGTTGGCCGAGCCCCCACGGGCGTAGACCTCGTTGATGACCAGGTGGTCGGCGGCGGCTCGCGCGGGCACGGCTTGGACGACACCGACGATGGCGGTGGCGAACAGGGCCGAACCCACGCAGAGCTTCACGCGCGCAGATGGCTGCATGGCAAAGACTCCAGAGTTGGGGAGGGCGTGGGACATGGAACGAACCCCGCTCCGGAGCACTCGTGGTGCGGGTTTCGGTGCCACCCCATCACGAAACCGGTCCCCGCGGGCAGGGCCCGCTGCGGGGATTCACAGGAAGTTCACGGAAACCTCACCGGACCCGCCCTCCCCTACCGTGGGGGCATGGCCCACCCCGTGCGACGCAGCCTGCCGGCCCCCCTCCGGCCCGCCCGCATCCTGCTGACCGCCCTGATGATCGCCGGACTGGCGCTGGCCGGGCTGGTCGCGCGCCCCACGGCGGCCCGGGCCGCGTCCGATGTGGTCAAGGCCCTCGACGTGGCCATGGACATCCGGCCCGACGGGTCGATCAAGGTGACCCAGACCTACGACTACGAGTTCGCCTCGCGCCAGTCGCACGGCATTCAGGTCAAGCTCGTCACCCGGGAACCGTGGCCCGACGACGAGAGCAAGGACGTCGTGTACGGCATCGACGACGTCACCGTCACCAGCCCCACCGGTGCGGCCACCGATCTGTTGCAGAGCGCGCCACAGACGGGGCGTCACCGCACCCTGACCCTGCGCATCGGCAATCCCGACACCGAGGTCGGCCAGCGGCGCCACACCTACGTGATCAGTTACACCCTCACCGGCGCTCTGCGCACCTTCGACGATGCTCCTCAATTGTTCTGGGACATCACCTCGCGCGAGAACCCCCCGATCGAGAAGATCTCGACCACCGTCACGGCTCCCGGGCCGGTGACCGACTCCCGCTGCCTCTACGGCGGCGGCGAATGCCCCACCAGCCACACCGGCAATCGCGCCACCTTCGCGGCCAGTGACCTGCCGAGCGGTACGACGTTCACCATCGTGGCCGGGCTCACTCCCGGCAGCGTCGCCAACGCCCAACCCGATCTGCAGGACGAGTCGCTGATCTCGCCGCGGCTGACCACCCTCGACGCGTCCGGCACCGTCGACGAACACGGCACCCTGACCGTCGAACAGACGATGACCTACACCATGCCCGACGACGGCGACGGCACCTGGACCCTGCTGCTGGCGACCCGTCGTCCGTGGTCACCGATCAACGACGTCGAGCCGACCTACCGCAACCTCGAGGTCACCATCGACGGCACGCCCGTCGACTGGAGCTGGCGCTCCGGTCGCCGCACCAGCAGCCTGCAGCTGCGCGCGCTGACGGCCTCCTTCCCCGACAAGCCCGGGGTGCGCACCCGCACCGTCGTGCTGCGGTACACCGCCGAGGGCCTCACCCGCCCGCTGGATGACGGCACCGTCACCGCCGCGTGGGTGATCGGCAGCGAACTCGACAACCTGACCAGCGGACGAGCGCGGCTCACGCTCCCCGCACCCGCGGTCGAGGCGACCTGCACCGTGCGCTACGCCGGGATCGGTTCGAGCTACCCGTGCCGCCGGACGACCCCAGCCACCTCGGGAACCACGGTGACGGCCGACCTCGACGAGGACTCCTCCAGCGGGGCCGTGGAACTGGCGGCCAGCATGCCCTCGTCGGCCGTGACCCTCGCCACGCCCGACCTGCAGCCCAGCATCGACCGCCGCCACGGCCAGGCCGACGACCTGCGCACCTGGGGCGGCGTCGGTGGCGGCGCCCTCATGCTGGCCCTCGGGCTCGCGCTGGGCCACCGCGGCCGCAGCCAGCGCTACCGCGACCAGCCGCCCGGCGTGGTCACCCCGGGGGCGGCCATCGTGACCGCCCGCGGACATCGCGAGGTGCCCGTGCGTTTTGAACCCCCGGACGAGCTGACCCTGCTGGAGGCTGGGGTGCTCGATCGCGGCCGCTACCACCCGACCCAGCTGGCCGCCACGCTGGTCGAGCAGGCCGTGCGGGGCCACCTGCGTCTGTCGTCGCGGCCCCTGGCGGTCGAGCGGTGGGGCGAGGAGCCCCCCGAGCCGGGGCTCGGGAGTCGACTCTGGCAGCTCGCCACGGAGCCCGGCTCGTCCTACCCGCAGTCCCACCCCCTGGCGTCACGACCTCGGGAACTCCCCGACAAGACAGCGGTGCAGCTGGTCAGCGAGACCCGCAGCCGCGCCGAGGCCGTCGTCCGCCGGGGCGATCTGATCCGGAAGACCTCGCCGGGCCCGCGAGGCTGGCTCATCGTCGCCGTCATCGCCGCAGCCTGGCTCGGTTGGGGATTCTGGCTGCGGCCGGTCTTCGGCTGGTCGACCGTGCTGGTGCCGGTGGTGATCACCCTCGCCCTGCCGATCGGCCGGATCATCGGCCGCGCGGTGAGTCGTCCGGCGCTGACGGCCCGCGGCACCGCGCTCAAGGAGCAGAGCGACGGATTCAAGCTCTACCTGTCCACCGCCGAGGCCGACCAGCTCAACGTCGAGGCCGACCGCGACATCTTCCGCCGCTACCTGCCCTGGGCCGTGCTGTTCGGCCTCACCGAACGGTGGACGAAGGTGTGTCGCGAGCTCGCGTCCGCCGGTCGGATCGACACCCCCGACGTGACCTTCCTCAGCCTGACCGACCCCGGGGCTCTGCCCGGTGCGATCAGTTCGCTGACCAGCTCAGTGCAGTCGGCCTCGACCAGCAGCTCCGGCAGCGGCTGGGACGGCGGGTCGGGGTCGAGCTCGGGTTTCTCGTCGTCGAGCTCGTCGGGTGGCGGTGGTGGCGGGAGCAGCGTCTCCAGTTGGTGAGGCCGGCTCCCGTCAGAACAACGTCGCCTCAGAACAGTTTCACCGGGAAGAAGATGTCGGCGATGATCAACACCGCCCCCGACACCACCAGGAAACCGCCCACCACGTAGGCCACGGGCAGCAACTTCGCGGTGTCCACGTGGCCCGGATCGGGTCGACGGACGATCCTGGCACCCATGCGGCGCAACCACTCCCAGATGGCGCCGGCCATGTGGCCGCCGTCGAGCGGGAGCAGTGGTACCAGGTTGAGCAGGGCCACGAACAGGTTCACCGAGCCGAGCATCATGAACCACGACGCCACCCGGTCGCCGGCCGGCATGGTGTCCGTGGCCGCGATCTCGCCCGCGGCGCGACTGGCACCCACGATCGAGATCGGCCCGTTCAGGTCGCGGGGCTTGCCGGTGACCATGTCGGCAGCCACGTTCCACACCCGCTGCGGGAAGCTGGCCAACGCCACCACCGACTGGCGGGTCATCAGCCACATGTCCTGCGCGGTCGTCACGGGGCCCGACCGCTCGAGGCGGTAGTCGGGGCTGACCCCCAGGAACCCTGCCTCGATGGTGCGGGTGGGATCGGTGCGGTCGGCCACCCCGGTGATCACGGTCGAGGTGGTCAGCGTGGTCGGCGTCCCGCCGCGTAGCACCACGATGGTCGCAGTCCCGGCCCGGTTGGCGCGGATCAGGTCCGAGAACTGGCTCCAGTCACGCACGGTGGTGCCGTTGAAGCTCTGCACCATGTCGCCTGCCCGCAGTCCCGCCTTGGCCGCCGGGGTCGCCGGGTCACCCGCCTGGCAGGTCTGGGTGGCTCGTCCGGCCGGAATGATGCACTCCGAGACACTCGCGATGCTCAACTGCGGCCGGTACTGACCATGGATGGCATTGACGCCGCCGAAGATGACGAACGCCAGCAGGATGTTCATCAGCGGCCCGCCGGCCATGATGATCAGCTTCTGCCAGGTCTTCTTCTGGTGGAAGAGTCGGCCCTCGTCGGCGAGCGTGATCTCGTCGTACTCGGCTTCCCGGGCGGCATCGGCCAGCCTCGTCACCCAGTTCGGACGAGCCTGCGGCCGGGCCGGCGGGTACATGCCCAGCAGGCGCACGTAACCGCCGAGCGGGATGGCCTTGATGCCGTACTCGGTCTCACCACGCCGGGTCGACCACAGCGTCTTGCCGAAGCCCACGAAGTATTGCGGCACCCTCACCCCGAACAGCTTGCCGGGCACCAGATGGCCGATCTCGTGCAGCGCGATCGAGGCCATGATGAGCGCGAAGAAGCCCACCGCCCCGGCGATGATCACCACCACGTCCATCAGGCCACCGCCTCGCGCACCAGCTCGGCGGCACGGCTCCGCGCCCAGGTGTCGGCGGCCAGCACGGCCTCGACGGTCATCGCTTCGTCGGTGACGTGCGCCGCCGGGGTGTCGGGCCGGTCGTTCACGGCGGCGACGTGTTCGTCCACCACGGCGGCGATGGTGTCGACGATGTCGAGGAAGCCGATCCGGCTGGCGCAGAAGGCGTCGACCAGCACCTCGTTGGCCGCGTTGTAGACCGCGGGTGCCGTGCCTCCCAGCGTGCCCACCCGGCGAGCCAGCGCGACGGCCGGGAAGGCCTCGTCGTCGAGCGGGGCGAACGTCCAACTGGCCGCGGTCGTCCAGTCACAGGGAGCCGCGGCGTCGGCGACCCGATCGGGCCAGGTCAGCCCCAGCGCGATCGGCAGACGCATGTCGGGTGGCGAGGCCTGGGCGATGGTCGACCCGTCGCAGAACTCGACCATGGAGTGCACGATCGACTGCGGGTGCACCGTCACCACGATGTCGTCGAGGGCCACCCCGTAGAGCAGGCCCGCCTCGAGCAGTTCGAGCCCCTTGTTCACCAGGGTCGAGGAGTTGATGGTGATCACCCGACCCATGTTCCAGGTGGGATGCGCCATGGCCTCGTCCGGGGTGACGTCGACGAGCTGGTCGCGGGTGCGCCCACGGAACGGTCCGCCGGAGGCGGTGAGGATGAGCCGACGCACCTCCGAGGATCGGCCGGCGCGCAACGCCTGCGCAAACGCCGAATGCTCGGAGTCGACGGCCACGATCTGCCCGGGAGCGGCGGCCTGGGTGACCAGCCGGCCACCGATCACCAGTGACTCCTTGTTGGCCAGGGCCAGCGTGGTGCCCGCGGCCAGGGTGGCGAGCGTCGGGCGCAGACCGGCGGCCCCGGTGATGGCGTTCACCACCACGTCGGCCGGCGCGGCCGCCAGCTCGGTCGAGGCCTCGGGCCCGGCGATGATCTTCGGCAGGCGCAGCTCCCCCGCGTTCCAGCCCCGCTGGCTGGCCTCGGCGTAGAGCGCCAACTGCAGGTCCTGCACCACGGTCGGCCGGGCCACCGCCACCACCGCGGGCGAGAATTCGAGCACCTGGGCGGCGAGGGCCTTGACGTCGGACCCACCCGAGGAGAGCCCGTGCACCACGAACCGGTCGCGGCGCGTGCGGATGACATCGAGGGTCTGGGTGCCGATCGATCCGGTGGATCCGAGGATCGTGACGCGGCGCAGGGAGTCGTTCACGCCGTCCAGTCTGTCACCCGAGCCCGCCAACTCCGTTGCCGATGCCCGGGCGAGGCCCGAAAGCGGCCTCCGGGGTCATCGGCAACGGAGTTGGCGGGAGTCGTGGGCGAAGCTCAGCGGCGACGCGTCTTGATGTATGCCAGCTGTCCGAGGAAGCCCAGCACCAGCGCGACCAGCACACCGAGGCTGGCGTAGGCCCACGCCCCGTCCTTGCCGCCCAGCCCGAGCGGTCCGAGCAGGTAGCCCTGCCAGGTCAGCCAACCGGCGTTCGAGTTCGTCACCAGGCCGAACCCGACCAGGCAGACCAGCACCATCCAGATCACCGGGAACCACTGGACGACCCCGTAGCCCGACGGGCTGGCGTCGAACAGCTTGGCCTCGATGTAGCCCTCCTTCCAGCGCGTCACCAGGTCGGCGCAGAAGATGCCGGTCCACGCGGCCAGCGGCACACCCAGCGTGATCAGGAACCCCTGGAAAGGGGTGAGGAAGTCGGTGGCGATCCAGGCGACGTAGATGGTGCCCAGCGTCACCAACACCCCGTCGAGGCCCGCGGCCACGGCCCGCTTGATGGGCAGGCCGATGGCCACCAGGGCCAAACCGGACGAATACAGGTCCATGATGGTGCCGGCCACCAGACCCGCGAGCGCCACCAGCCAGAACGGCACCACGAACCACGTGGGCAGCACCGACGTCAGCGCGCCGATCGGGTCGCTCGCGAGGGCCTCGGAGAGCTTGGGGTCGGAGCCGCACAGCAGCAGGCCGTAACCGATCAGCAGCACCACGGGCAGCGAGCCGCCGAAGGTCGTCCACCCGACGATGCCCCGCTGGGACGCGCTGCGCGGCAGGTAGCGGGAGTAGTCGGCGGCCGCGCTCGTCCAGCCCACCCCGAAGCCTGCGAACACCATCACGCTCGCGCCGATGACGGCGGCAGCACCTCCGGCCGGGTGCGAGGTGACCTGGCCGAGATCGATGTGGTCGAGGGTGAGCGCGATGAACACCACCGTCATCGCGAGCGTGGCGATCGTGAACCACTTCTGCGCCTTCATGACGGCATCGAAGCCCAGCACCCCCAAGGTCACCGTCAGCGCCACCACGATCACGAACACGATCACCTTGGCCACACCACCGCCGCCGATCCCCAGTCGGTCGGCGACCGTCTGGCTCGACAGCACCGCCATGGAGGTCAACACGATCTCCCAGCCCAGCAGCAACAGGTAGCTGACGATGCCGGGAAGAATGTTGCCGCGCACCCCAAACACCGCCCGCGACAGCACCATGGTGGGGGCGGAACCGCGCTGGCCGACCAGCGACACGAGACCGACCAGCAGGAACGAGCCGACCACGCCGAGCAGGGTGACGAACACGGCCTGCCCGAACGAGATGCCGAAGTCGAGCAGGTAGGCGCCCCACGAGACGGCCAGCACCGACACGTTGGAGGCGCACCACGGCCAGAACAGCGATCGCGGTGTGCCCTTGCGGTCGGATTCGGCGATGACGTCGATGCCCTGCTGCTCGATGCGGCGGGGCTGGAAGGTGGCGTCGGGCGCCGGTGCAGTCGTGCTCACGAGCGCTGATCCTGCCAGAAAACGCCGCCCCGTCACCCCGTGGACTTCCTGCGGACGCCACCGGGGACCGGTTGGATGGGTGCATGACCACGTCGCAACCAGCCCCCTCGTCCGCCAACGACCCCGTGCAGGCCTTCCTCGAAGCCCAGCGCGCCGCCGGGTGCGAGCTGCACTCGCTGACCGTGGTGCGGGCCGGCGAACGCCTCGTCGAGTTCGCCGTCGCGCCCTGGACGATGGAACGCGCAAGCCTGGTGTACTCGATGAGCAAGACGTTCACCTCGGCCGCCTTCGGCATCGCCCGCGACCGCGGCCTGCTCAGCGAGAACGACCTGCTGGTCGACCTGTTCAGCGAAGTGGTGGACGACCGCGTCGGCCCCAAGGCGCGCACCATCACGCTCGGCCACTGCCTGGCGATGGCTTCGGGTCACACGTTCGACACCATCGAGTTGTTCCAGGGTCGCTGGACGCTCGACGCCAGCGGCATCGGCGACTTCCTGCGGCACGAGCCCGAGGGAACGCCCGGTGAGGCGTTCTGCTACAACCAGCTGTGCACCTACGCGGTGGCTCTGGCTGTCGCCCGCGCCACGGGCCGCAGCGTGCACACCCTGATGCGCGAGGAGGTGCTCGACAAGCTCGACTGCGACCCCAGCCACTGGACGAGTGACCCCGACGGCAACGCCTACGGCTTTTCGGGCAACCACGTGTCGCCCCGCACTCTGGCCAGCTTCATCGGGCTGGTCGCCAACGGCGGCGTGGCCGTCGGCGGGCCGCACGGCGGGGAGCAACTGCTGCCCACGAGTTGGATCCAGGAGTACGCCACCAAGCGTGTCGACAACTCCCCCGGCAACCCCGACCCGGTCAACTCCGACTGGGCCCAGGGGTACGGCTGGCAGGTCTGGCTCGGGCGTGACGGTGGTCACCGAGCCGACGGCGCCTACGGTCAGTACGGCCTGATCTGGCCCGACCAGAAGCTGGCGGTGGTGATCACCAGCATCGCCCCCGACATGCAGGTCACCATCGATCAGGTGCGGCAGCTCCTGCTGCCCGCCCTCGACCGGCTCGAGGCGCCGACGGAGCCGGTCGCGGTCGAGGTGCCGTCGGGATCGTCCGCGTTTGCGGGGTGGTCGGGCACCATCACCGACCACGGCACCGCCACCGTGCAGCCCACCGACGGCGGCTGGCTGCTGCAGTGGGACGACGCCGACGGTGGCCACCACCGCATCCCTATCGGCCACGGGGAGTGGAGCGACACGGAGCTGACCTGGCCCGATGCCACCCTGGCCGTCTCCGCGGCCGGTGCCACCGACGACGCCGGGGTGCTGCACGTGCGCCTGGCCTGCCCCAATACCCCGCACTCCGTACTGCTCGACGTGCCGGCCGGCGACGGCGAGGCCACGTTCGCGTGGACCACCCAACCGCTGGGCCAGAACACCCTGCGCGGGATCTCCCTCCCCGACGGGTGCGCCGATCTCACCGTCGCTGATAACCGCGAGGAACGAGCGGCATGTCGAAGCGGCCGGTCAGCGGGCCCGGTGAACGAGCCACGCTTTGCGCCCGAGCACGATGGCGGCAATCAGGAAAAGCGCCGCCAGCACCAGGCCGACCGGGCCGGGTGAGGTGGAACACTGCGGTGGATCGCTCTGCAGGCAGGAGCCCGACCGCAGGACGAACAGGCTCGCGATGGCGGCTGCGAAGCACAACACCGACGAGATGACGAGAACAGGGACGTTGCCGCGAGCACCGTTCATTCGATTCCTCACCATGTCGCACCCGGCGCCCACGCCCTGACGGCACCCATCTGAGTGTACCAATAATGACATCGCTTCTGCGACCCGGCATACCACCACGTGACTCCTTGCACCAGCCCATCGTAGACAACGGCACCGCTACCATTGTTGTGAACGATGGGCCCGCCGGAATCGCCGCCCACCCAGCCGTCACAATCGGCTGGGTTGGACGTCGCCATGTTGTCCGAGATTACCTGCGTCTGATGACCGACCCATTTACCCTCCATGAAGACCGATTCATTCACGCTCGAGACATGAAAATGACAGATCTGGCCACCTACCGCTCCGCTACTGCACACCTTGGAGCCAATGGTCCGCGTGCCCCAATTGATACCTGCCCCGGGGTATGTTGACGATGAACCGGCTGCTCCGTTGAAATATGAGGTTCCATAGCTATATCCAGTAAGCAGCTTCCAATCGCCGAAGCGAGATGCGTCGTTGGCATACGCGTTGGTGTATTGAACACCCACTTCACGTTCGTCGTCACCTGTGAAGTGCTTGACTCCTGGACAATGCCCGGCAGTCAAGATCATTATATGGGAGCCGTTGTGAACTCTGGGCCCGAGGCTACAGATATAGCCATCGGCAGAAATCTTCGCGCCAGCCTTGTAGGGCGAGACATCTGAATTGCGACTGGAATGCTCACCTCCAGAATACGATACTGGCTCGACCACAACACTGGCAGGTGTAGCAGATTTATGGACTCCGTTGACTGCGATTCGCGCCCTGATGAGCCCCGTGCTGATATCCGGCTCTAGTGATTGATAGACCGAACCACTTGGGTCGGACAACAAAATCGCTTGGATCTCACCCCTGAGATCCCCTGGTGAGCGATCGACGTGAACGACCTCAACTCCCATGTTCGAGTGAGTAGTACGGTACGTCGATATCGCCCGCAGCACCGAATCGTCGACCTTCGGGCCAACGAAGACCTCGAGACCACTGTAGTCTGTACAGAACCGCGAGCCAACTACGCCGCGATCTGACTGGTCGTTGAACTGTTCGACAAAATTCGCGGCCTGCTCCAACTCTGCGCTAGGTGCGCCACTGAAGCTGAGTTCGCCGTTCGAACTCCTCTCAGTAGAGCAAATCGGGGCTGCCTGCGCCCGAAGGGCGCTCGGGCCGATGCTCCCCAAGGCGACCACCGAGAGCGCTATCGCGCCGACAAAAGCCCGCCTGAACTCAATCGTCATCCGTGGGATCCTTTACCAATTGCCCTGATTCCGCTTCGTATCACGCTCCGGGGCGTGAGTCAAGGGGTTCTGGCAGCATGTCCGCGCTTCAGTTGGTCGATCCCCCGACCAGATGGTGGGCAACTAGGGTGAACGCATGGCGCACCTTGTCGAACTGCAGTCCCTCGAGGACTTCGATGCCTGGTTGGCCGCCACTCCCCCACGAAGCCTGAGTCGCGTCGCCCTGCAGGGCATCGACCTGCGGGAACGCTCGTCCGCCCTGGCCTCGGTGCCGGTCAACCACGCGGTCTTCCTCGGCTGCCTCGTGACCCCCGAAGCCGACGCCGACCTGCGGGACCGCGGGGCGCTGGTGTTCCCGGCGTTGCCGCAATTGCCGTTTCGCCCCTACCGGCCGACGCTCTACACCCCGGACGAGTTGTACGCCGGCCTCGACGTCGCCTACGCGCGCACCCCCGATGCGCAGGTCTACGCCTGGCAGCAGCGGCCGGCGGCGCAGGCGTTGGCCAACACTCTGGCCATGTCGCTGCACGACCATGCCATCGACGATGCCCTCAACGAGCTGGACGAGAACCTGGCTCCCGCCAACACGCTGGGCATCATGGGCGGCCACGCGGCGGCCCGCGGCTCGGACTCCTACCGGGCGGCGGCCCATCTGGCCGCCGACCTGACGGCGGGCGGCCTGACCGTGCTGACCGGTGGCGGGCCGGGAGCGATGGAGGCCGCCAACCTGGGGGCGGCCCTCGTCCACGACAGCGCTTCCGACCACGCCCGCATCGACGCCGCGGTCGACCAGTTGGCGCAGACGCCGAGCTTTCGCCCGCGGGCCGAGGGTGGTCAGGGCATCACCGCGTGGGCCCGGGCCGCCTTCGAGGTGCGCGACCGCTTCGACGCCACCGGCACCAGCATCGGGGTGCCCACCTGGTTCTACGGCCACGAGCCGCCCAACCCGTTCGCCTCGCACGTGGCGAAGTTCTTCTCCAACGCGCTGCGGGAAGACACGCTGCTGGCGCACTGCCGCAGGGGCCTGATCTATCTGGAGGGCGCGGCCGGCACCGTGCAGGAGATCTTCCAGGCGGCCACCGGCAACTACTACGCCGCCGATGACACCCGCCCCTCGCCCATGGTGCTGGTCGGGGTCGAGCACTGGACGACCACCCTGCCGGCGTGGCCGCTGCTGCAGGCGCTGGGCCGAGACCGGGCGATGGGCGCCCACGTGCACCTGGTCGACACCATCGAGGAAGCAGCAGCCGTGTTGCTGCAGGACGGAGCAGTATGAGCTGGCAGACCCTGACCGACCGCGTGATCGGCGACCTCGAGGCCTGGTCGACGATCGACCTCGCGCAGGAGCAGCTGCGCACCCGGTACCTCAGCCTGCTGGCGGACGAGGGCGAGCGGGCGCTCGTCAAGGGTGTGCTGCCGGCCCACCTCACCTCGTCGGTGCTGGTCGTGGACCACGAACGGACGAAGGTGCTGCTCACCCATCACCGGCGGGCCAACCGCTGGCTGCAGTTCGGCGGTCACCTCGAGGAGGGCGACACCGACCTGGTGGCCGCCGCCCGCCGCGAGGGCAGCGAGGAGGCCGGTATTGCGCTGGAGTCGCCGCTGGTGCCGGTCGAGCTGGATGCCCATCTGCTGGTCGGCTCGTTCGGGGTCTGCCAGGAGCATCTCGACGTGCGCTTCGTGACCACGGTGCCCGGCGAGGCGGTGCCCGCGGTCTCGGAGGAATCGAACGACGTCGCCTGGTTCTCGCTCGATCGGGTCGCGGACGAACTGGGCCACCTGAGCCGCCTGGTCGATCGGGCGCTGGAGGCACTGGCAGCATGATCACTGGCAGCCTGATCACTGCCCCCCGGCTCAGGCCCTTTACAGGGAGGCGTCGACGGAGCACCGTTGCGCCATGGGGGAACGGATCGTCATGCTCGGCGGCGGCTACGTCGCCATCACGGTCGCGAAGGGACTGCGTCGGGCCCTGCGCCGACGCGAGGTCGAGCTGACCGTCGTCAGCCGCGAGAACTACCAGGTCTGGCACGGGTTCATCGGCGAGATGCTCACCAGCCGCATCTCGCCCCACACGATCCTCAACTCCACCCGCCGCATGGTCGCCCCCGCCCGGCTCGTGGTGGGTGAGGTCACCGACGTCGATCTGGTCGGCCGGCGGGTGGAGGTCACCGACGACCAGGGACGACGACGCCTGCTCGACTACGACCAGCTCGTCATCGGCGTGGGTACCGCCGACCGGCACGAGACCTTCGCCGGACTGCCCGAACACGCCTTCATGATGAAGACCTTCGATGACGTCTTCCGACTGCGCAACCACCTCGTCAGCCGGTTCGAGAAGGCCGACCAGGAGCCCGACGCCGCGGAACGTCGACGCCTGCTGACCTTCGTGGTGGCTGGGGGTGGCTTCGCCGGCTGCGAGATCGCGGGGGAACTCACCGACTACGCGCGCCTGCTGGCCCGGATCTACCCCGGGATCAGTGCCGACGAGGTGCGCGTGGTGCTGGTGCATCCCGGCGACGCGGTGCTGCCGGAGCTGGGACCGAAGGGGCGCAGTTCACATCCGAAACTGGTGGGCTACGCAACCGAAAGGCTGCGACGGCTCGGGGTCGAGCTGGTCGATGCAGAACGCGTCACCGGAGTCACCCCCCACGCGGTCGAGCTGCGGGACGCGCCGCCCATCCCCACCACCACCGTCGTCTCGGCGATCGGCGCCAAGCCCCACCCCGTGGTGACGGCGGTGACGGGGCTGCCCCTGGCAGACAACGGACGAATTGTCACCGACGCCACCTGTCAGGTGGTCGGCCACGAGGGTGTGTGGGCGGCCGGGGACTGCGCCGCCGTGCCCCATCCGCGGGGAGGAGTCTGCCCGGCCGTGGCCATCTTCGCGCTGCAGCAGGGGTCATTGGTGGCACGCAACGCGCTGGCGACAGTGTCGGGACGGGCGGCTCGTCCGTTCAGTTTCGTCGGCTTCGGGCAGGGTGCCTCGCTGGGCCGCCGCAGTGCCGTCGCCGAGTTGTACGGCCGCGAGTTCACGGGCCTGCCCGCCTGGGTGATGTGGCGGGTGGTGCTGTGGGGGTTCGTGCCCACCTGGGACCGCAAGCTGCGGCTGCTGGCCGACTGGGCGATCTGGCCGCTGGTGGGGCGCGATGCCGTCGAGATGAGCGTCTCGGACGCCGACGACTTCGAGCTCGAGAACATGCGCTTCACCGACGGCGACGTGATCGTCGACGAGTCGGGATCGCCCTGGTGCCACGTGCTGGTGGAGGGCGAGGCCGAGCAGGTGGCCGGCGATGACGTGCTGCAAAGGTTCGGGGTGGGCGACGTGGTCGGCACCCGCTGGCTCGACCAGAACCGTGCCGAGCGGGTGGTGGCGCGCGGCACCGTGCGCACCATTCGGCTGCGCACGAAGCAGGCCAGGGAACTGCAGAAACTGGTTCGTGCCCTGAGCCGACTGGCGACCGAGTCCGACGGGTCGGTTCCCGCGGGGGCTGTCGAGGGTGCGAGGGCCTCACCCGAGGGCGTCGCGGCGCCGACGCCCCAGCTGCCGACGTAGCCGTCGGACGGTGGTCGGGTCGTACGGCAACGCTCCCGCCTCCAGATCGGCGTCGACCGTGCTGGTGGCTGCCAAGGCGACGTCGACGTCGCGCTCGGCGACCCGCTCGGGGAGTCCGATCGATCGTCCGAAGTCGACGAGGTGACGTCGGACGAAACCCTCGACCCGGCCGCCCATGCTGAGCGCCATGGTCGTGTCTCCCCAGGCCAGCGTGCAGACCGTGTCGTAGATCGGCGCCACCCGCCACTCCCCCGTCGGCAACCGAACGACCGACACGTTCTTGGCGTGCAGATCGCCGTTGCCCATCAACCAGGCGAACACGAACTGACGATGGATCGACCTCCTCGCCACCGCCGGTGCCGCGACCACGTCGGCCACGACTGCAGCCACCTCCTCGGCGGTCACCAGATACTTGTCGCTGGGGTAACGGCCCAGGAGTTGGCACGCATCCTCGACCGCGACGGGTTCGGGCACGCGGTCGAAACGAACCACCACCAAGCCCGGCGTGCCATGCACGTCACGCACCAGTTCGTGCCGCACGACCCGCTCACCGAGCCTGGTCGCCAGACCCAGCGCGAAGTGCTCGTTCTCGACCGCTCCGGGGTAGTCCGGAGGTGTCAGCTTGACCAGGCTCGCACCGCTGGCGTCCGGCTGGTCGACGCCGGCACGGCGCCCCCGCGGGAGTGGGAGGGTGATCATGCCCGCCGACAGCTTGTCCTGCACGCCCGGGACGGCCACGCGATCGATGCCGGCCCGACTGGCCAACTGGGCGAAGTCGAGGGGCGTGCCGCTGGGAACGGCTGGCTCCACCCGCTCGGGAGTGTGGCCGGCGGGGACGACGCGCACGTCGCCGACGGTGTCCTCGCCCACAGCGAGCAGCAGACCCAGCTCGTCGTCACCGGAGGTCTTGAGGGCACGCTGCAGTGCCGACAGTCGCCGACCCTCAGGCAACAGGTTGGTGAAGAACGGCGGCAGGGTTCGTCCGGGGCGATCCACCGACATCCCCACTGGCAACGTGTGCGCCAATGGCCGGCCCGCGAAATCGGGCAGGTAGGCGAAGCGCAGGTCCGGGCCGACGGAGGAGAACTGGGCGGCCAGCACGGTGCCGCGGTGGACGTCGGCGAGCACCTGCGGCTCGGACGAGGGGCTCACGCTCTCAGCTCCCAGGTCAGCCGCAGGCCGAGTGCCTCGAGCACCGCGAGCACCTTGTCGAGTTGGACGGTCAGCTTGCCCGCCTCGAGCTGGCGCACGAACCGCTCGCTGACGCCGGCGAGCTCAGCCAGGTCTCGCTGGGTCAGTCCGAGATCACGGCGTCGGGCGAGCACGCCCGCACCGAGGTCAGGGTCCATCGTCCGGGCTCCTTCCGGGCCGCAGCACCAAACCGGCACGAGCGTGCCGTTTCATCATGATCCCCCGGCATTCCCGACTGCGTCAAGCCCCAATCGGCACGAACGTGCCGATTCGACGTCCACGTCATGCATCAGGGAACCTTGACGCCGCCATACCGGCACGATCGTGCCGGTGGCAGACCGGGCTCAGCGCTGCGTGGCCGCCAACTGCCCGCAGGCACCGTCGATCTCGCGTCCGCGCGTGTCGCGCACCGTCACGGGCACCCCGCGAGCCTCCAGTCGTCGGACGAACTCCCGCTCGTCCGACGGGCGGCTGGCGGTCCACTTCGACCCGGGGGTCGGGTTCAGCGGGATCAGGTTGACGTGCGCCCATGACCAGTCCCCGCGCTTCTTCAGCACCTGCGCCAGCAGGTCGGCGCGGGCGGCCTGGTCGTTGATGTCCTTGATCATGATGTATTCGATGCTGACCCGTCGCCGGGTGCGCCGGGCGTACTCCCACGCCGCATCGACGACCTCGTCGACCTTCCAGCGGGTGTTGATCGGCACCAGTTCGTCGCGCAGTTCATCGTCGGGGGCGTGCAGCGACAGCGCCAGCGTCACCGGGATGCCCTCGTCGGCGAGCTGCTGGATGCGGGGCACCAGCCCCACCGTCGAGACGGTGACGCCGCGGGCGCTCATGCCCAGACCGTCGGGACCGGAGGTGGTCATGGTGCGCACCGCCCCCATCACCGCCTTGTAGTTGGCCAACGGCTCGCCCATGCCCATGAACACGGCATTGGTGAGGCGTCCGGGGCCACCGGGCACCTCACCGCGGCCGAGACGACCCGCGGCATCGATCACCTGGGCGACGATCTCGCCCGTCGACATGTTGCGCTGCAGGCCGCCCTGGCCGGTGGCGCAGAACGGGCAGGCCATGCCGCAACCCGCCTGGGAGCTCACGCACAGGGTCGAGCGGGCAGAGCTGTTCTGGGTGGCCGCGTAGCGCATCAGCACCGACTCGACCAGCGAGCCGTCGTGCAGCCGCCACAGCGTCTTCACGGTCGTGCCCTGGTCGGCGGTCTGGGTGCTCACCTCGCTCAGCAGTGAGGGGAACAGGTCGGCCGCCAACTGCTCGCGCGCCGCCGCCGGAATCTCGCTCCACTGCTGCGGATCAGTGGTGTGCTTCTCGAACAGCAGGTGGTTGAGCTGCTTGGCACGGAACGGCTTGTGGCCCCGGTCGACGACCGCCTGCTGCCGCTCCTGGGCGGTCAGGTCGATCCAGTGCTTGGCCGGCTTGTTGCGCTTGGGTGCGGTGAACACCAACGGCAGCGACTTCCCACCCTCCGCCAACGGTTCCGACGGCAGCGGTGGCGCCGCGTGGCTACGGCCGGGACGGGCGCGATTCGCGTCGTCCGAGGTACGGGTCGGGGAAAGGTCGGTCATGTCAGCCTCCGGGCACGAACAGATACATCACCAACCACGCCACCGGGGCGGCGACCAGCAGTGAATCGAGACGATCCATGATGCCACCGTGGCCGGGAAGGAAGCTCGACATGTCCTTGATGCCCACGTCGCGCTTGATCATCGACTCGATCAGGTCGCCGGCGGTGCCGAAGGCCACCATGGTGATGCCGAGCACGACCCCGACCCACCAGTCGACCTTCAACAGCCAGGTGGCGACGAGCACGCCCACGGCGATACCGGCGATCACCGACCCGGCGAAGCCCTCCCAGGTCTTCTTCGGGCTGATGGTGGGTGCCATCGGGGTGCGGCCGAACAGCACCCCGAACAGGTAGCCGCCGGTGTCGCTGGCGATCACACAGAACAGGAACGCGATGATGCGCTGGGGGCCGAGGTCGCCGGCCAACATCAGGGCGACGGACGACCCCAGCAGCGGTAGGTACCCCACGATGAACACCGACGCGGCGGCGTCCTTGACGAACCCCTGCGGGCCACCCGGCAGACGCCAGACCATGGCGACCAGCACTGTCAGGGCCAGCATGGCCAGCAGCAGGGTGTTCGAGCTGATTCCCCGGCCGGGGTGGGCGGCGGCGTAGTAACTGCCCAGCGGGATCAGGAAGGTGCCCACCACGATCGGGCGGATGGCGGCGTTCATGCCGATCCGCGACATGGCGCGGTTCACCTCGATCGCCCCCAGCGCGAGGGCCAACGCGGTGATCGCCACGAAGCCCCAGTGGAACCAGCCCA
The DNA here is from genome assembly GCF_051192575.1 of Aestuariimicrobium soli. Classification (NCBI taxonomy): domain Bacteria; kingdom Bacillati; phylum Actinomycetota; class Actinomycetes; order Propionibacteriales; family Propionibacteriaceae; genus Aestuariimicrobium; species Aestuariimicrobium soli. The sequence goes on along the minus strand of NZ_JBPJSQ010000009.1, from coordinate 168,998 downwards.
GGGTCACCACGGCGGCAGCGGCCAGGGCCACGCCGACCGCGATCGCGGCAGGCAGGTCTCGCCCGGCACGGCTCGGCTTGGCCGGGGCGGTGTCGGGCGTCGGGGCGACGGGGGTCATGGGTGCGGGCTCTCCTCCTCAGATCTCGAGGAGTTCGGCTTCCTTGCCCTTCAGCAGCTCGTCGATCTGGTCGGTGTGCTTCTTGGTGACGTCGTCGAGGGCCTTCTCGGCGCGCGTGCCCTCGTCCTCACCGACCTCCTTGTCCTTGACCAGCTTCTTGACCTGGTCGAGGGCACTGCGGCGCACGTTGCGGATCGAGACGCGGGCCTCCTCGGCCTTGCCGCGGGCCATCTTGATGTACTCCTTGCGGCGCTCCTCGGTCAGCGAGGGCAGCACCAGACGGATGGTGTTGCCGTCGTTGGAGGGGTTGGCGCCCAGATCGGAGTCGCGGATGGCCTTCTCGATGGCCCCCATCGACGAGCGGTCGTAGGGCGTGATCAGCACGACGCGGGCCTCGGGCACCTGGAAGCTGGCCAGCTGCTGCAGCGGGGTCGGCGCACCGTAGTAGTCGGCCACCAGCTTGTTGAACATCGACGGGTGGGCCCGGCCGGTGCGGATGGCACCGAACTCCTCGCGGGCGAACTCGATCGCCGAGGTCATCTTCTGCTCGGCGTCCTTCTGGATGTCTGCGATCACGTCAATCTCCTGGGTGGTCTGGTCGGGTTGGTAGAGGTCTGCTCGAACCGCGGGTCAGCGGTGCACCACGGTGCCGAGGGGCTCGCCGCCCACGGCCCGGACGATGTTGCCCGGCACGTCGAGGTTGAAGAATCGGACGGGCAGGTCGTTGTCGCGGGCCAGGCTGATGGCCGCGGCGTCGGCGATGCGGAGGTTGCGGGCGAGGAACTCGTCGTAGCTGAGCTCGTCGAACATGACCGCGTCGGCGTGCTTGTTGGGGTCCTTGTCGAACACCCCGTCGGCGCCCTGCTTGGCCATCAGCAGGGCCTCGGCACCGATCTCGAGCGCGCGCTGGGCCGCCACCGTGTCGGTGGAGAAGTAGGGCATGCCGGCACCCGCACCGAAGATGACCACTCGTCCCTTCTCGAGGTGACGCTCGGCGCGCCGGGGAATGTACGGCTCGGCCACCTGACCCATGGTGATGGCGGTCTGCACGCGGGTGGAGACGCCCTCCTTCTCGAGGAAGTCCTGCAGCGCCAAGCAGTTCATCACGGTGCCCAGCATGCCCATGTAGTCGGCGCGGTCGCGATCCATGCCGCGCTGCTGCAGTTCGGCGCCGCGGAAGAAGTTGCCGCCCCCGACCACGATGGCGATCTGCGTGCCGGCGGCCGCTGCCTCGGCGATCTGCGCGGCGATGGCCGACACCACCGTCGGGTCAACCCCCACCGAACCGCCGCCGAAGACCTCTCCGGAGAGCTTCAGCAGCACGCGCTTGTAGGGGTTCGTCATGGTTCTCCTTGCTGGCCCCTGGCGCGGTCGGCAGCGGGGCAGGTGATGAGTCCGGGCAGGCGGCGACCAGCCTAGCGCGAGTCGTCTCGTCGCACCGAACCCAGCGATGCCCCGCCCCCCACGTGGGGGACGGGGCATCGCTGATGGTTCGGTGAGCCCGGCGGCGAGCCCACCGTTGTTCAGGCGCCGGCCGACAGGCGACGGAAGCGGGAGACGCTCACGCCGTTCTCGTCGAGGTACTTGCCGATGGTCTTCTTGTCATCGGTCACGGTCGCCTCCTGGTCGAGCAGGACGACGTCCTTGAAGAAGCCGTTGACGCGACCCTCGACGATCTTGGGCAGGGCCCCCTCGGGCTTGCCCTCCTCGCGAGCGGTGGCCTCGGCGATGCGACGCTCGTTCTCGACGGTCTCGGCGGGAACCTCGTCACGGGTCACGTACACGGGGCTCATGGCCGCGATGTGCAGCGCGACACCGTGGGCGACGGCCTCGTCCCCGGTGTACTCGACGATGACGCCCACCTGCGGCGGCAGGTCGGCGGCGCGACGGTGCAGGTAGACGTGCGAGTCGCCCTCGAAGTGCACGGCGTCGGCCAGCTCGAGCTTCTCGCCGATGGTGATGGCCAGGGCCTGCACGGCCTCGTCCACGGTCTGACCGGAGGCCAGCTTGACCTGACCGGCGGCCTCCTTGCCGTTCACCTTGGCGGCGTCGACGGCGGCGACGATCTCGTTGGCCAGGGCGACGAACTCGTCGTTCTTGGCCACGAAGTCGGTCTCGGAGGCGAGCTGGATCAAGGTGGTGCCGGCGGCGGCCACGAGACCGTTGGAGGCCTCACGGTCGGAACGCTTGGCGGCCTTCGCCTGACCCGAGACGCGCAGCACCTCGATGGCCTTGTCGAAGTCGCCGTCGGCCTCGGTGAGGGCCTTCTTGGCGTCCATCATTCCGGCGCCCGTGGCGTCGCGGAGCTTCTTGACATCAGCGGCAGTGATTGCCATGTGGGGTGATCCCTATCTGTAGTGGTTGGCCGGACGGGCGGTCGGTCAGGCCTCGGTGGTCTCGGCCGCAGCCTCGACCTCGGTGGCCTCGGTGGTCTCGACGACGGGGGCGGCGTCGGCGACCTCGGCAGCCAGCTGACCGGCCTGGGGATCGACGGCCTCGGCCTCGGCGGGGGTCTCGACGGAACCCTCACGGTTGGTCTCGCCGGCCAGCAGGTCACGCTCCCAATCGGGCATGGGCTCGGCCTCTTCACCGGTGGAGCTCTGGCCCGAGCGGGCCATCAGGCCATCGGCGGCGGCGTCGGCGATGATGCGGGTGAGCAGAGCCACCGAGCGGATCGCGTCGTCGTTGCCGGGGATCGGGAAGTCGACCTCGTCGGGGTCACAGTTGGTGTCGAGGATGCCGATCACGGGGATGTGCAGCTTGCGCGCCTCGTCGACGGCCAGGTGCTCCTTCTTGGTGTCGACGATCCAGACGGCCTGCGGGGTCTTGGCCATGTCGCGGATGCCGCCGAGGGTCTTCGACAGCTTGTCGCGCTCGCGCTTCAGGCCCAGGTTCTCCTTCTTGGTGAGACCACCGGAGGTCTGGGTGTCGAGGTCCATGCCCTCGAGCTCCTTGAGGCGCTGCACGCGCTTGATCACGGTCTGGAAGTTGGTGAGCATGCCGCCCAGCCAGCGCTGGTTGATGTAGGGCATGCCGACGCGGGTGGCCTGCTCGGCGATGGCCTCCTGGGCCTGCTTCTTGGTGCCGATGAACAGCACCTGGCCGCCGCGGGCGACGGTCTCACGCACGAAGGCGTAGGCCTTGTCGATGTAGGTCAGCGACTGCTGCAGGTCGATGATGTAGATGCCGTTGCGCTCGGTGAAGATGAAGCGCTTCATCTTGGGGTTCCAACGACGGGTCTGGTGCCCGAAGTGAACGCCGCTCTCGAGCAGCTGGCGAGTGGTGACGACGGCCATGGCCGGTCCTTTCTGGGGGCACAGCAGTGGCTGGGCCCGGTTTCGGTTTCACCGTGTCGAACTGTTCGACACTGCCTCGTGCAGCGACCTCGTCCGCCCCTCGGTGGCGTTCCGCGGGGACCTCGGGCGGGGCCGGTGGCCTGCACTGTGAAGTCGACCGGTGCGGATGCACCGATCGCCTCGGCCATTCTAGGTCGTTCGGTGGGGACCGCGCCAATCGGCCGACCGCCGCTTGTCCACAGGATTTCGGTGGGGGCCGCGCCAACCGGCCGACGGACACTTGTCCACAGGCTCGCGACGGGTCCGAGAGTTGTCCACAGCCTGTCCGCGATTGTGGGACGAATCGGCCCTCGCCGACCACAACTCAGGCATGAGACGACGCTTCTGTCTGCCGCTGCTGGTGGTTCTGCTGCTCGCGCTCGGCTGGATCCCGGGGCCTGCGGCCTCGGCCGCACCACCGGTGAACCTGTCGCGCCCCGTCGACGGCGCGGTCACGCGCGCCTTCGACCCACCCGACCAGAGGTGGGGTGCCGGGCACCGTGGCGTGGATCTCGCGGCCGGCCCGGGCACGGTGGTGCGGGCCGCGGCCGATGGCGTGGTGACCTTCTCGGGCACGATCGCGGGCCGCGGCGTGGTCGCCGTCACCCATGTGCCGGCCTCGCGCCTGCGCACCACCTACGAGCCGCTGGTGCCGTCGGTGCGCGCCGGCCAACGGGTGAAACGGGGGCAGGAGCTGGGACGTATCGCCGACACCGTCGACCGCCATGACGGTCTGCACTGGGGCCTGATCGAGGGCGAGACCTACCTCGACCCGCTGGCGTGGTCGCAGGATCGGGTCAGGGCCTCGGCCGACGAGGTGCGCCTGCTCCCGGCCGGGGCGACACCCAGCCCGGTCGAGATCGACACCGTTCCGTACGAGCCGGTGGGCGTCGGTCTGCCGCTCGCGGGCGGCGGTTCGTCCCTGCCGGCCGACGGGCCGATCACCTCGCGGTTCGGCATGCGCCTGCACCCGGTGCTGGGGGTGTGGAAACTGCACGACGGTCTCGACCTGGGGGCGCCCTGCGGCGCCCCGGTGCGGGCGGTGGCGGCCGGACGAGTGGTGACGGTCGAGCACCACGTGGCCTACGGCAACCGGGTGATCGTCGACCACGGCGGGCGCCGTACCGGGTACGCCCACCTCAGTGCCGCCAGCGTCACGGTCGGCCAGCGGGTGGCCGCCGGGCAGCAGCTCGGACGAGTGGGCACGACCGGCTGGTCGACGGGCTGCCATCTGCACGTGATGGCCTGGTCGGGTGGCCGGGTGATCGACCCCGCTCCCCTGCTGGGGCTGTGAGGTCACGGTCGGCCCGGCGGGGTCGGGGTTGGCAGATCAGGCCGGTCAGGCGCGGGGGTGCGCCTGCTCGAAGGCGGCCCGCAGCCGCTCCGAGGTCACGTGGGTGTAGAGCTGAGTGGTGGCCAGCGAGGCGTGCCCGAGCATCTCCTGCACGCTGCGCAGGTCGGCACCCCCCTCGAGCAGGTGCGTGGCCATGGCGTGCCGCAACCCGTGGGGGCCGAGGTTGGGCGATTCCGGGATGGCCTCGAAGGCCTGGTGCACGATCCGGCGCGCCACCCGAGGATCGAGGCGACCCCCGCGGGCGCCGAGGAAGAGGGCGGGGCCCGAGGTCGTGGTCACCCATTCACCCCTCACCGCCAGCCACCTGCGCACCGCCGCCAGGGCCTGCTGCCCCAGTGGCACCGTGCGCTCCTTGTCACCCTTGCCGAGCACCCGGGCGGTGCCGCGATCGGCGTCCAGGTCGTCCACGTCGAGCCCGCAGGCCTCGCCGACCCGCACGCCTGAGCTGTAGAGCACTTCGAGCAGGGCGAGGTCGCGCACCGCCTGCGGCCCGGGCTGCTCGCCCGCGTGGGCGATGGCCGCGTCGAACAGGGTGCGCAGCTCGTCACGGGCCACGTCGGGGGGCAGTCTGCGGGGCACCTTCGGAGACTTCAGGCCGGCGGCCACGTCGGCAGTGACCAGTCCCTCGCGCCGCAGCCAACGAAAGAAGACACGCACGGCCGCCGATCTGCGCTGCAGGGTGGCGGGGGCCGCGCCGTGCTGCACCTGGTCGCCGAGCCACGATCGCAGGTCGCGCAGACCCACCTCGTCCCAGGTGGTGGTGCCCCGCTCGTCCAGCCAGCCGGCCAGCGCCAGCAGGTCACCGCCGTAGGCGCGGCGGGTGTGCTCGCTGCGCTGCCGGTCGAGTCGCAGCCAGGTGTCGAACTCACCGAGCGAGTCGGCGAGCGATGCGGGCACGGTCACCGTTCCAGTGTGCCCAATCCGGCTAGGTTGGGCGCATGAGCACGCTGCTGGTGGGTTGTTTCACCGACGATTCCGGCGAGGGTGGCCTGCACCTGTTCGAGGCGCAGGGCTCGTCCCTCTCCCCCGTGGCCGTGGCCACGCTGGCCTCCCCCTCATGGCTGGTCGCCGACGGTGACCGGGTGGTGGCCATCGGCCACACCGCGGTCTCCGACGTGACTCGGGTCACCGTCTCGGACGAGGGCATCACCCTCGGCGCCGCCCGCGCCACCGCCGGCGCGATCGGCTGCCACGGAGAGATCTCCCCCGACCGATCGGCGATCGCGGTGGCCCACTACGAGTCCGGGTCGGTCGCGGTCGTCCCGTTGTCGGACGAGTCGTCCGGCGGCTGGGGTGACGCGACCGTCGTCCGCTTCACCGGTCACGCGGGCGTCGACCCCGACCGGCAGGACGCCTCGCACGCCCACCAGACCGTCTGGCTCGACGACGAGCACCTGCTGGTCTGTGACCTCGGAGCCGACGCCGTGCGCATCATCCGCTGGCGCGACGGGCACCTCAAGCAGGTGGGCGCCATCGTCACGACGCCAGGGTTCGGCCCGCGGCACCTGGTGCTGCGCCGCATCGAGACCGGTCAGGGACTGCAGACCCAGATCGCGGTGGCTGGCGAGCTTGACGGTTCGGTGGTCTGCTTCCGTCACCTGTCGATGGATTGGACGAGCGGCTGGGACCGCGTGTCGCAGGTTCCCGGAACCCTCGTCGGCGGCAGCCAGCCGTCGGCGCTGCGGGCCCTCGACGAGCACACCCTCGTCATCGCCAACCGCTGCATCAACACCCTGGGCATCCTGGAGTGGCACGCCTCGGGTCAGCTGGTGCTGGCCGACGAGTTCGACTGCGGTGGCGACCATCCCCGCGACGTGGTGGTGCACGACGGCGACCTGTGGGTGGCGAACCAGCACACGGGTGACCTGTGTCGGTTCACCCGCAGCGACCCCGACGACCAGCCCTGCGGCTGGCGGCTGGCGGAGCGTCACCCGGTGACCAGCGCCTCGGGCGAGGGCCCGGCGTCGATGCTCTTCCGCTGAGAATCGCGCCAGCGAGCCCGCTCGGCCGGGCAGGGCGCGCGTGCCCCGCCGACCTCGATAGGTTGGGGCGCATGAGTGTCGTAGCCATCACCAATGCCCACGTGGTGCCCGTCGTCGGAGATCCGTTCGACGGCACCGTCATCATCGAGAACGGCAAGATCTCGTCCGCCGGTGCCGACCTGCAGGTTCCCGACGGCGCCGAGGTCGTCGACGCCGCCGGCCGCTGGCTGCTGCCCGGACTGGTCGAGGCGCACGGACACGTGGGCATCCACGAGGAGGGCATCGCCTGGGCCGGCAACGACACCAACGAGGGCACCGAGATCAACGGCGCCCGGTTCCGCGCGCTCGACGCGATCCACCCCTCGGACGAGGGCTTCCGCGACGCCCTCGGCGGCGGCGTCACCTCGATGGTGGTCAAGCCCGGGTCGGCCAACCCGATCGGCGGCCAGACCGTGGCCCTCAAGTGCTGGGGCCGCATGGTCGACGAGATGGTCTTCAAGCAGCCGGTGTCGGTGAAGTCGGCGCTGGGCGAGAACCCCAAGCGGTTCCACGGCCAGGAGCGCAAGCACCTGCCCAGCACCCGGCAGGGAACGGCCGCCGTGCTGCGCGAGGCCTTCACCAAGGCGCAGGACTACTCGGCGAAGAAGAAGCACGCCGAGAGCGAGGGCAAGCCCTTTGACCGCGACCTCACCCTCGAGACCCTCGTGCAGGTGCTCGAGAACGGCCTGCCCTGGTGCCAGCACACCCACCGGGTCGACGACATCGCCACCGCCATCCGGATCGCCGACGAGTTCGGCTACAAGCTGGTCATCAACCACGGCACCGAGGCGCACCTGCTGGCCGACCTGATCGCCGAGCGCAACCTGCCGGTGATCATCGGACCGCTGATGACCTCGCGCTCGAAGTGGGAGGTGAACCAGCGCTCGCTGGCCAACCCCGGCCACCTGGCCCGCGCCGGTGTGCAGATCGCCATCACCACCGATGCCCCCGTCATCCCCATCAACTTCCTGATCTACCAGGTGATCCTCGCCGTCAAGGAGGGCCTCGACCGCACCACCGCGCTCGAGTCGGTCACCATCAACCCGGCCCGCATCCTGGGGCTGGACGACCGCGTCGGCTCCATCGAGGCGGGCAAGGACGCCGACCTGGCCCTGTGGAGCGGCGACCCGCTCGACATCTACAGCCGCGTCGAGACCGTCTGGGTCGACGGGCGTCAGGTCTACACCTGGGATGCCGAGACGGCCGAGGGCGTCACCCTCGACCCCTACACCACCCTGGGCACCACGGTGAAGCCACCTCAGCGGGGCCGTCGATGAGCGCGACCAGTCTCGACGACCTGCTCACCGGTGGCACCGTGCAGCGGATCACCCGCTGGGGTGAGCCGGTGCTGCACGCCCAGACGCGTCCGGTCACCGAGTTCGGCGACGACCTGCACACCCTGCTGCGGAACATGTTCGCCACCATGGCCGCGGCCGAGGGAGTCGGCCTGGCCGCCACCCAGGTGGGCGTCGATCTGGCCCTGTTCGTCTACGACTGCCCCGACGATGACGGCAACCGGCACGTCGGTGTCGTCTGCAATCCCGTGGTGACCCTGCCCGAGGGCCGCGACCGCAAGCTCGACTCCACCGAGGAGGGGTGCCTGTCGTGGCCCGGCGGCTATCAGCCGTTGGCTCGTCCGGATCGGGCGCGCTGCACCGGTCAGGACGCGTTCGGCAACGACCTCGACCTGCAGGGCACCGGGCTGTTCGCCCGCTGCCTGCAGCACGAGACCGACCACTGCAACGGCACCGTCTTCGGTGACCGGCTGTCGGCCAGGTCGCGTCGTCTGCTCGACAAGCAGAAGGACGACCTCGCCCCCCGCTACCCGGACGACTGGCCCGTCAGCCCGAAGCTGGCGCCGCACGAGCTCTGAGGCAGCTCGCCGAACCGGTCGGGCGGCCTCGTCAGCGGGTCGCGTAGAACGCCACCGCGGACGAGGCCGCCACGTTCAGGGAGTCGATGCCACCCATCATCGGGATCGTCACCCTCGCATCGACGAGGTGATCGGTCTCGTGGGTGATCCCGTGCCCCTCGTTGCCGAAGACCATCGCCAGCCGCGGATGATCGGTGGCGACCAGGTCGTCCAGAGCGATCGCCCCCTCGCCCAGCGACATGCCGGCGACGAAGAAACCGGCACGCTTCAGCTCGGCGATCCCGCCGGGCCAGTCGTGCGGCCGCACCCACGGCACCTGGAAGACGGCGCCCATCGACACCTTGATGGAGCGGCGGTACCAGGGGTCGGCGCAGCGGGGGGTGACGACCAACGCATCCACCCCCAGGGCCACGGCACTGCGGAAGGCCGCGCCCACGTTGGAGTGGTCCACCAGGTCTTCCAGGATCGCGATGCGCACCCGCCCGCCCTCGACGGCGCTTCGCCGCTCCTCCACCAGCCGCAGCAGAGTGGCGATGTCGGCGTCGTTGCCCGCCGGCCGACGCACACTCGCCAACGCGCCGCGGTGCACGTGGAACCCCGTCACCTGCTCGGCCAACGCCTCGGTGACCACGTAGACCGGCACCTCGATCGGGTCGAGCACGTCGCGCAAGCCGTCGATCCACCGTGGTGCCAGCACCACGGACCGGGGCACATGACCCGACTCGATGGCGCGGCGAATGATCTTGTGGCCCTCGGCGATGTAGAAACCGTGCTCCGACTCCATGCTCTTGCGCAGCTGGGTGTCGCGCAGGTTCACGTAGTCGCCCAGCCGCGGATCGGCGGGGTCGGTCAGTTCGAGATAGGTCGCCATCCGGTGAGGGTATCGGCAGGTCGCGGCCCGGTGCGGTCCGCGGGCGGACCCGAGCTGGGGCACCCCGAGCCCAGCGCGTAGGCTCTCTCGACGATGAACCTGCTCAAGCGCCTGCGGATCGACACCTTCCTGCTCGCCATCGCCGCCTCCGCGGTGATCGCCTCCCTGCTGCCCGCTCGCGGGCCCGCCGTGCCGGTCTTCGACGTGGCCACCACCGCGTTGATCGCCGTGCTGTTCTTCCTCTACGGGGCCAGGCTCCACCCCGAGCAGGCGATCGCGGGCCTCAAGCACTGGCGCCTGCACACCGTGATCCTGGCGTTCACCTATGTGGTCTTCCCGCTGGTCGGCCTCGCCATCCACCTGGTGGCGCCGAGCCTGGTGACGGCCGCGCTGGCCATGGGGCTGCTCTACCTGACGCTGGTGCCCTCGACGGTGCAGTCGTCGATCAACTTCACCTCGGTCGCCGGCGGCAATGTCGCCGGCGCGGTGGTCGCGGCCTCGGCGTCGAACCTGATCGGAGTGGTGCTGACGCCCGCCCTGGTGCTGGTGCTGATGGGCACCGGCGGGCTGCACGTCGACCCCAGCTCGATCCTCGACATCGTGGCCCAGATCCTCGTCCCGTTCGTCGTGGGCCAACTGAGCCGGCGCTGGACCGCGGGATTCATCGAACGCCACAAGAAGGCCCTCAAGCTGGTCGACCAGGGCGTGATCGTGCTGGTCGTCTACAACGCCTTCTCGGCCGGACGACGCGAGCACATCTGGTCGCAAGTCTCCGTCGCCGACCTGGCGGCCCTGGTCGGCATCTGCCTGGTGCTGCTCGCGGGCATGCTGGCCCTCACCTGGTACAGCTCGGGCTGGCTGAAGTTCGCCCGCGACGACCGCATCGCCATCATGATGTGCGGCACCAAGAAATCGCTGGCCTCGGGCCTGCCGATGGCCACCGTGCTGTTCGCCGGCACCGGCACCCCCGCCAGTCTGATCGTGCTGCCGCTGATGGTCTTCCACCAGGCCCAGTTGATGGCCTGCGGCGCGATCGCCGGACGACTGGCGAGGGGTCAGGTCACTGCTGGGGCGGCTGCTGCCCCGGATTCTGGCCCTGGTTCGGGCCGGGAGCCTGACGCGGCGGGATCGGCTGACCCGGCTGCTGCTGGCTGATCTGCGCGCCCGGCTGCGCCCACGGGTTCTGCGGCGCCGCCTGATAGGCCTGCTGACCCTGATAGGTCTGCTGTCCGAGGGGGTCGGGATCGACCCGCCCCATGTCGTGCCGCACCTGCTCGGGGTCGACCGCTGACTCCTCCGCGGCACCGGTGCCGACGGCCGGGGTCTCGTGATGGGCCTGCTTGCGCACGGCATTCGGGTTCTCGAGCTGCGCGGCCTCGCGGATGGCCTTCTGCACCGTCTCGTCCGACGCCCGCTTCTCGGCGACCTTCTGCTGCTCGATCTCTGCGAAGACGTCGATCTTCTCGGGAGCGGTGAACTCGCCGGTGGCGCGGTAGGGGGCGGCCGACGGCACCCCGGCGGGACCACCCTCGCCGCTGCCCCCGCCCATCACCTGACCGAGGCCCTTGAGGGCGTCGTTGAGCTCCGAGGGCACGATCCACATCTTGTTCGAGTCGCCACGGGCCAGCGTCGGCAGCATCTGCAGGTACTGGTAGGCCAGCAGACCCTGGTCGGGCTGACCGGCGTGAATCGCGTTGAACACGGTGGTGATGGCCTGCGCCTCACCCTCGGCCCGCAGCATCTGTGCCTGCCGGTCGGCCTGGGCGCGCAGCACCTGCGCCTCGCGCTCGCCCTGGGCCCGCAGGATCGCGGACTCACGATCACCGCCGGCCGACAGGATCTGCGACTGGCGCTGGCCCTCGGCCAGCAGGATCTGCGCCCGCTTGTCGCGTTCGGCGCGGGCGCCCTTCTCCATGGCGTCGCGGATCGTCGCCGGCGGCTCGATGGCCCGCAGCTCGACCCGGTTGACCTTGATGCCCCACTTGCCGGTGGCCTCGTCCAGCACGGCGCGCAGGCGCTGGTTGATCTCCTCACGGCTGGTGAGGGCGGCCTCCAAGTCCATGCCACCGATGATGTTGCGCAGCGTCGTCATGGTCAGCTGCTCGATGGCCGCGTGGTAGCTCTGGGCCTCGTAGGCGGCGCGCACCGGGTCGACGATCTGGAAGTAGATGACCGAGTCGATCGACACCATCAGGTTGTCCTCGGTGATCACGCCCTGCGGCGGGAACGGCTGCACCTGCTCGCGCATGTCGAGGGTGTACCTGGCCCGGTCGATGATCGGCACGATCAGGTGCGGACCCGGCTCGAGGGCGGCCCGGAACTTGCCCAGCCGCTCCACCAGGGCCACCCGCTGCTGACCCACGATCTTCAACGACTGCGAGAGCACGATCAGCACCAGGCCGATCAGCACGACGGCAATCACGTATTCCATGACTTCCTCTTTCCCTGCGTTGCCCGGCCGGTGGGCCGAGTCAGTTTCCCCGTTGGTTCGTTCCCAGGGGTCGATTCTTGGGGTAGACGATCAGGCTGGTGCCCTCGACCTCGAAGACCTCCACCTCCTCGCCCACGTCAATGGTGACGTCGGCATCCCAACTGCGCGCGCTCCAGGTGTCGCCGTTCACCTTGACCTCGCCGTGGCCGCGGTCGATGGCGCTGCTGGTGACGGCGGTCGACCCCACCAGCGAGGTGATCGAGTTGCGATAGCCGGGTGCCTTGCGAATCTTCGCCAACAAGGTCGGACGAAGCAGCCCCAGCATCGCGAGCGCCACGACGACCCCCACCAGCACCTGCACCAGCCAGGCACCGGGCAGCACCACCGCCACCCCGGCCGCGGCCAGCGCGCCGCCGGCCAGCATCAGCAGTGTCAGATCGAGGGTGAGCATCTCGGCGCCGGCCAGCACCAGCGCGAGCACCAGCCACGCCGCCCACAGATGGTCCCGGAACCACTCACCCATGACTCACTCCTGCGCCAGGCGCCGTGCCGCCCGGGCCGTCCATCGGCCGCGGTCCACCTCGACGTCGAGTTCGAGGTCAAAGGTCTCGCTCATGGTTGCCGAGGTGAGCACCTCGTCGATCGGCCCCGCGGTGACCACCCGACCCTGCTTGAGCAGCAGGGCGTGGGTGATGCCCGCGGGAATCTCCTCGAGGTGGTGGGTCACCAGCACGGTCGCCGGGGCGTACTCGTCGGTGCAGATCTCCGAGAGGGTCGAGACCAGCGACTCGCGGCCCGCCACGTCGAGGCCGGCGGCCGGTTCGTCCAACAACAGCAGTTCGGGGTCGGTCATCAGGGCGCGCGCGATCAGCACGCGCTTGCGCTCGCCCTCCGACAGCGTGCCGAAGGTGCGATTGGCCAACTGGTCGACGCGCATCTGCGCCATCAACTCCCGGGCCCGGTCGACGTCCATCGGGTCGTACTCCTCGACCCAGCGACCCAGCACGGCGTAGGAGGCGCTCATCACGACGTCGTCGACGGCCTCCGACTTGGGCACCCGGTCGGCCAGGGCCGCCGAGGTGACCCCGATCCGGGGGCGCAGTTCGAACACGTCGACGGTGCCCAACACCTCACCGAGCAGCCCGACGAGGCCACGCGAGGGGAACATCTGGGCGGCCAGGATCTGCAGCAGCGTCGTCTTGCCGGCACCGTTGGGGCCGATGATCACCCACCGCTCCCCCTCACGAACCGACCACGTGATGTCGTCGAGCAGGGTTGCCCGCCCGCGCACGACACCCACACCGTCCAGTTCGACCACAACGCTCATGGCTCAAACCTAGCGGGTCGGACGAGCGCCCCGGCGCTAGCCTTGCCCAACGTCGGACCGGACGCTGCCCGACGGAGGGAGGACCCGTGTTCGTCGAGACGTTGCGCCTCGTGGTCGCCCTGAACACCGTCGCCGCGGGAGTCGCCACCCTGCCCGCGGCCGAGCACGCGCTGCTCGCCGGTGGTCTGGTGATGCACGCCACCGACCCGGACGAGGCCCTCGGGCTCGGCGACGGCGCCCACACACTGCGGGTCGCGCTCACCCGAGCCGTCCGCGCGGGCTCGACCGACGCGGGCGGTCGCCCCCCGGCCTGGGCGGTGGCTCTCCCCCGCCACGGACGAGCCGGTGGCCTGCGCGGCCCGCGTGAGCTGACGGCCCGGGCCCTGGAACTCGGGGCCCCGGTGGCGCTCCCCCACACCGGAGGGGCGGCGTGGCTGGGGCTGCCGCTGGGCCACCCCGAGCCGGAGGCGGTGCAGTGGCGGGTGTGGCGGGCGGATCGTCCGGTCATCGAGGCCACCCCCAGCGAGGCGGCACGCTCGTTCACCGCCGCCTTGGCCGACGCAGCCGAGGCCCTCACCGACCTCGGTGTGACCGGGGGGACCCGGCCCGACAGCACCCTGTCGGTGCGGCTGGGGCCGGCCTACCCGAGCAGTTCACAGGTGCTGCTCGATCGCGCCCTGGTGGTGCACGCCGCCTGCGTCACTGCCCTCGACCAACCCGAGACGGTGCTGCACTCCCACGGCGTGCTCACCCGGGAGCGCGTGTTGGCACCGCTGGTCGACACCTGCCTCGAGGCGGTGCAGGCCGCCTGCTCGTGGCCCCTGCACGCCATGCGCTGATCGCCGGCCCCCAGCTCCGCCAGCAGATCTCGCCGGGCGTGCAACGATCGTGTGAAGAAGTGTCCGCGCGGTGTTTCACCCCGTCGGCGCCATCGCCCGCTCACTAGGGTGACTCGCATGTCTGGACCGATCTTCGCCATCGGCGGCGCCGAGGCCAAGCTCAGCCGCCGCACCGTGTTGCGCGCCTTCCTCAAGGCCGCCGGTGGCACCGATGCCCGCATCGTGGTGATTCCGACCGCATCGTCGCTGGGCCCCGAGGTGATGGACGTCTACGACGCTGCCTTCACCTCGCTGGGTGCCCGGGAGGTGCTCGAGGTTCGTCCGCAGACCCGGCTCGAGGCCGACGACCCGGCGCTGGTGGAGCGCATCGACGGCGCGTCCGGCATCTTCATGACCGGCGGCAACCAGCTCAAACTGACCGCCGTGATCACCGGCACCCCCGTCGGCGACGCCATTCTGCGTGCCCACGAGCGTGGAGCCGTCGTGGGCGGAACCTCGGCGGGCTGCTCGATCCTGGCCGAACACATGATCGCCTTCGGGGCGGGCGGCCCCACCCCCAAGCAGCGGATGGGCCAGATGGCCGGCGGTCTCGGTCTCGTGCCGGGGGTGATCCTCGACCAGCACTTCGCCCAACGCAACCGCTACGGGCGCCTGCTGGCACTCGTCGCGCAGTCACCGGCGCTGCTCGGGTTGGGGGTCGACGAAGACACGGCAGCCGTGTTCACCGACGGCATCCTGACGGTGGTGGGCCGCGGGGCGGTCACCATCATCGACGGCTCCCACGCCATCTCGGACGCCCCCACCGCCCAGCAGACCCAGCCGATGCTGGTCTCGGGGGTGACCATGCACATCCTTCCCGCCGGGCAGCAGTTCGACGTCGCCTCGCGCACCTACCTGCCCGTGGCCAAGCGGGTGCCGCTGTCGGAGAAGCGCGAGATCAAGGCGGCCGCGGACTCGCTGCGCCAGCTCGCGCGCGACATCGCCTCCGAGGGCGCCAACTCGCTGCGCTACGAGAAGCGCAAGTCGCGCGGACGTTCGTCCGGCGCCGAGGCCAGCTGAGCCCCACCGGCTCACCACCATCACCCGGAATCCCGCACCCCACGTGGAAAGATGCAGCCCATGAACGACACCACCGATCTGGTTCCGGCCCCCGAGCTGACCATCGAGTCCTCGCGCATCTTCCGCGGCCCGAACGTGTGGCACTACAAGCAGGTGGTGCAACTGGTGGTCGACCTCGGGGTGCTCGAGCAGTTCCCGACCAACCTGCTGCCCGGTTTCGCCGACACGCTGCACGAACTGTTGCCGGGGCTGTGGAACCACCACTGCTCGCGCGGTCGCAAGGGTGGCTTCGTGGAACGCCTGCACGAGGGCACCTGGGTCGGCCACGTGGCCGAGCACGTCGCCATCGAGCTGCAGACCCAGGTGGGCCACGAGGCGCGCCGCGGCAAGACCCGCTCGGTCAAGGGCGAACCCGGCAAGTACAACGTCATCTACGCCTACCAGGACGAGAACGTCGGCCTGGCGGCGGGCGCCCTGGCGGTGCGGCTGGTCAATCACCTCGTCAGCCCCGAGGAGGGTTTCGAGCTTCGTCCCGAGATCGACAAGCTGATCAAGACGGCCGAACGCTACGCGCTGGGCCCCTCCACGCAGGCGATCGTCGACGAGGCGGTCACCCGCGACATTCCGTGGCAGCGGCTCAACACCTCGAGCCTGATCCAGCTGGGTCAGGGCGTGCACCAGCAGCGCATCCGCGCCACGATGACGTCGCGCACCTCGAACATCGCCGTCGACATCGCCTCGAACAAGAACCTCACCCTCGAGCTGTTGGGCAACGCCGGCCTGCCGGTGCCCCGGTCGGTGTCGGTGCGCACCCTGGCCGACGCCCAGCGCGAGGCGCGCCGCATCGGCTACCCGGTCGTCATCAAGCCGCTCGACGGCAACCACGGACGAGGGGTGAAGCTCAACCTCGCCGATGACGAGGCCATCGCCGCGGTCTGGGACGAGTCGAAGGCCGAGTCGCGGCGCGGTCAGATGATCGTCGAGAGCTTCATCACGGGCCGCGACTACCGCTGTCTGGTGATCGGTGGGCAGATCGCGGCCATCGCCGAACGCGTGCCCGCCCACGTCGTCGGCGACGGCGAGCACACCGTCAGCGAGCTGGTCGAGATCACCAACGCCGACCCCCGCCGCGGTGTCGGCCACGAGAAGGTGCTCACCCGCATCTCGGTGAACCAGGCGGCGATCGATCTGGTCGCCGAGCAGGGTCTGACCATGGATGGCGTTCCCGAGCAGGGCCAGGTGGTGCAGCTCACCCTGACCGGCAACATGTCGACCGGTGGTATCTCGATCGACCGCACCTTCGAGGCGCACCCCGAGAACATCGAGATCGCCGAGGAGGCCGCCCGCCTGATCGGCCTCGACATCGCGGGCATCGACTTCATCTGCCCCGACATCACCCAGCCCGTGCGCGAGACCGGGGGCGGCATCTGCGAGGTGAACGCCGCACCCGGGTTCCGCATGCACACCCACCCCACCATCGGCGACCCGCAGTACATCGCCAAGCCGGTGATCGACATGCTGTTCCCGGCCGGCACCCCGAGTCGCATCCCCATCGTCGCGGTGACCGGGACCAACGGCAAGACCACCACCAGCCGCATGATCGCCCACATCTTCAAGGGCATCGGCCGCAAGGTCGGCATGACCTCGACCGACGGCGTGGTCATCGACGAGCGGCTGGTGATCAGGGCGGACGCCTCCGGCCCGCGCTCGGCGCGGATGGTGCTGCAGAACCCCCGAGTCGACTTCGCCGTGCTCGAGGTGGCCCGCGGAGGCATCCTGCGCGAGGGTCTGGGCTACGACTACAACGACGTCGCGGTGGTGCTGAACGTCACCCCCGACCACCTGGGCATCCGCGGCATCAACACCCTGTCGCAGTTGGCCGCGGTCAAGCAGGTCGTCGTCGAGGCCGTGCCCCGGCACGGGTACGCCGTGCTGAACGCGGACGACCCGCACGTCGCCAAGATGCGTCGCGCCTGTTCGGGACGAGTGATCTGGTTCACCATGAAGCAGCCCGGCGACCCCGCCCGCGACATGGTCGAGGACCACTGCCGTCGTGGTGGACAGGCCGTCGTCCTCGACTCGTCCGAGATGGGTGACCGCATCATGGTGCGCGACGGACGACGCTCCATGCAGATCGCTTGGACGCACCTGCTGCCGGCCACCTTCGGGGGTCGCGCGCTGATGAACGTGCAGAACTCGATGGCGGCCGCGGCCGCCGCGTACGTGTCGGGAGCGTCGCTGCACGACATCCGGCAGGGGCTGCGCACGTTCAACACCAGCTACTACCTGGCCCCGGGGCGGCTCAACGAGATCACCATCGAGGGCCGCACGGTGATCATCGACTACTGCCACAACGCCCCCGGCATGGTGATGCTGGGCGACTTCGTCGACCGAACGGCCGTCGAGGTGGAGCAGACCTCGGGCAAGTCGTTGCGCCGGATCGGCGTGATCGCGACCGCCGGTGACCGCCGAGACGACGACATCGCCGAGCTCGGACGCGTCGCCGCCCGCCACTTCGACCACATCATCGTGCGCGAGGATGCGAAGACCCGCGGCCGGGCCGTCGGGGAGACCGCCCGACTGACCGTGGCTGGCATCGAGGAGGCGATGGCCCAGGGAGCCCGCTGCTCAGGGGTCGAGACCGTGCTCGACGAACTGGAGGCCACCCGGCACGCGATGGCGCTCAGTTCGCCCGGCGACCTGGTCGTGATCTGCCCCGACTCGCATCGCAGCGTGATGGCCGAGCTTGAGACCTACGGCAATCGCGCCACCCCGACCGACAAGGACTGAGCTTCGATGACGCTCGATCCCGTCGGGCTGGTGTGGCGCACCTGGGTGGCCCTGGTGGGCCCCACCCCCGAGCGGGCCCTCGACCTGGTGGTCGGCGAGTCAACGTTGCGGTACTGGGTGGTGCTGCTGGGGGTGCCGCTGGTGGCGGCGTTCGCCGGCCTGCTCGGTGACCTCGGACTGCTGGTGATCAACAACATCCGCGGCTTCGGGGTGGCCTTCGCCGGCCTGCTGACCGCCACGCAGATGGTGCTCACGCATGCCACCCAGGCGGGATTGGTGTGGCTGGTGCTGCTGGTGACGCCGGGGCCCACTCCCCCGATCACCACGGTGCTGGCGGTGGTGCTGCTCTCGCTGGCGCCGTTGTGGTTCGAATGGGTCGGCATCACTCCCTTTCTCGGTCCGCTGTTCGAGCGGCTGCTGCACGTGTGGCAGTTCCTGGTGATGTGGGGGCTGACGGCCGCGGTGATCGACCATCGCTGGTGGTCGCTGGTGGTGGTCACTGTCGCCTGGGTGGCCCGCATGGTGGTGTGGTCGCTGCTCCGCGCCCCGCTGTCAGCCCTGCGCGGGGCCGTGTGGGGACGACTGACCGGCGCCCGACGCCTGCTGACGGCCAGCGACATGATGAACCAGCTCGCGGCCCCGACGGCCGCCGGTGAGCTGGTGCACACCCACGGACCCGCGGCGCGCCCATGATCCTCGACGTGGTGGTCGGGCTGGTGGCCTTGGCCGTACTGGCCTGGATGATCGCGCCCCTGGAGTCCCTCACCTGGTGGCGCACCCGCGGTCGCCGGGCCACCGCCCTCGCGCGCGCCGACGTCGCCGCCGCGTTGGCCGAGGCGGCGGACTCGTCCGAGCACCGCTGCCACGTGGTCTACCTGTCGGGCATCGCCCGCTATGACCACGGGCTGGTGCCGCGGTGGGAGCAGCCGCTGCTGCGGCGGTTGGAGCGCCAGTTCGCCGATCTCACCGTGGTGTCGACCATCTACCCCTACGCGGTCGACAACCGCGGGCTCACCGATGAACGCCGCAGCTCACCCCTGTGGCGGGTGCTCGTGGCCCTGCAGCGCAGGCGCGGCCTGGCCTCGGTGCTGTCGATGGTGATCAACCTGCGCAATGTCTTCCAGGTGTTGGTCTCGGCCGACCACCGGTACGGTCCGGTGTTCTCGGCGGGCATCGCCACCACCATCTGGAGC
Organism: Aestuariimicrobium soli; assembly: GCF_051192575.1. Lineage (NCBI taxonomy): Bacteria > Bacillati > Actinomycetota > Actinomycetes > Propionibacteriales > Propionibacteriaceae > Aestuariimicrobium > Aestuariimicrobium soli. Next base: position 149,787 of record NZ_JBPJSQ010000009.1, on the reverse strand, counting down.
CAACTGCGGGCCGCCGGGTACCGCCCCGGGCCGGGCCAGTCGGTGGTGCTGCTCGGCTGGAGCGGGGGCGCGCAGATCGCGGCCGGAGCCGCCTGGTACCTGGGCGCCGCCGGGGCCACCGTGCACCTGATCTCGCTGGGCGGGGTACTCAACGCCGACCCCGGGCTCGACCGCTGCGGCAGCATCACCCACCTGGAGGGGGCTCGCGACTGGCAGGCGCGCTGGCTGGCCCCCATCATCTTCCCGGGGCGGCGCCGCTGGGCGCGGCACTCGTCGTGGCGCCGGGCACTCGACGACGGCCGGCTGTCGGTGGTGCGGGTCGGCCCCTTCAAGCACGTCGGACGAGGCTCCTACCTCTCCGGCGCCAGGGTGATGGGTGACGGCGACGACCGCACCTGCTCGCAGGTCACCAGCGACGCCATCGCCGACGCGCTCCGCCGCCACGGGCTGGCCACCCCGGTGGTGGACGCCCGAGCGGAGTGACGCTGACCGCCCGCCCTGCTCAGGCCTGGGTGGTGGCGGCCTCGCGGGCGGCCATCACCAATTCGCGAATCTCGTCGGGTGAGGCCGCGTGGCCCCCGTCGGCGGCCATCAGGGCCTTCACCTCGTCGCGCTGCTGGTGTGACATGAAGCCCACGACATCGCCCGGCTGGGTGTGCGCCATCGCCCACTCGAAGGCGTCGATCTCGGTGTCGAGCCGTGCCGACAGCCGCGTGCCCGTCGGTTCCAGGCCCTCGGCCACCCAGTCAGCCAGTTGCTCGGGATCGGCGCCGCGCAGGTACTTGTTCGTCCGCGTGTAGATCACCTGCTGGGCGGCCAGACCGGCCATCTCGCCCAGCTTGTGGAAGGCGTCGGCCTGCCGGTCGCCAGCCATCGACAGGCTCAGCAGCAGCCCACCGCCGGGGGCTCTGACGCCTTGACAGATGTCCAGCAGCGCCTGCAGACCGGCCTCGTTGTGGGCGACGTCGATGACGAAGATGCGCCCCTGGTGCAGCCACACGGCCATGCGTCCGGGGTTGTTCCGTTCCGGCAGGAAACTGGTCAATCCGGCCCTGACCTGATCGACGCTGAACCCCAACGCCAGGGCGGCGCTGGTCACCCCGAGCACGTTCTCGACGTTCGCCCGCGACAGCCCGCAGAGCGTCATGGGCACGTCGACGAGGTCGACCACCCGCTGCACCCGCCCATGGGTGACCACGACGACCGTGCCGTCGAGCACGGTGGTGGTGCGACCGCCCTCGTCCAGTGCCTGGCGCAGCGACGGAGAGGTGGAATCGGGCGAGAAGATCCAGGGCTTCGCCTCCGAGAGGTGCCGCATGGCGAACACCCGCGGGTCGTCCCCGTTGAGCACCGTCCAGCCCTTGGCCTTGGTGATTCGCGGAACCACCGCCTTCACCTCGGCCAACTGGTCGAGGGTGTCGATGCCCTCGAGGCCCAGATGGTCGGCCGAGACATTGGTGACCACGCTGACGTCGAAGCGGCGCACGCCCACACCGCGCCGGAGAATCCCGCCCCGGGCCGTCTCGGTGACCGCCAGGTCGAGGGGCGAGCACCGGAACACCTCCCGGGCCCCACCGGGGCCGGAGTAGTCACCGTCGACCACCAGACGCCCGTCGTGGTGCACCCCCTCGGTGCTCGACCAGGCGACGTGCTTGCCCGCCGTCATCGCGATGTGGCTGATCATGCGGCTGGTGGTGGTCTTGCCATTGGTACCGGTGATGCCCACCACCGGCACCGTCGGGTCGATCAGGCGGGGCTCGTCCCCCTCGTCCGCCTCCCGAAGTCGCTCACCCGCGCGGACGAGCGCCGCCTCGATCGTCCGCCGCCGTGACCCGGCGGCGTCGAGCACCTCGGCGATGCCGGCCGCCAGCGCGTCGACCTTGCCGGTGTGGCGCCAGGGCACCGCGACGATCACCTCACCGGGAGCGCTCCCCCGACGCGCTCGCACCGCCAACCGGACGACCCCGCCCCGGTGCGCGACCTGCCGCGTCAGCGAGCTGACCAGCCGCGTGAGCGTGAACCAGCGCAGTTCGGAGTCGGGATCGCCCACCGCCGTCGACCGCAGTCCGGCGGCCCGGGCGAGCGAGACGATCTGGGGCGTGGGGCGACCGGCCAGCCCCGAGACGTCGAAGGTCAGCTTCACCGCTGGCCGCGGGAAGTAGACGTTCGCGCCCTCCAGCAGGCGATGCTCCAGCAGCACCTTGGCCGCACCGCCGGTCTGCGAACCGGTCGCCATGGCGGTCAGGCGCCCATAGCGTGCACGCCGCCGTCGACGTGCACGACCTCACCCGTCGTGGAGGGGAAGAAGTCGCTCAGCAGGGCCACCACCCCGCGCGCGGTGGGCCCGAGATCGGTGGGGTCCCAGCCCAACGGTGCGCGCTCGGCCCACACGTCGTCGAAGCTGGACGCCCCGGGAATCGCCTTCTTGGCGATCGTCTGCAGCGGCCCGGCCGCCACCAGGTTGGAGCGCACGCCCTCCTTGCCCAGGTAGCGGGCGAGGTAGCGGCTGGTCGATTCCAGGGCCGCCTTCGACACGCCCATCCAGTCGTAGGAGGGCCACGAGATGGTGGCGTCGAAGGTGAGGCCGACCACCGAAGCAGTCTCGCCGAACAGCGGCTTGCAGGCCATGGTGAGCGAGGCCATCGAGTAGGCGGAGACCTGCAGCGAGGTGGCCACGTCGTCCCACGCGGTGGTCAGGAAGGCCCCACCGAGGGCCCGCTCGGGGTGGGCGAAGGCGATGGAGTGCACGACCCCGTCGAGGCGGTCGATGCCCTCGGCGCGCAGGGCGTCGGCCAGCCCCGCCAACTGCTCGTCATTGGTCACGTCGAGGTCGAGCACCGGCGGCACCGGGTCGAGCTTCTGCACCACCCGACGGGTCAGCGAGAGCGCTCGTCCGAAGTTGGAGACGACGACCGTCGCGCCCTCGGTCTGGGCGAGCCGGGCCACCTCGTAGCCGATGGAGGTGTTCATGGTGACGCCCGCCACCAGGATGTTCTTGCCTTCGAGGATTCCCACGGTTCTGTCGCTTTCGTCGGGTGATGGGTGTCGGGATGGGGTGGGCTCAGTGGCCCATGCCGAGGCCGCCGTCGACCGGGACGACCGCTCCGGAGATGTAGCCGGAGGCGTCGCTGGTGAGGAATCGCACGGCCGCCGTCACGTCGTCGACCGACCCGAGCCGGGCCGCCGGGATGCGGTCACGGTAGCCCAGGATGACGTCGTCGGAGAGCACCGCGGTCATGTCGGTCTCGATGAACCCGGGGGCCACCACGTTGCAGGTGATGCCCCGGCTGCCGACCTCGCGGGTGAGGCTGCGGGCCATGCCCACCAGCGCCGACTTGGAGGCCGAGTAGTTGACCTGGCCGGCGGAGCCGAGCAGCCCCACCACCGAACTGATCAGCACGATGCGGCCGTGGCGCTGCTTCATCATGGGGCGCACCGCGCGCTTCACCACCCGCCAGGTGCCGGTCAGGTTGGTGTCGATCACCGAGGCGAAGTCGTCCTCCGACATGCGCATCAGCAGGCCGTCCTTGGTGATGCCGGCGTTCGCCACCAGGATCTCGACGGGCCCGTGCGCCTGCTCGGCGGCGACGAAGGCTGCCTCGACCTGTTCGGGATCGGTGATGTCGCAGACGAGGCCGAGCACGCCCTCGGGCACGTCGCCGGAGCGGTAGGTGCCGGCCACCTGGTGACCGGCCGCCACCAGGTCGGCGGCGATGGCTCGTCCGATGCCCTTGCTGACACCGGTGACCAGCACGCTGCGGGCGACGGTGGATGATTGCGTTGAGTCACTCACGCCCTGCAACTTATCGCCCCCGACGTGGCCGTGTCAGTCACCGTCCGGCTCGGGCGTAGGCTGGCGGCGTGTCCAGTCAGGCGAGCCACGAACACCGGGCCGGTCGGCGGGACCAGCCCGCGACGTCGGTCACCGATGCGCAACCGGGCCGCAGTGAGGACCGTCACCGGCGCCAACGCAACTACCTGATCTCGATGGGCATTCGCGTGGCCTGCTTCTTCGGGCTGATCGTGACCCCGGGCCCGTGGAGGTGGGCGTTCGCAGCGGGGGCCATCGTCATCCCGGCGTTTGCGGTGATGCTCGCGAACGTGTCGTCGAAGCCCTACACCGCACCCACCGCCCCCGACGAGAGCGACGACCCGGCGCCGGTTCCGCAGATCACCAGCGGCGAGGTCATCCAGGGCCAGGTGGTTCCTGGCGACGACGACTGACCGCCCCCCGGCCGCTCCACGGCGTCGCGACGGGCGCAGTTTTGTGTGAAATGCGCATCCGAAACGGGGTTCGTTCCCCAGCTGGGCCACGATGGGCCGTTCGGGTGCGCGTCCTGCACGCGGGTAGGTTGGTCGGGTGCAGAAGTTGTGGGTGCGCTGGGTCGTGCTGGTGGTGTTCGTGGCGATCCTCGCGGCCGTCTTCGTTCGCCTGGGCGAGTGGCAGTTGCACCGGCTCGAGCAGCGCCGCGAGTCGAACTCGCGGGTCGCGACCTACGAGAAGCAGCCGGTGCGTGACTGGAGCCAGGTGTTCACCGGCCCCATCGCCGACGAGCAGCAGTGGCAGCGGGTCACCGTCACCGGCGCCTACCAGGCCGAGCACAGCCTGCGCGTGCGCTACCGCAACGTCGGCGGCGACGCCGGCATGGAGGTGGTCACCCCCCTGATGACCGCCGACGGACGCCTGGTGCTGATCGACCGCGGATTCATCCCCCGCCCCGAGAACCAGACCCAGTCGGACCTGCCCGCCACCCCCGTCGGGCAGGTGACCATCGTGGGCTACGTGCGTCGCAACGAGAACGGCAAGGCGAGCGCCACCCGACCGGTCGAGGGCAATGTGCGGCTGATCAATGCCCCGGTGATCGGCGACACCCTGGGGCTCGACCTCGCCGATGGCTACATCCAACTGATCAGCTCCACCCCCGCCGACGCCCCCGTGCTGAAGCCGATCGGGGTGCCCGAGTTGGACGAGGGCCCCCACTTCTCCTACGCCATCCAGTGGTTCCTGTTCACGGCCATCGCCGTCGGCGGGGCAGCCATTCTGGTGCGGGGCGACCTGAAGGATCGCCGCACGCGACGCGAGCGGGCCCTGGCGGCGGCCCGCCGGCGCGACCCTGACCACCAAACCGATCCTGACCACCAAACCGATCCTGACCACCAAACCGATCCTGACCACCCCGATCCTGACCACCAACCAGACCCTGACAAGGAGACCAGCGATGGATCTCGGACTGACTGACCGCGTCTTCGTCGTCACCGCCGCCAGTACCGGCCTCGGGCTCGCCTCGGCCCGGGCGCTCGTGGCCGAGGGCGCCAAGGTCGTGCTGGTCGCCCGCCGCGCGGACGCTCTTGCCGCGGCCGTCGACTCGCTCACCACCCGGGTTGACCACGCCGACCGAGCCGTGAGTCTCGCCGCCGACCTGGCCGACCCCGATGCTCCGCAGCGGGCCGTCGACCTGGCCCTGCAGGCCCACGGACGCCTCGACGGCGCGCTGGTCAGCGTGGGCGGCCCACCCCGCGGCAGCGTGCTCGACACCCCCGACGCCCAGTGGCTGGAGTCGTTCGGGTCGGTCTTCCTGCCGGCCCTGCGCACCGCGCGCGCCGTGGTGGCGGCCCAACCGGCCGGCCGTCTGGGCTTCGTGCTGTCGACCTCGGTGAAGGCACCCCTGGCCCAGATGGCGATCTCGAACGGTCTGCGCCCCGGCCTGGGCATGCTCGTCAAGCAACTCGCCGACGAGATCGGCCCGCAGGGAGGACGAGCCTTCGGCCTCCTGCCCGGTTCGGTGGCGACCGAGCGCCTCGAGCAGCTGTGGAGTGGGGCCGGCGATCCGGTCGCGGCACGCGAGCAGGCGGCCGCGTCGATCCCGCTGCGTCGACTGGGCGATCCCGACGAGTTCGGCCGGGTCGCCGCCTTCCTGCTCTCCGATGCCGCCAGCTACGTCACCGGCTGTCTGGTACCGGTCGACGGCGGAGTGATGCGGGCGCTTTGAGGGTTCCCGTGACCCCTCAGTCGTCGGTGACCGCTCAGTCGTCCGTGAATTGGGTCGCGTACAGCGTGGCGTAGGGTCCGCCGGCGGCCAGAAGCTCGGCGTGCGTGCCGCGCTCGATGATCTGCCCCTCACGCACCACGAGAATCTGGTCGGCGTGCCGCACGGTGGCCAACCGGTGCGCGATGACGACGCAGGTGCGCTGCTCCATGGCGGCGTCCAGGGCCCGCTGCACCGACTGCTCGGAGCGTGAGTCGAGGTGGGCGGTGGCCTCGTCCAACACCACGATGGGCGCCTGCACCAGCAGCAACCGAGCGATCGCCAGCCGTTGCCGCTCGCCGCCCGAGAGGCGATAACCGCGCTCGCCGACGAGGGTGTCCAACCCCTGCGGCAGCCGGTCGACCAGCTCGAGCACCTGCGCCTGCGCCAGGGCGGCCCGCATCTGTTCCTCGGTCGCGTCGGGGCTGGCGTAGGCCAGATTGGCCCGCAGGGTGTCGTGGAACATGTGGGCGTCCTGGGTGACGTAGCCGACCAGCCGCCGCAGCGACGCCAGGCTGATCTCGCGCACGTCGGTGCCACCCAACAGAACCCGGCCGGCGTCGACGTCGTAGAGGCGGGCCAGCAGATGCGTGATGGTGGTCTTGCCCGCCCCCGACGGCCCCACCAGGGCGACTGTCTGACCCGGCTCGATGCTGAACGAGACGTCGCGCAGCACGGCCTGGCCACCCTCGGGCACCACGGGCCGGGTCGGGGTCTCGGTGGACGACCCCGCCGGTTCCAGGGAGGCCAGGGAGTAGGCCGCCGGGTCGGGATAGGCGAAGCTGACGTGGTCGAACACCACCGATCCGGGGCCGGTCACGTCCCGGGCATCGGGGGCATCGGTGATCGGCACCGGCAGGTCGAGCACCTCGAAGACCCGCTCGAAGCTGACCAGGGCGCTCATGATGTCGACGCGCACCGTGGTCAGGGCCTGCATCGGCCCGTACAGCCGCCCGAGCAGTCCGGCGAAGGCCGTCAGTGTGCCGATGGTGAGCACGCCTCGCACCGTCATCACGCCGCCGACGCCATAGACCATGGCGGTTGCCAGGGCCGCCACGAGCACGAGGGCGGCGGCGAAGAATCGTCCGATCATGGCGATCTTGACCCCGATGTCGAGGCGTTGGTTGGCGGGAACCGCGAACGTGTCATGTTCCCGCTGCGGGGTGCCGAACAGCTTGGCGAGCAGCGCCCCCGAGACTGAGAACCGCTCGGTCATCAGGCCCGACAGGTCTCCGTTGATCTGCATCGACCGGCGCTGCAGGGCGGCCACCCGTCGACCCACGAGGCGGGTCGGAATGAGCACGAGCGGGAACAGTGCCACCGCGGCGACCGCCAGCCGCCAGTCGAGCGCCACCATCGCGACCAGCACCAGCACCACCGACAGGCCGTTCGAGAGCACCCGCGACAGCGTCGACGTGAAGGCCTGCTGGGCGCCGATCACGTCGGACTGCAGCCGAGAGACCAACTGGCCGGTCTGTGTGCGGCTGAAGAAGGCCACCGGCATGGCCGACACATGGTCGAACACCTGGATGCGCAGGTCGCGGATCAGCCCCTCACCGATGCTCGCCGAGCACCAGGTGATGAACGTGCCCACCACCGCTTCGAGCAGGGCGACACCGGCGACCACGAGGGCCACCTGCACCACCACGCGGGCGTTCCCGGCCAGCACTCCGTGGTCGACCAGGCGCTGCAGCAGCAGCGGCGGCACCACCCCGAGGGCGGCGTCGATCACGACCCCGATGAGGAACACGGCCAGCATTCCCCGGTACGGCAGCCCGTACCCCAACACGCGCCGCCAGGTTCCGGACTTGAGCGACGCGCCCTTCAGCTCGTCACCCTTCGAGTACTGGCGCATCATCATGCCTGCGCCCGGAGCCATGCTCACGCGTGAACCCTCACTTCTTGGCGGCCTTCTTCTTGCCCTTCGAGCCCGACTTCTTGGCCCCCGACTTCTTGGCCTCCGACTTCTGGGCGTCCGACTTCTGGGCCCCCGACTTCTTCGCGTCGGACTTCTTCACTGGCTTCTTCGTGTCGGGCTTCTTCGCGGCGGGCTTCTTGCGGCCCTTCGAGCCCGACTTCTTCCCGGACGATCCCTTCGCCGATGACGGCTTCCTGCGGGGCCGAGGCGTCGGCTCGTCCGCCCCGGCAGCACCCGAAGCAGCCAGCGTCATCCCAGCACCCAGCGTCACCCCAGAACCCAGTGTCACCCCAGCACCCAGCCTCACGGTGGCGGACGACCCCACCCGGCGCGCCCTCGCCTCGGCACTGCGGGTGTCTCCCCCGCGTGCCCTCAGCGGCTCACCCGCCTCGCGCACGATCTGGTGCACGAATCCGTAGCTTCGTCCGAGGTCGGCCGCGATCGAACGCACGCTCTCACCGGCGCGGTAGCGCTCGACGACCAGCCCGGCCACCTGCTGACGCGACTCGCCCAGCACCCGCTGGTGGGGGGTCAGGGACACGGTTCCTCCTTCGTCCGACGGCTCGTCGGTGCGCTGGGTCGGCTCAGGCGAGCGAGACCAGCTCGGCGTACTCAGCGTTCCACAGGTCTTCGACACCGTCAGGGAGCAGGAGCACCCGATCGGGCTCGAGCGCCTCGACGGCGCCCTCGTCGTGGGTGACCAGCACCATCGCCCCCTGATAGGTGCGGATGGCCTCGAGCACCTCGCGGCGCGAGGCCGGGTCGAGGTTGTTGGTGGGCTCGTCGAGCAGCAGCACGTTGGCGGCCGAGACCACCAGCATCGCCAGCGCGAGTCGGGTCTTCTCGCCACCCGACAGCACGCCCGCCGGCTTGTCGACGTCGTCACCGGTGAACAGGAACGACCCCAGCACCTTGCGGCAGTCGGTGGCGTTCATGTCGGCCGCCGAGGCCTGCATGTTCTGCAACACGGTCGCCCGCAGGTCGAGCAGGTCGTGTTCCTGCGCGAAGTAGCCGAGCTTCAGCCCGTGGCCCGGCAACACCGCGCCCGTGTCGGACGACTCGACCCCCGCAAGAATGCGCAGCAGGGTGGTCTTGCCCGCGCCGTTCAGCCCCAGGATGACCACCTTGGAGCCGCGATCGATCGCCAGGTCGACGCTGGTGAAGATTTCGAGCGACCCGTAGGACTTCGACAGATCCTCGGCCATCAGGGGCGTCTTGCCGCTGGGCGCCGGGGTCGGGAAGGCGATCCGGGCGACGCGGTCGGCCTCACGCTCACCCTCGACCCCCGCCAGCAGCCGTTCCGCCCGCTTCATCATGTTCTGGGCGGCGGTGGCCTTGGTGGCCTTGGCGCGCATCTTCTCGGCCTGGGCGTTGAGGGCGTCCGCCTTCTTCTGGGCGTTGGCCAGCTCACGCTTGCGGCGCTTCTCGTCCTGCTCGCGCTGCTGCAGGTAGAGCTTCCAGTTGAGCGAGTAGATGTCGATGGTCGCCCGGTTGGCGTCGAGGTGGAAGACCTTGTTGATGGTGGCGTCGAGCAGCCCGGTGTCGTGGCTGATCATGATCAGCCCGCCCGAATAACCCTGCAGCCAGCCCCGCAACCAGATGATCGAGTCGGCGTCGAGGTGGTTGGTGGGCTCGTCCAGCAGCAGGGTGTCGGCACCCGAGAACAGGATGCGGGCCAGTTCGACGCGGCGCCGCTGCCCACCCGACAACTGCTTCAGGGGCTGGGTCAGCACCCGCTCGGGAAGCCCGAGGTTGGCGGCGATGCGGGCCGCCTCGGCCTCGGCGCCATACCCGCCGGCGGCCACGTGCTCGGCCTCGGCCCGCTCGTAGGAGCGCATGGCCTGCTCGCGCCGCTCACCATCGGTCTCGGCCATCTCGAGCTCGTAGCGGCGCAGCCGCCGCAACACGTCGTCAAGGCCACGGGCCGACAGGATGCGGTTGTGGGCGAGCTCCTCGAGGTTGCCGTCCTTGGTGTCCTGCGGCAGGTACCCGAGGTGCCCGGTGCGCGTGACGGTGCCCGCCGCCGGGTGCCCCTCCCCCGCCAAGATCTTGGTGAGGGTGGTCTTGCCGGCGCCGTTGCGGCCGACGAGGCCGATCTTGTCGCCGGCGATCACCTGGAAGGAAATGGGTTCGACGAGCAGGCGGGCACCCGCCCGCACCTCGACGTCACGAACCTGAAGCACTGACCCATTCTCCCAGTCGCGCGACGAGCCGCCAAACCGGATTCACCCGCCCGTCAACCGGCCGGGCCACCCCGATCGGGGGCGATCAGACGTTGTAGCCGATGGCGCGCAGCTGGTCGCGGCCGTCCTCGGTGATCTTGTCCAGGCTCCACGGCGGCAGCCACACCCAGTTGATCGCCACCGAGTTGACCAGACCCTCGAGCACCGACTGGGTGTCGTACTCGATGCGGTCGGTCAGCGGACAGGTGGGGCTGGTCAGCGTCATGTCGAGCGTCGCATTGTTCTGCTCGTCCAGGTGCACGCCGTAGACGAGGCCGAGGTCGACGACGTTGACCATCAGCTCGGGGTCGACGACGTCCTTCATCGCCTCCATCACGTCGTCCTCGGACGCGCGCGCGCTGGGCGCGGTGATGTCGGGCAGGTCGTCCTTCACCAAATCAGACGGACGGGACTCGGGGGTGGTGGGGGTGGTCATGCGTTCTCCTCGCGGGCTGCGACGGCCTGGCTGGTGGCATCGCGCATCGCCGCCCAGGCCAGCAGCGCGCACTTGATTCGGGCCGGGAACTGACTCACCCCGACGAACGCGATGGCGTCCTCGAAGCGGTCCTCGTCCGGTTCGGCGAGTCCGCGCGAGTCCATCATCACGCGGAACTCCTCGTACAACTCCATCGAGTCGGCGATCGAGCGGCCGATCACCAGATCACTCATCACCGAGGTGGAGGCCTGCGAGATCGAACATCCCACGCCGGAGTAGCTGACGTCGGCGATGGTGTCGCCGTCGAGCTTGACCCGCAGCGTCAGCTCGTCACCGCAGCTGGGGTTGACGTGGTGCACCTCGGCGTCGTGCGGGTCGCGCAGACCGCTGTGGTGCTTCTCGCGGTAGTGGTCGAGGATGATCTCCTGGTACAGCGACTCCATGCTGCCCATGCTCATGCGCGACCCCCCTCTGCCAGTTGACGGTCCTCGACCAGCTGACGACCCTCGAGCAGCTGACGACGGCGCGCCCGACGCTCGGACGAGGAGCGCCGCTCACCGGTGCCCGCGAAGAAGTCGCGGGTGTGGTCGAGAGCTTCCGCCAGGGCGTCGACCTCGGCGGTCGTCGTGTACAGGTAGCTCGAGGCGCGGGTCGAACTCTGCACCCCGAATCGTTCGTGCAGCGGACGAGCGCAGTGGTGCCCGCCGCGCACGGCCACACCGCGCGAGTCGAGCATCTGCATGACGTCGTGCGGGTGAACGCCGTCGAGGGTGAAGGCCACGGCCCCACCGCGATCGGCATCGTGCGATCCGAGGATGCGCACGCCCTTGACCTCGTCGAGCCGGGCCAGCATGTGCGCCGTGATCGCCCGCTCGTGGTCGGCGATGGCGTCGAGCCCGATGGCCGAGACGTAGTCAATGGCGGCCGCCAGCCCGACCGCCTGGGCGATCGGCGGGGTGCCTGCCTCGAACCTGGCGGGCGGGGGCGCGAACGTCGACCCCTCCATGCGCACGACCTCGATCATCTCTCCACCACCCAGGAAGGGAGGCAGTTCGGCGAGCAGGTCGAGTCGGCCCCAGAGCACGCCGATGCCGGTGGGACCGCACAGCTTGTGCCCGGTGAAGACCAGCAGGTCGGCCCCGAGTTCGTGCACGCGGGTGGTGCGCTGCGGCACCCCCTGGGCACCGTCGACGACCATCACGGCGCCGACCGCGTGGGCCTGCTCCGCGATCGTCGCGATCGGGTTCACGGTGCCGAGCACGTTCGAGACCCACGTCAGCGAGACCACCTTGGTCGAGGCGTTGATCAGCCCCTCCCGCTCGGCCTTCTCGAGGTCGAGATGACCGTCGTCGGTGACGTCGAACCAGCGCAGGGTCGCCCCGGTGCGCTCACAGACCAGCTGCCACGGCACGATGTTGGAGTGGTGCTCCATCACCGAGACCACCACCTCGTCGCCCGGACGAAGGCGCGAGCCCAGCGTGTTGGCCGCCAGGTTCAGCGCCTCGGAGGCGTTCTTGGTGAAGACGATCTCCTCCGTCGACCTGGCCCCGACGAAGCGCGCCACGGTCGCCCGGGCGAACTCGTAGGCCTCGGTCGCCTCGGCGCCCAGCACATGCATCGCACGCGCCACGTTGGCGTTGTGCTGCAGGTAGTGCTCGGCGATGGCGTCGACCACCGCCCGCGGCTTCTGCGAGGTGTTGGCCGAGTCCAGGTAGACGAGGGGATGCTCGCCGACCCGGCGCTCGAGGATGGGAAAGTCGCGGCGAATGGCCTCGACGTCGTAGGCAGACGTGGCAGCCTCCTCAGGCAGTGGCGCGAGCGGCGCGGACGTACTTGTCGTAGCCCTCGGCCTCGAGCTGCTCGGCCAGTTCCTTGCCACCCTCGTCGGCGATCTTGCCGTCGACGAACACGTGCACGAAGGTCGGCTCGATGTAGCGCAGGATGCGGGTGTAGTGGGTGATCAGCAGCACGCCACGGTCACCCTGGGCGGTGTAGCGGTTGACGCCCTCGCTGACGACCTTGAGGGCGTCGATGTCGAGGCCCGAGTCGGTCTCGTCGAGCACGGCGAACTTGGGGTTCAGCAGCTCGAGCTGGGCGATCTCGTGGCGCTTCTTCTCGCCGCCCGAGAAGCCCTCGTTGACCGAGCGGGCCGCAAAGGAGTTGTCGAGCTGCATCTTGTCGAGGGCCGCGTTGACGTCCTTGACCCAGGTGCGCACCTTGGGTGCCTCACCGTCGAGCGCGGTCTTGGCGGTGCGCAGGAAGTTCGCGACCGACACCCCCGGCACCTCGACGGGGTACTGCATGGCCAGGAACAGGCCGGCGCGGGCGCGCTCGTCCACGGTCAGCTCGGTCAGCTCGACACCGTCCAGGGTCACCGAACCCTCGGTGATCGTGTACTTGGGGTGGCCGGCGATCGAGTAGGCCAGGGTGGACTTGCCGGAGCCGTTGGGGCCCATGATGGCGTGCACCTCGCCCGACTTGATGGTCAGGTCGACGCCCTTGAGGATCGGCTTGGGGCCGTCCTCGGTCTCGACCGACACGTGCAGGTTCTTGATCTCAAGCGTGCTCATCGTGATCTCTTCTCAATTGGTGGTTGCGGTGACTGGACCCCGGTGGGAGGGTCACCAGTCGGCGTCAAAGCTGGGGTTGGCGAGGTCGACGAGAACGTCGTCCCCGTCAATCCGCACCGGGAAGACCGGCACGGGTTGGGTGGCTGGCAGGTTCTCGGGCTGGCCGGTGCGCAGGTTGAACACCGAACCGTGCAGGTAGCACTCGATGGTGCCGCCCACCACGTCGCCCTCGGAGAGCGGCACCTTGGCGTGCGAGCACTCGTCGCGAATGGCGAACCACTCGCCCTGGTGCTGCACGATCGCGATCTCGAGGTCCTCCCCGTTGGCCAGGGTGGCCGAGCAGCCGATCGGCAGGTCGGTGGTGAACTCGTCGACCGTCGCGACCTTCTGCCAGTCCGGGTCGCGTCGCGCCCCGGACCCGACGGGGGTGGCGTCAGCGCTCACGCCACGTCCCCGGTGATGGTGAGCTCGTTCTCGACGATCTCGCGCAGGTGGTCCTCGATGTCGGCGACGCCGATGCGGCGGATGATGTCGTTGAAGAACCCGTGCACGACCAGTCGGCGGGCCTCCGACTCGGGGATGCCGCGGCTGCGCAGGTAGAACAGCTGCTCGTCGTCGAATCGTCCGGTGGTGGACGAGTGACCGGCGCCGGCGATCTCACCGGTCTCGATCTCGAGGTTGGGCACGGAGTCGGCCTGGCAGCCGTCGGTCAGCACCAGGTTCTTGTTCGACTCGTAGGTCTCGATGCCCTCGGCGACCTTGCGGATCAGCACGTCGCCGATCCACACCGAGTGCGCCCCCTTGCCCTGCAGTGCGCCGCGGTAGTCGACGTTGGACGAGGTGTGCGGCGCGTTGTGGTCGACGAACAGCCGGTGCTCGATGTGCTGGCCGGCATCGACCAGGTACAGGCCGAACTGCTCGAGCGAGCCGCCGGGGCCCGCGAACCGCGAGTCCTCCTGCAGGCGCACGTCGCCCCCGATCGAGACGGTGATCGCCTTGACGTGGGCGTCCCGGCCGACCCGGATCGAGCGCTGGCCGCCGTGCACGGCGCCGTCGGCCCAGTCCTGCACCGTGATCAGGTTCAGGGTGGCGCCGTCGCCCACCAACACGTCGAGCTTCTCGGCGTAGGTGGCGACCCCGACGAACCGGACGACCACGGTCGCCTTGGCGTGGGCACCGATCGAGAGCACGTAGTGGTCGCGGGCCTGACCGCCCTGCCCGGTCGCGGTGAACACGATCGGCTCGGTCAGCTCGGTCTCGGCGGGCACCTGGATGTGCGTGCGGTGCACGGTCTGCTCGGCGGCCAGCGCGCTGACCCGGTCGACCGGGGCCTCGACGGCGAGCTCGCGCGCCTGCTCGGCGGTCAGGTCGGTGACCACGACGGGCGCGGTGAACTGGGCCTGCCAGTCCAGCGTGCCGAGGTCGTCGGCCGGCTTCAGCAGCCGGGCGAACTTCTTGATCGGCGAGAACCGCCAGATCTCCTCGCGGCCGGTGGGCTGCGGGTGGTCGTCCACGGACCACGAAGGGGTCGGGTGCAGGTGCGACTCGACGGTCTCGACGGCCGCCGCGACGTTCGGGCCGGCGGTCTGAGCGGCGGGCTGCGGGGTGGCTGCGCCCTCGAGGCGCGACTGGGTGTCGACTGACAAGGGGATGTCTCCTGGAATCTGTCGGTGGATAATGGCGGACGAGGGGCGGGTCAGCCGACCGCGCCCTCCATCTGCAGCTCGATCAGGCGGTTGAGCTCGAGGGCGTACTCCATCGGCAGCTCCCGCGCGATCGGCTCGACGAAGCCGCGCACGATCATGGCCATGGCCTCGTCCTCCTCCATGCCGCGGCTCATCAGGTAGAAGAGCTGGTCGTCGGAGACCTTCGAGACGGTGGCCTCGTGGGCCATCGAGACGTCGTCCTCGCGCACGTCGACGTAGGGGTAGGTGTCGGAGCGGCTGACGGTGTCGACCAGCAGCGCGTCACACTTGACCGAGCTGGCCGAGTGGTGGGCGCCCTCCTGCACCTCGACCAGGCCGCGGTAGGAGGATCGTCCGCCGCCGCGAGCCACGGACTTCGAGATGATCGAGCTCGAGGTGTGGGGGGCGCAGTGCACCATCTTCGATCCGGCGTCCTGGTGCTGGCCCTCGCCGGCGAACGCGATCGACAGGGTCTCACCGCGGGCGTGCTCGCCCATCATGTAGACGGCCGGGTACTTCATCGTGACCTTGGAACCGATGTTGCCGTCGATCCACTCCATGGTGGCGCCCTCCTCGCAGGTGGCGCGCTTGGTGACCAGGTTGTACACGTTGGTCGACCAGTTCTGGATGGTGGTGTAGCGCACGCGGGCGTTCTTCTTGACCACGATCTCGACGACCGCCGAGTGCAGCGAGTCGGACGAGTAGATCGGCGCCGTGCAGCCCTCGACGTAGTGCACGTAGGAGCCCTCGTCGGCGATGATCAGGGTGCGCTCGAACTGGCCCATGTTCTCGGTGTTGATGCGGAAGTAGGCCTGCAGCGGGATCGAGACGTGCACACCCTTCGGCACGTAGATGAACGAGCCACCCGACCAGACGGCCGTGTTCAGGGCGGCGAACTTGTTGTCACCCACCGGGATGACGGTGCCGAAGTACTCCTGGAAGATCTCCGGGTGCTCCTTCAGCGCGGTGTCGGTGTCGAGGAAGATGACACCCTGACGCTCGAGCTCCTCGTTGATCTTGTGGTAGACGACCTCCGACTCGTACTGGGCGGCCACACCGGCCACCAGACGCGCCTTCTCGGCCTCCGGGATGCCCAGCTTGTCGTAGGTGTTCTTGATGTCGGCGGGCAGGTCCTCCCAGGTCTGGGCCTGCTTCTCGGTCGAGCGCACGAAGTACTTGATGTTGTCGAAGTCGATGTCCGACAGGTCGGCACCCCAGGTGGGCATGGGCTTGCGACCGAAGAGCTTGAGGCCCTTCAGGCGCAGGTCGAGCATCCACTGGGGCTCGCTCTTCAGGGCCGAGATGTTCGAGACGACGGCCTCGTTGAGGCCGCGCTGAGCGACGGCACCGGCGGTGTCGGCGTCATGCCAGCCCCACTGGTACTTCGACAGGGCTTCGATGTGCTCGTCCTGGGTGGCGCCCAGCCCGGGGGCTGCCGGGCGGGGGTTGTCGACCTGGGTCATGTTCTGCTCCAAACGTGTCGAGGTTTGCGGGAGGTGGGGTCGGTGGTGGTGTGCGGGACGGTCTCAGCCGCCGGACGGCGGGGTGGCCAGACGTGATCGGTGCACCACCGCGGCCGAGGGAATGTGCGTGGTGCACACCCCGTCGCCGTGCGCGATGGTGGCCAGCCGCTGCACGTGGGAACCGAGCAACCGACTGAACAGTTGGGTCTCGGCCTCGCACAGCTGCGGGAACTCCGCGGCCACGTGGGCCACGGGGCAGTGGTGCTGACACAGCTGCTCACCGAGTCGGGCGGGCTTGATCGAGGCGACGTAGCCGTCGGCCGACAGGGCCTCGGCCAGCACCTCGACCGGCGAACGCTCGGGATCGGTCTCGCGCAACGCCTGGTAGCGGTGCTCGACCTGACCGAAGCGCTCCTCGGCGAGCTTCGTGACGGCGCTCGGCCCGGCGGTCGCGGACAGGGCCCGCAGCGCCTGGATGGCGAGGTCGTCGTAGGCCTGGTAGAACGTGGCCCGGCCCTGGTCGGTCAGCAAGAAGACCTTCGACGGACGACCGCGGCCGCGCTGCCCGTAGACGCGCTTCTCGCGCGAGGTGATTTCCTGCCGCTCGGTGAGCGCGCTCAGGTGCCGCCGGATGGCCGCGGGGGTCAACCCCAGCCGCTCGGCCAGTTCGGCAGCCGTCGAGGGACCGTGCTCGAGGATCGACTGGGCCACCCGCTGGCGGGTGGAGGCGTCGTCGTCCGAGCCGGCGGCCTCAACCACCACGGAGTTCGTCACCTTTTTCACGACACCATACTTTCCTTATTGGCCGCCCGAAACAAGTAAGGCAGACCTTGCTTAGCTGCAGGCCGAACCTTGCTCCTACGATGGGCGGGTGCCCACCGCTTCCCCCACCGCCACCACCGTCGCACCGGTGCTGAGGGCGGACGACCTGCGGGTCACGTTCCGCTCGGCCCGGGGAACCCGGCCAAGGAGGGACCATCACGCCCTGGCCGGGCTCGACCTCGAGGTGGGTCGCGCACGGGTGTGCGCCCTGCTGGGGCCCAACGGTGCCGGCAAGACGACCTTCCTGCGCTGCTGCACCGGGCTGGTGCGCCCCGACGGGGGCACGGTGCGGGTGCTGGGGCTCGAACCCGGCGATCCCGACCTCGGGGCCCGGATGGGCGTGATGCCGCAGTCGACCGGTGCGTGGTCGGCAGTCCGGGCCGGCGAACTGGTCGAGTTCCTGGCCTCGCTGTACGCGACCCCCCTCGACGTGGGGGCGCTGGTCTCCCGACTGGGCATCGACGCCTTCGCCGGCACCACCTATCGTCGGCTCTCCGGCGGCCAGAAGCAGGCGGTCAACCTCGCCGGCGCCATCGTCGGTCGCCCCGAGCTGGTCATCCTCGATGAACCCACCGCCGGTATGGACCCGCACGCCCGCCGGCGCACGTGGGCGCTCGTCCGCGAGTTGCGCGATGCCGGGGTCTCAGTGCTGCTGACCACCCACGACATGACCGAGGCGACCGAACTCGCCGATGACGTCGTGTTGGTGAACCGTGGACGAACCGTGCTCCGCGGGCCCGTCGCCGACCTGACGGCCCGCGGCACCCTCGAGGAGCTCTTCCTCGCCCACACCGACGACGGCACCGACGACGGCACCGGCGAGCTCGTCCACCCTGACCACGACCGGCGCGAGGGGGCCCGATGAGCCTCGACCTCTCCCCCGCCCCCGGTGCCGCCCCGGCGGGCCGTCGGCTGCTGCGTCATGCGCGCCTCGAGACGATGCTGCTGGCGCGCAACGGCGAGCAGCTGCTGCTCGCCCTGGTGATTCCCGCCGCCGTGCTGGTGGTGGGCCGCTTCGTGCCGGCCCGGATCGGCATCCGGTTCGACCTGCTGGTGCCGTCGGTGCTCGCGCTGGCCCTGTTCTCGACGGGGTTCACCGCGGTGGCCATCGCCACCGGGTTCGACCGCCGCCACGGGGTGCTCGAGCGCCTGGCGGCCACGCCCCTGGGGCGGGCCGGGCTGGTGCTCGGCAAGGCCGCGGCTACCGCACTCGTCGGGCTGCTGCAGGCGCTCGTACTGGTCGGGTTGGCGCTCGTGCTCGGTTGGCGTCCGACCCTCTCGCCCACCGGCCTCGCCTGGGCGGTGCCGGCCGTGGCCCTGGCCGAGACGGCCTTCGTGGCCGGCGCCCTGGCGATGGCCAGCCTGCTGCGCGCCGAGATCACCCTGGCGCTGGCCAACCTGCTGCATCTGGCGCTGGCCGCTGGCGGCGCCCTGCTGGTGCCCGCCGATCGCTACGGCCCGGCGGAACCGGTGGTGCGGCTGCTGCCGACGGCCGCCCTCGGTGAGGGGCTGCGGCAGGCCCTCGCATCGGCGCCCGCCAGCGGTGGCGCCCTTCTTCCCCTGGTGGTGGCTGCCGTCTGGGCCGCCGTCGCCGTTCTGGTGGCACGAAAGGTCATGGCATGGACGTCCTGAAGCGCATGGTGAGCACCCCGACGGCCCTGAGGCGCTGGGCGTGGGCCTCGCTGGTCGCCAACATCGGCATCATCGTGACCGGGGCGATCGTCCGCCTGACCGGGTCGGGGCTCGGCTGCGACACGTGGCCGCAGTGCAATGACGGCTCGTACGTGCCCCACGGCGAGGTGAGCCACCACTCGCTGATCGAGTTCGGCAACCGCACCCTCACCTTCGTGCTGATCGTGATCGCCGTGGCCTGCTGGGTGACCGCCCGTCGCGTGGCGACGGCGCCCACCGACCGCGACCGGCTGGTGCGGCGGCTGACCCTGGTGGTGGCCCTGGGCATCCCGTTCCAGGGAGTCATCGGCGGCATCACCGTGCTCACCGACCTGAACCCCTTCGTGGTGGCGCTGCACCTGCTGCTGTCGCTGGTCCTGGTGGTGCTGATCGTGCGGTTGCTGTTCGCCGTGCACGAGGTCGTTCCGGACGAGGTCTCGGGAGTCGACCGCGGGCTGACGATCGCGGCCTTCACGCTGATGATGCTGGCCTGCTGGCTCGGAACCGTGGTCACGGGATCGGGCCCCCATGCCGGGGACGGCGGCGTGGCCCGCACCGGCTTCAACATTGAGACGGTCGCCCGCCTGCACTCGGGCACGGTGTGGCTGACGGTGGCGACCACCGTGCTGGTCGTGCTGCGAGCCGTGCGGGCGGGCCACCGCACGCTGCGTCGGTGGGCGCCGGTGCTGCTGGGCGTCGAGCTCGTGCAGGGGGCCATCGGGTACCTGCAATACTTCACCGGTCTGCCGGTCGCCGTGGTGCTGATGCACCTGCTCGGGGCCGGTCTGGCGGCGGCGTCCGCCGCGGCCGTGCTGTGCAGTGCGCGCCGGGCCTCGGCGACTCGCGCGGGGCTCCCGGAATCGGCGGCATCGCGGGCCTAGACTGACCGGCGACCGACCCCCCGCGGCCCCCACCCCCGCGGCGACCAGGAGAACTGCCTTGTCCGCACGTGTTCATTCGTTCCTTCGTCGAGACCACCGACTCGTCCGTCGACTGGCCTCTCACCTGCTCGCGGCCACCGTGCTGGTGGCCGCGATCGCGGCCGGAAACGCCAACCCGGCCGCTGCCGAGCCGACGAAGCCGTCGTCCCACCGACCCGGCATCCTGCGGGCAACGACGACCGCCACCACCACGACGACCGGTAGCGACCCGACGCGCGTCGGGGCGGCTGCAACGGTCGAGCCGGCCCTCCCGGAACTCAACGGCTTCCGCAATCGGGTGGGCGTGCACGCCCTGGGCACGCCGGCGGCCACACAGTCGGCGGTGGCGGCCCACGCGAACTACCTCGAGCTGAACAAGTCCGACCCCGACCTCGTTGCGTACGAGGAGATTCCCGGCAAGCCCGGCTACACCACGGCCGGCGCCGAGATCGCCCCGTTCACGGTGGCCGTCGTGGGGGCGGCGTCGTCCAGCATCGCCCTCGACATCGCCATGGCCGACCCGTACAGCCGCAGCATGATGCTGCTGAGCCCGCGGGCGGCGTCGGTGGCCTTCGCCTCGTCGCCGACGTTCCGGGTGATCGGCGTCACCGTCACCACCGAAGCCGTGACCACGACGTGGCCCAAGGTCTACCCGGTGCTGTCGAACCATCGCGGGCTGTCCTGGGACACCACCAGCGAGGACTTCTACACGAGCACCTGCAGCCAGACCCCGACCGTCTGGGGCTACCCGATCACGGTGCAATTGGACGACACCCGCTACTCCGGGGTCTCGGGCGCGCGGGTGAGTCTCACCGAGGACGGGCGCGGCGTCGACACCTGCGTCGTGACCGACCCCGCCTTCACGGGGGTGGACGGCCAGGTCGTGGTCGTCCCGGTGCGCCCCTTGCGGGCCGGCGCCTTCGTCGAGGGTCGGCTGACCGGGACCGCCCTGGCCCGGGTGGGTGCCGACCAACCCCTGAATGTTCCGATCCGGTTCAACACCTGGGCCGCGTCCAGCGCCGGCGGTGACCAGAGCGGCGACGGCGTCGCCGAGCTGATGGGCGTCGACGCCACCGGCACCCTGCAGATGTTCAAGGGGGCCCGCGGGGCAGGGTTCGGGGCACGCTGGGCCATCGGCGGTGGCTGGGGAACCACCCGTTGGGTCGCGCACGTTCCCGACCTGAACGGCGACCGCCGCGACGAACTGCTGTCGGTGCGCTCCGACGGCACCATGTGGCTCTACCTCGGGGTCGGCATGGGCCAGTACCAGGTGGCCCGCAAGGTGGGCTGGGGTTGGCAGAACGTCACCAACATCACCGTCGTGGGCGACATGACCGGCGACGGACGACCCGAGGTGGTGGCCGTGCAGAAGAACGGTGACCTGTCGCGCTACTCGCTGACCGCGAGCGGGTTCACGAGCACCAACACGATCGCCAAGAACTGGCAGGGGCTGCGCTTCCTCACCGGTGTCGGCGACCTCAACCGCGACGGCAACCCCGATGTCGTCGCCGTCGTGCCCAGCGGCGAACTGCGGGCCTACTACTCCCGCGGGGGCGGCTTCGTGCAGGCCGCCAAGGTCGGGCAGGGTTGGGGCTCGTGGACGCAGATGTTCACCCCGGGTGATATCTCCGGCGACGGCATCCCCGACCTGGTCGGCCGCGACTCCGCCGGCACGATGTTCTCGTGGACGACCGGCAAGAATGCCTTCCTCGACAAGCGGCAGGTGGGTGTGGGCTTCGGCGGGTACCGGCTTTTCGCCTGACGGCGTGGCCTCGGTAGACTCCCGTCGAGGAGAGTCGCCGTCGTCCGGCGCCCCTCGGAAGGACGTCGTGACCACGCACCACCAGCCCACCTCGGCCGACCTTGTCGACCCCACCACCAGCGTGGCGGTCAGCACCTGGCGAGACGTGGTGCGTGCATACGTGGCGCTGACCAAACCCCGCATCATCGAGCTGCTGCTGGTGACCACCCTGCCGGCCATGTTCCTGGCGGCCGGGGGCCTACCGCCGTGGCGGCTGGTGGTGTGGACGATGCTCGGCGGGCTGTTCGCCGCCGCCAGCGCGAACGTCTTCAACTGCGTGCTCGACCGCGACATCGACGAGGTGATGCGCCGCACCCGGCGTCGTCCGATGCCTCGCCACCAGGTGCCGCCGGCCGCCGCCGTGACCTTCGGGGTCGTGCTCGGGGTGCTGGCGACGCTGACCCTCGGGCTGGGCGCGAACTGGCTGTCGGCGGCGCTGGCTCTGGGCGCGAATGCGTTCTACGTGTTCGTCTACACGATGTGGCTCAAGCGGCGCACCAGCCAGAACATCGTCTGGGGAGGCATCGCCGGGTGCTTCCCTCCCCTGATCGGCTGGACCGCCGTGACGGGCTCGGTCGACTGGGCACCGCTGGTGTTGTTCGCGATCGTCTTCTTCTGGACTCCCCCGCACACCTGGGCGCTCGCGTTCCGGTACAAGGACGACTACGCCGCCGCCGGGGTGCCGATGCTGCCCGTGGTGATGGACCGGGTCGGTGTCGCGACCCGCATCCTGGTCTACACCGTGGTCACCGTGCTGGTGTCGCTCGTACTGTGGCCAGTCGCCGGCACCGGCTGGCTCTACCCGGCCGTGGCCGCCGTCACGGGAGCGGTCTTCCTGTGGCAGGCGGTGGCGCTGCTGCGCCGCGCCCGGGCCGGTCTCGACGAGATCGCCATGAAGCCGATGACCCTGTTCCACTGGTCGAACAGCTATCTGGCCCTGGTCTTCATCGCGGCCGCCATCGACCCCCTCATCTTCTGAAGTCAGACAGTCCGGGGTGGATCGACCTGCCGAGGTCGACCCCCGCCGGCCCGCCCGTCAGGGCCGCGAACCGGCGGGAACCTCCTCGCCCGGCGCCACCGGCCCCGGCGGGGTGCCGTCACCGAACGGACGACCCCCCAGCTGCTCGCGGTGGTGCGGCGACAACCAGTTCGACAGGTCGGGACCCTTCGGCACGATCTGCGACGGATTCACGTCGGCGTGCACCACGTAGTAGTGCTTCTTGATCTGCGTGAAGTCGATGGTGTCACCGAACCCGGGGGTCTGGAACAGGTCGCGGGCATAGGCCCACAGCGCCCCGAACTCACTCAACTTGTGACGGTTGCACTTGAAGTGGCCGTGGTAGACGGGGTCGAAACGGGCCAACGTGGTGAACAGCCTGACGTCGGCCTCGCTGATGGACTCCCCCATCAGGTAGCGACGGGACTGCAACCGCTCGTCGACCCAGTCGAGGGCGGTGAACAACCGGTCGTAGGCGGCGTCGTAGGCCTCCTGGGACCCGGCGAAACCGCAGCGGTAAACCCCGTTGTTGATCTCGGTGTAGACCCGCTTCATCACGGCGTCCATCTCGTCCCGCTGCGCCTCGGGGTAGAGGTCGGGGGCACCCTCGCGGTGGTGGGCCGTCCACTCGGTCGAGAAGTCGAGCGTGATCTGGGCGAAGTCGTTGGTGACCACACCACCGGTGGGGATGTCGACGATGGCGGGCACGGTGATCCCGCGCGGGTAGTCGGGGAACCGCGCGAAGAAGGCCTGCTGCAGGCGCTCGATGCCCAGCACCGGGTCGACGCCACCGGGGTCGAGGTCGAAGGTCCACGACCGGGCGTCATGCGTCGGGCCGGGCATCCCCAGCGAGATCACCGGCTCCAGCCCCAGCAACCGACGCACGATCACCGTCCGGTTGGCCCAGGGGCAGGCCCGGGCAGCGATCAGCCGGTACCGGCCGGGCTCGACCGGCCACTCGTGCTCGCCCGCACCGTCGGCCGTGATCCGATCGGTGATGTAGTTCGTGTCACGGTCGTAGCCCGCGCCCGCGGTCACGTAGCCGGAGCCCGCCGTCGATGTGTCAGCCATGGGCCCAATCTAGCGAGCACGTCCGCCCCGTTGAGCCCCGCTGGCTAGAGTGCCCATGGAGGTCACCTCCACGGGAACAGAAGAGGTCCCCGCGCGGTTGTTTGAAGTGTCAACCAATTTGTCACGGCAGGAGAACCCATGTCACAGGATCCGCACACACAGGCACTGTCCGATGCCGGAGTCAGCATCTGGCTGGATGACCTGTCCCGCGAGCGCCTCGAGTCCGGCAACCTCGCCGAGTTGATGGCCACCCGCAACGTGGTGGGGGTCACCACGAACCCGACCATCTTCGCCACGGCGCTCTCCGACGGTGAGGCCTACGCCGAGCAGGTCGCCGCGCTGAAGGCTGACGGGGCAGACGTGGCCCGCACCATTCGCGAGCTCACCTCCACCGACGTGCGCAACGCCGCCGACCTGTTCAGTGACCTCTACCGCTCGACCGGGGGATTCGACGGCCGGGTCTCCATCGAGGTCGAGCCGGGTCTGGCCCACGACACCGAGGCGACCGTGACCCAGGCCGCCGAACTGCACGCCCTCGTCGACCGCGAGAACGTGCTGATCAAGATTCCGGCCACCCTCGAGGGGCTGCCGGCGATCACCGCCACCATCGCCGCCGGGATCAGCGTCAACGTCACCCTGATCTTCTCCGCCGACCGCTACCAGCAGGTGATCGACGCCTACCTCGACGGCCTCGAGCAGGCCGCGGCAGCCGGCCACGACCTGTCGACGATCCACTCGGTCGCCTCGGTCTTCGTCAGCCGCATCGACAGCGAGGTCGACCGGCGTCTGGCCGATCTGGGCACCGACGACGCCGCGGCACTCACCTCGACCGTGGCGATCGCCAACACCCGGCTGGCCCACGAGCTGTACGCGACGGCCTTCGCCAGCGACCGCTGGAAGGCCCTCGCCGAGCGCGGCGCCAACGTGCAGCGCCCCCTGTGGGCCTCCACCGGCGTCAAGAACCCCGACCTGCCCGACACGCTCTACGTCAGCGATCTGGTCACCTCGGGGGTCGTCAACACCATGCCCGAGAAGACCCTGCAGGCATTCGCCGACCACGGCGAGGTCTCCGGCGACACCGTGGTGCCGTTCTACGACCGTGCCCGCGAGACGATCGCCGCCGCGCAGGCCGCCGGGGTCGACCTCGACGACGTCTTCGCCACCCTCGAGCGCGAGGGTGTCAGCAAGTTCGTGACGTCGTGGGACGAACTGGTCGCCACCGTGCAGCAGGCCCTCGACCAGGCCTGAGGGCTCCTCGGTGGCGGCACCGTCCGCCACCGACTCATCCCTCACCCACCCGTAACGACCAGAACCACTCACCCCCGCAGAATCAGGAACCAGGATCAACGTGACCGAGCACATCAACCCCCTGCGCGACGACCAGGACCGTCGACTCCCCCGGATTGCCGGGCCCAGCGTGCTGGTGATCTTCGGGGTCACCGGCGACCTGTCCCGCAAGAAGCTGATGCCGGCCGTCTACGACCTGGCCAACCGCGGACTGCTGCCCCCCGGCTTCGGTCTGGTCGGCTTCGCACGCCGCGACTGGGCCGACCAGGACTTCGCCCAGCAGGTGCACGACTCCGTCAAGGAGCACGCCCGCACCCCCTTCCGCGAGGAGGTGTGGCAGCAACTCCTGGAGGGCATTCGGTTCGTGCCTGGCGAGTTCTCCGATGACGCGGCCTTCGAGAGCCTGAAGGCCACCATCCAGGAACTCGACGAGCAGCGCGGCACCGGTGGCAACCACGCCTTCTACCTGTCGATCCCGCCGGCGTTCTTCGACGACGTGGTCGGGCAGTTGAAGCGCCACGGCATGGCCGACGAGCACGGTCGGGGGTGGCGACGGGTCGTCATCGAGAAGCCGTTCGGTCACGACCTGCGCTCCGCGCGCGAGCTGAACGACATCGTCAGCTCGGTGTTCCCGGCCGAGTCGGTGTTCCGCATCGACCACTACCTGGGCAAGGAGACGGTGCAGAACCTGCTCGCCTTCCGGTTCGCCAACCAGATGTTCGAACCCATCTGGAACAACAACTACGTCAGCCACGTGCAGATCACCATGGCCGAAGACATCGGCATCGGTGGTCGCGCCGGCTACTACGACGGCATCGGGGCGGCGCGCGACGTCATCCAGAACCACCTGCTGCAGTTGATGGCGCTGACCGCCATGGAGGAGCCCACCAGCTTCGACGCGGCCCAATTGCGCACCGAGAAGCAGAAGGTGCTGGGGGCGGCTCGTCCGCCGGTCGACCTCGACGCCCACACCGCCCGCGGCCAGTACGCCGCCGGCTGGCAGGGTGGCGAGAAGGTGATCGGCTTCCTGCAGGAGGACGGCATCGATGCGTTGTCGGCCACCGAAACCTACGCCGCCATCCGCGTCGACATCGACAACCGTCGCTGGGCGGGGGTGCCGTTCTACCTGCGCACCGCCAAGCGCATGCCCCGTCGCGTCACCGAGATCGCCCTCAACTTCAAGCGGGCGCCGCACCTGCCGTTCACCTCGACCGACACCGAAGACCTCGGCATCAACGCCCTGGTGATGCGCATCCAGCCCGACGAGGGCATCACGATGCGTTTCGGCGCGAAGGTGCCCTCGACGCAGATGGAGATCCGCGAGGTCTCCATGGACTTCAACTACGGCGGCTCGTTCACCGAATCGTCCCCCGAGGCCTACGAGCGGCTCATCCTCGACGTGCTGCTCGGCGAGCCGCCGCTGTTCCCGCAGCACGAGGAGGTCGAACTCAGCTGGCAGATCCTCGACCCCATTCTTGAGCGCTGGGCCGAGCGGGGTGGCCCCATCGAGCAGTACGAGGCCGGCACCTGGGGCCCCCAGAGCGGCATCGACATGCTGGCCCGCGACGGATTCGTCTGGCGTCGTCCCTGACGTCGACCGCCCACACGACTCCCGGACGAACACGAAGGAACCCCACTGTGATCATCAACCTCACCAAGACCAACGCCTCGGCCATCAGCTCGGCGATCCGCAAGGCCCGGCGCAGCAGCGGCGCCGCGTCGGGGCTCGTCTTCACCCTCGTGGTGATCGTGCCCGCCCGCCGCTACGACGAGGCCCTCGAGGCGGCCCTGCTGGCCGGGCGTGAGCACCCCTCGCGCATCATCCTCGTCGTCAAGGGCACCGGCAAGACCGACAAGCTCGATGCCGACATCCACCTCGGGGAAGACGTGCCCGGCGACGTCATCACCCTGCGGCTGAGCGGCGAGGTCGCCGATCACGCCGACTCCGTGGTGCTCCCGCTGCTGCTGCCCGACTCCCCCGTCGTCGCATGGTGGCCGAACGAGTCGCCCGCCGATCCCGGCGACGACCCCATCGGACGACTGGCCAAGCGCCGGATCACCGATGCCAGCGGTGTCACCAAGTCATTGGAGGCGCTGCGGGTGCGGGCCGAGCACCACGCCCACGGTGACACCGACCTCACCTGGACCCGCCTGACCACCTGGCGTGCCCTGCTGGCCGCGGCGCTCGACCAGTACCCGGCGAAGATCTCGTCGGCCAGGGTCGAGGCCGACCGCGACAATGCCCCGGCCGAGCTGCTGGCCTCGTGGCTGCAGGCCCGTCTGGGGGTGCCGGTGGAGCGCACCAGCACCGACGGTCCGGGAATCACCGCCGTCCGGCTCACCACGGCGGCAGGCGACATCGCCATCATCCGCACCGATGGTCTGCTGGCCACCTACGAGGTGCCCGGTCAGCCCCGCCGCAAGGTCGCCCTCAAGCGACGCACCCTCACCGACCTGATCAGCGAGGAACTGCGCCGTCTCGATGCCGACGACATCTTCGAGGCCGCCGCCCGCACGATGATCCAGCGCTGGGACGAAGGCACCTCGAAGCATCGCCGGACGTCGAAGAAGAAGGCCTCGGCGTGAGCACTCGCGTCGTCCGCTACCACACCCCCGACGAACTGGCGGAGGGTGCCGCGGCGACGCTCCTGGCTCGGATCCAGGACCTGCAGGAGGCACAGGGACGAGTCGACCTGTGCCTCACCGGTGGCCGGGTGGCCAACCGCATGTACGAGTCACTCGCCAGCCAGTTCACCGAGTCGGGCATTGCGCCCGACCGCCTGCACCTGTGGTGGGGTGACGAGCGGTTCGTCGGGTTGACCGATCCCGACCGCAACGCGTTGCAGTCGCTGTCGATCCTTGCGCGCACCCTGCACGTGCCCGCCGCCCAGATCCACCCGATGCCGGGCAAGGACGGTCGCGCCGACCCCGGCGATGCCGCCTACGCCTACGCCCAGGAGTTGGGCGAGACGAGCTTCGACATCTGCCTGCTGGGCATGGGCGAGGACGGCCACATCGCCTCGATCTTCCCCGACCACCCCAGCTTCGACCCGACCACGGCCACGGTGATCGGCGTCACCGACGCACCCAAGCCGCCGGCCGAGCGCATCTCGTTGACCATCAACACCCTCAACCGGTCGAAGGCGGTCTGGATGCTGGTCACCGGGGACGAGAAGGCGGAGTCGGTGGCGAAGGCTCTGTCGGGCGACTGGTTCCTGCCGGCCGCCCGCGTGCACGGCACCGACGAGACGCTGCTGTTCCTCGACGCCGAGGCGGCCGCCCTGCTGCCCCGCTTCAACTGCCTGCTCTGACCCTCACGCTCCAGCCGGCAGGCGGTACACGCTGACGTGTCCGCGGGACTCGTGCGTGAAGGGGGTGCCGGTCCAGTCGGCATGCCGTGACTCGAGTTCGAACCCCGCCAGCTCGGCCATCAGGTCGAGCTCGGAGGGCCACACGTAGCGGTGGGGGCTCAGCGAGAGGCTGACGCCGCCGTCGTCGCCGAATCGGAAGTGGTGGCTGACCAGTTGCTGGGTGACGGGATCCATCACGTCGAGACCGATGTAGCCGTCCTCGACGGTGAACACCTCGGCCCCCACGGCACCGTGCGTCGACTGCAGTTTGGGCACCCACAGTTCGATCACGAACCGTCCACCCGGACGAAGGTGGGCCGCGGCATTGCGGAAGCAGGCGACCTGGTCGGCCTGGGTGAGCAGGTTGGCGATGGTGTTGAACACGAGGTAGACCAGCGAGAACTCCCCCGGTGCACCGGCGGGCAGCACCCGGGTGGTGGACATGTCGCCCATCACCACGGGAAGGGTGGCCTCGTCGACCTTCTCGCGGAGCCGCTCGACCATGTCGGGTGACCACTCGATGCCGGTCACCGGGACGCCTCGGGCCTGCAGAGGGATGGCCACTCGTCCGGTGCCGATCGCGAACTCACACGCGGGGCCGCCGTCGGCCAATTCGACGAGCCGGGCGGTGGTGTCGTCCAGCAGCTGCGGGTCGAACATGGCCTCACCGAGGCTGTCGTAGTTCTGGGCGGCGTCGCGGTTCCAGATCTCGTTGCTGGTCTGTCGGGGCATCTTCACGCCCGCCAGCCTGCCGCACGCCGGCGCCGACGAGGAAGCGATTTTCTCACCATGACCGACGAACCCCGCCTCCCTGACAGGGGAGACGGGGTCGGGCGTCCAGACGTGGGTCGGTCACACGTGGGTGAGATCAGTAGATGATCTCGCCGTTCGCGCGCCGGGTGCGCAGCAGGTCGAGGGCCTCGGCCAGGATGGCCGCCGCCTCGGCGTCGCTGCGACGCTCCTTCACGTACGCCAGGTGCGTCTTGTAGGGCTGGATCTTCGGCGGCGGAGGAGGGTTCTCCGCGTCCAGGTTGGCCGGCAGGCCGCACCGGGGGCAATCCCACTCGGCCGGGATCTGGGCCTCGGCCGCGAAGGCCGGCCTGGTCTCGTGCCCGTTGGCGCAGAAGTATGAAACGTGCAGGCGAGGGGCGGAATCCCCACGCTCTGCCTCTCCCATCGGACCGGCGCCGACTCGGCTGCCTCTGATGGCGCTGCCACCCACCACTGTGTGACTCCTTGGTTGTGTTCGGTGTTGCAGAGTGCGTGGTGGTCACCCGGCCGGTGTGGCCCGCAGCGTCCACCTGGTGTGGGCCCGCGCACTCGGCGGGCGACGACCTGGTGTCAGGACTGGAACTTGTACAGCACCAGCAGTCCGACGATGCAGGCGAACCAGATCAGCCCCAGCACGATGGTGATGCGGTCAAGGTTGCGTTCGGCGACCGAGGCCCCACCCATCGAGGTGGACATGCCACCGCCGAACAGGTCGGACATGCCGCCTCCGCGCCCCTTGTGCAGCAACACCGAGAGGGCAAGAATCACGCTGACAACGACCAGAACGATCGACAGGGTCATCACTGGCCAGGTCATGAGCGGGACAATCACGTCGATCAGGATAACCCACGCCACGCGCAATTCCACATTCGCCCGGGCCCGCGGTCAGGCGCGAGGAAGGCCCGCCCCACGGGGGCCGGGCCTTCCGCGATGGGCCTGCCGCGACGAGTCGTGCCGTGGCGACGGGGCTCAGGCCAGCTGCTGGAACCGGACGATGCCCGCGAACTCCTCGGGATCGAGGCTGGCACCGCCGACCAGCGCACCGTCGACATCGGGCTGCGCCATGATCTCGACGACGTTGCTGGCCTTGACCGAACCGCCGTACTGGATGCGCACGGCGTCGGCGGTGGGCTGGTCGTACAGCTCGGCGATGCGGGCACGAATCGCACCGCACACCTCCTGGGCGTCGGCCGGGGTGGCCACCTCACCGGTGCCGATGGCCCAGACGGGCTCGTAGGCGATCACCAGCCCGGCCACCTGCTCGGCGGTCAGTCCGGCGAGCGAACCGTCGACTTGGGCGAGGGTGAAGGGAACCTGGTTGCCCTCCTTGCGGACGTCCAGCCCCTCCCCCACACAGATGATCGGGGTCATGGCATGAGCGAGCACCTGCTTGGCCTTGGCATTGATCAGCTCGTCGGACTCGCCGTGGTACTGGCGACGCTCCGAGTGACCGACCACGACATAGCTGCAGCCGAGCTTGGCCAGCATCGAGGCCGCCACCTCACCGGTGTAGGCGCCCTTCTCCTGCGCGGACACGTCCTGCGCGCCGAACAGGATCGGCAGCCGGTCGCCCTCGACGAGGGTCTGCACGGTGCGGATGTCGGTGAACGGGACGATCACCACCGCCTCCGACTGCTCGGCCTCCCACTTCTTGTCGGCCAGGATCCACGCCAGCTTCTGGACGAGTCCGACCGCCTCGACGTGGTTCAGGTTCATCTTCCAGTTGCCGGCCAGGATGGGCTTGCGGCTCATGCGTTCTCCTCCAGAACAACCAGACCCGGGAGCTCCTTGCCCTCGAGGTACTCCAGCGACGCGCCGCCACCGGTCGAGATGTGGCCGAAGGCCTCGTCCGCGAAACCGAGTTCGCGCACGGCCGCGGCCGAGTCGCCACCACCGACGACCGACAGGCCGTCGACCTCGGTGAGCGCCTGGGCGACGGCCTTGGTGCCACCGGCGAACTCGGCGATCTCGAACACGCCCATGGGGCCGTTCCAGAAGACCGTCTTCGCACCCTTGACGGCCTCGGCGAAGGTGACCTCGGAGTCGGGGCCGATGTCGAGGCCCATCTTGCCGGCGGGGATGGCGTCGGCGGGCACGACCTCGACCTCACCCTTGACGGTGCGGTTCTCGAAGTCGGCACCGTCGGCGACGCGGATGTCGGTGGGCAGGAGGATGGTCTTGCCCTCGGCCTTGGCCTGCTCGAGGTAGTTCTTGCAGGTCTCGATGTTGGCCTCGTCAACCAGCGAGGCGCCGACCTCGTGGCCCTGGGCCTTGAGGAAGGTGAACAGCATGCCGCCGCCGATGACCAGCGTGTCGGCCACCTTCAGCAGGTTGTCGATGACGGCCAACTTGTCGGCCACCTTGGCGCCACCCAGCACCACCACGAAGGGGCGCTCCGGGTTCTGGGTGAGGCGCGCGAGCACGTCCACCTCCTTGGCCACGAGGTGACCGGCACCCGAGGGGAGCAGCTTGGCGACGTCGTAGACGGAGGCCTGCTTGCGGTGCACGACGCCGAAACCGTCGGAGACGAAGACGTCGCCGAGGGTGGCGTAGCGGGCGGCCAGGGCGGCGCGCTCGGCCTCGTCCTTCGACTCCTCGGCGGGCTCGTAGCGCACGTTCTCGAGCAGGGCGACCTCGCCGTCCGCGAGCCCGTTGGCGATCTCGGTCGCCGACTCGCCGACCACGTCACCGGCCAGCTTCACCTCGGCGCCCAGCAGCTCGCCCAGGCGGGCGGCGACGGGGGCCAGGGAGTACTTGGGGTTGACCTCGCCCTTGGGGCGGCCCAGGTGGGCCAGCACGATCACGCGGGCGCCGGCGCCACGCAGTTCGTTCAGGGTGGGCAGGGCGGCACGAATGCGACCGTCGTCGGTGATGGTGGAGCCGTCGAGCGGCACGTTGAAGTCACAGCGAATGACGACGCGCTTGCCGGACAGGTCTCCGAGTTCCTGGATGGACTTCACGGATTTCCTCTCGGTTCGGGGTGTCCCTCCGGAGAGGGACGAAGGCGGGGAACGTTCAGACAGGGAAAGAGGGGGCGGGGGCAGTCCCCCACCCCCTCGTCCACTGATGTGAATCGGTCAGGTTCAGAGCTTCGAGGCGACCAGCTCGGTCAGGTCGACCAGGCGGTTGGAGTAGCCCCACTCGTTGTCGTACCAGCCGACGACCTTGACCTGGTTGCCGATCACCTTGGTGAGCTTGGCATCGAAGATGCACGAAGCCGGATCGGTCTCGATGTCCTTCGAGACGATCTCGTCCTCGGTGTAGACCAGGTAACCCTTCAGGGGGCCCTCGGCGGCAGCCTTGACGGCGGCGTTGACCTCCTCGACGGTGGTCTCCTTGCCGGCCTCGAAGGTGAGGTCGGTGGCCGAGCCGGTCGGGGTGGGCACGCGCATGGCGTAACCGTCGAGCTTGCCCTTCAGCTCGGGCAGCACGAGGGCGACGGCCTTGGCGGCACCGGTGGTGGTGGGAACCATGTTCAGGGCGGCGGCGCGCGAACGACGCAGGTCCTTGTGCGGGCCGTCCTGCAGGTTCTGGTCCTGGGTGTAGGCGTGAATGGTGGTCATCAGGCCCTTGACGATGCCGACCGAGTCGTTCAGCGCCTTGGCCATCGGGGCCAGGCAGTTGGTCGTGCACGACGCGTTCGAGATGATCGTGTGCGCAGCCGAGTCGTACAGGTCGTCGTTGACGCCCATGACGATGGTGATGTCCTCGTTCTTGGCCGGGGCCGAGATGAGCACCTTCTTGGCGCCGCCGTCGATGTGGGCCTTGGCCTTGGTCGCGTCGGTGAAGATGCCGGTGGACTCGATCACGATGTCGACGCCCAGGTCGCCCCACGGCAGGTTCGCGGGATCGCGCTCCTCGAAGACCTTGATCGTCTTGCCGTTGGCGGTGATCGACTCCTCGTCGTAGGTCACCTCGCCGTCGAAGCGACCCAGGATCGAGTCGTACTTCAGCAGGTGCGCGAGGGTCTGGTTGTCGGTGAGGTCGTTGACGGCCACCACCTCGAGATCGGCACCCTGAGCGAGCAGTGCGCGGTAGAAGTTGCGGCCAATGCGGCCGAAGCCGTTGATACCAACCTTGACGGTCATGTCTCGTGATCTCCTTCGAGATGCTCGGGCGGGCGTCCTGTGGAGCGTGGTGCCCCCGGCCCGCTGCGGTGTCTGTGTTCCGACAGGGACAGCCTAACGGAGGCCCTGCCGGGCCGTCGTCGCGGGGGGTGCCTGACTGCATCGTGGACACACCTGCCCCGGTGCTCGAACCGTGCCCGATCCTGACCCCGGCGACTCCTAGATTTCAGTCATGAGTCACAGCACTCCCCCAGATCAGGCGCCGGTCGCGCCACCCACGGACGATCCGCATGTCTGGCTGGTCCAGTTCCTCGCCGAGGCCGAGGCGATGGAACGGCAGGCCGACGCCGCCGGCCGCGCCCTGGCCGAGATCGAGGCCACCGTCGAGAACTCCTTCATGAGACTGACGATGACCGGCGGGGGCACCATCAGCCGGCTGGTCTTCCGCCCCTCCGCGAACGCGGCCACGGCCGCCCAACTGACCGAGGTGTTCGCGGCCACCCACGCCGAGGCCGGGGCCGAGGTGACCCGACGCACGCTCGCGGTGATGGCCCAACTGGCCGGGCCCGACGATCCCTCGCTGGCGGCGGTCCGGCAGGCGGTGCCGGCCTCGGTGCGCGAGGAGATGGACGCCCAGGAGGGCGCCGACCGTGTGGAGGACGAGCGCCCAGACGACGACTCCGCGCAGGACGACTCTGGGCACGACGACTCTGGGCACGACGACTCTGGGCACGACGATCTGGGGCACGACGACGAGTTCGACCGGGATGGGGACCGACGATGACCACCGAACAGACCACGACCTGGGACCTCTCGGAGTTCACCGACCACCGTCGTCGGCTGACCCGCCTCAAGGAGACGGTGGCCAACAACCGCCGCACGGCCGAGCAGGCCCGAGACGACAACGGCGACGCCTACGGCCTGCTGTTCGGCTGGGCGGTCACGCCCTTCCTGAACCGCGTCTGCGACCGGTCTGAGGCGCTCGCCGACCAACTGACGACGGCGCTGCAGGCCACCGCCGACGCGATCGAGGCGAGCCAGCGCGCCTACGCCGACACCGAACTCTCCGCCGCCGACGCCACCGCGGTCGTCAACGCCGCCGTCGCCTCCGCGGCGGCCACAGCCCAAGGAAACTGAGGACGACCATGGAACTGTCGGAGTGGATGAAGACGGCCAGCACCGTGCTGGCCGACGGCAAGGTCGACAGCGGTGACGTCACCGCCGTGGCGGGCGCCGGGCTGAAGGCCCTGGGCGTCGACATGGACGCCGCCGGCGCCGCCGGGTCGAGCCCACTGGGCGAACTGCTGATGCTGGTGGTCTCGAAGATCGAGTTCCTGGCGCAGCCGTTGGAGAAGCTGCAGGGCAGCCCCGAGGCGGTCACCCTGCAGGCGGAGAGCTGGACCGGCATCGCCGCCACCTACCGGGAGGCGGCGAAGGACCACGCGGCCGGGATGACCGACCTCACCCAGTGGACCGGCCAGGCGGCCACGGCCTACGCCTCGCTGCAGCAGGCGACCACTCCCGTCTTCGAGGCGGCCGCCGTGGGGGCCGAGGCCCTCTCGCGTTTGGTGGTCGCGCTCGGCGAGATGGTCGCCATCGTGCGCAAGACGATCTGGGACATCATCGCCCAGTTCCTCGGTGTCGTCGTCAAGTCGGCGCTGACCGCGCTGGCATCGGCGGTGCCCACCTTCGGGGCCTCCATCGCGGCCTTCGCGGCGTGGTTCGTCGGCAACACCGTCAGCCTGGCCAAGCGCTTCTTCACCATGCTCGCCAAGCTGCTCGCCCAGGCCAAGGCGGTCGCCGACGCGCTGAAGCAGGAGAACGACAAGCTGGACGAGGCCACCCGCAATGTGCGCGGCTTCAACCAGCAGCTGCAGGGCGGCACCCGCCGGATGGCCACCGCCTGAGCGTGCCGCCCTGACCTCGGGGTCGGGGGGTCAGCCCTCGAGCAGTTCCGACGGCGCGCTCGCCTCGGTTCCGGGGACACCGCGATCGGCGGCCAGCTTGTCGGCCGTCGACAGCAGCCGGCGGATGCGCCCGGCGATGGCGTCCTTGGTGAGCGGCGGCTCGTGGGCCTGACCGAGTTCTTCCAGGCTGGCGTTGCGGTGCTCGAGCCGCAGCCGACCGGCCTTGAGCAGGTGCTCGGGAACCTCGTCCCCGAGAATCTCCAGCGCCCGCTCGACCCGAGCGCTGGCCGTGACGGCGGCGTGCACCGATCGACGCAGGTTGGCGTCGTCGAAGTTGGCCAGCCGGGTGGCCGAGGCCCGCACCTCCCGGCGCACGCGGCGGTCCTCCCAGATCAGCAGGCTGTCGTGGGCACCCATCTTGGCCAGCAGGGCGGCGATCTGGTCGCCGTCGCGAATCACGACGCGGTCGACATTGCGCACCTCGCGAGCCTTCGCGGCGATGCCCAGGCGGCGGGCCGCACCCACCAGAGCCAGGGCCGCCTCCGAGCCGGGGCAGGTGACTTCGAGGCTCATGGATCGTCCGGGCTCGGTCAGTGACCCGTGCGCCAGAAAGGCCCCCCGCCAGACGGCGATCTGGCAGCAGACCCCCGAGCCGACCACCGAGGCGGGCAGGCCGCGCACCGGGCGTCGATGGGCGTCGATCAGCCCGGTCTGGCGGGCGATCGCCTCCCCGTCGGAGACCAACCGCACCATGTAGCGGGTGCCGCGCCGCAGCCCCGAGCCGTTGATGACGAGCAGTTCGGAGGTGAGCCCGTAGAGCTCGGTGATGGCGGTGCGCAGGCGACGGGCCGCGGCGCCCGTGTCGAGTTCACACTCGATGACCAGCTGGCCAGCCACCAGATGCAGTCCACCGCCGAAGCGCAGCATGGCAGCCACCTCGGCCCGCCGGCAGCAGGGCTTGGCGGCGGGAATCGTCGCCAGTTCGGACTTCACCTGTGCGGTCATTGCCATGGGGCGAGTCTGGCACAACCTCGGGCCCATCACACGGCCGGTGGTCGTCGACTCAGACGCCCATCAGCTGGCTCATCACCGAGGCCAGACGCAGCGGGTCGTGCCGGGCGCTGCCGTCGCGCATGGCCACATCCGCGATCTCGACCCGGGCGCCCAGAGAGGCGGCGTAGCTGCTCAGGTTGGGATCGGCGGCGCCGAAGGCCTCGTCGACGACCACCACGTCGAAGCGCAGGCGAGGGGCGTGCTCGGCGAGCAGTTCGATGTGGCGGGAAGCGCTGAAGCCGTCGGTCTCGTCGGCCGAGGTGATGTTCATCACCAGGATCTTCTGGGCCCGCGTCTGTTCGATGGCCAGGGCCAGATCGGGCACCAGCAGGTGCGGAATCAGCGAGGTGAACCACGACCCCGGGCCGAGGACGACGTGGTCGCTGGCCAGGATCGCCTCGACCGCCTCGGGGCAGGCCTCGGGCCGGTCGGGCACCAACCTGACCGCCTGCACCTCGGCGCGGGTCTTCGCCACCGTCGCCTGACCGGCCAGCGTGCACAGTTCGTCCGGACGCATCGGGTCGAGCCCGATGACGTCGGCCTCGATCGAGAGGGGCACCAGCGACATCGGCAGCACCCGGCCGCGGATGTTGAGCAGTT
Organism: Aestuariimicrobium soli; assembly: GCF_051192575.1. Classification (NCBI taxonomy): domain Bacteria; kingdom Bacillati; phylum Actinomycetota; class Actinomycetes; order Propionibacteriales; family Propionibacteriaceae; genus Aestuariimicrobium; species Aestuariimicrobium soli. The sequence continues at coordinate 113,150 of NZ_JBPJSQ010000009.1, read as the reverse complement.
CGCCGACCATGTCGAGCCCCGACACGGGGTCGGCCAGTCGTTGCCAGATGCCGGCGATCAGCAGGTTGCCGATGGCATGGCCGGCCAGCTGCCCGCTGCCGCCGAAGCGCGACTGCAGCACGTCGGCCCACAGGCGACCGTCGTGGGAGTCGCCACACAGGGCCGCCAGCGCCATCCGCAGGTCACCGGGGGGCAGGCAGTCGAACTCCTCCCGGAGTCGTCCCGACGAACCGCCGTCGTCGGCCACCGTCACCACGGCCGTCAATCGGTCGGTGATCCGCCGCAGCGCCGACAGGGTGGCCGACAGACCGTGGCCCCCACCGAGCGCCGTCACCGCCGGCACGCGGCTGGTCAGCGGGGACGCCCCGAAGTGGCCGGTCATTCGAGGCCCAGGTCGCGATGGGCCACGGTCACCCGGTAGCCCCGTTCCTTGAGTTTGGCCCCGAGGGCCTCCGACATCGCCGTGGAGCGGTGCTTGCCGCCGGTGCAGCCGATCGCCACGGTGCACTGCCGCTTGCCCTCGCGCACGTAGCCCGGTGCCATGGTCGCCAGCAGCCCTTCGGCCTGCTCCAGGAAGTCCGCGGCCCCGGGTTGGGAGAGCACGTAACCCGACACCTCGGACGACAGCCCCGTCTTGGGGCGCAGCTCCGGCACCCAGTGGGGGTTGGGCAGGAAGCGGACGTCGAAGACGAGGTCGGCATCGATCGGCAACCCGTTCTTGAAGCCGAACGACATCACGGCGATGCGCACCATGGCCGAGGAGTCACCGCCGTAGGCGTGCGCGACGCGCGAGGCCAACTGGTGCACCGTCAGTCGTCCGGTGTCGATCACCAGGTCGGCGTTGGCACGCACGGACGACAGCATCGCCCGCTCGCGCACGATGGCGTCGAGCAGGCGGCCGTCGCCCTGCAGCGGCAGGGGACGACGCGACGACTCCTGCCGCTTCACGATGACGTCGTCGGTGGCCTCGAGGAAGAGCACCTCGTGGTCGACGCCGGTGCGGGTGAGGGTGGCGAACATCTGCGGCAGCTGCTCGACCAGCTTCGGGGAACGCACGTCGAGCACGACGCAGACCTTCGTCAGGTCCTGCTGGCCGGCGAAGGCCACCAGTCCGGGCACCATCGAGGGTGGCAGGTTGTCGACCACGTACCACCCGAGGTCTTCCATGGCATGGGCCGCGGTGCGGCGCCCGGCGCCCGACAGGCCGGTGATCACCACCACGCGCGAGCGGGTGGGACCCCCGTCGTGGCCGGGAGCGTCGGTGACTGCGGACGAGTGCTGACTCACGGGGCCCATCCTGCCAGCGGTGACGGGCCTCGTGTCAGCCCCGGTCACGGCTGCTGCTCGCGACCCGGCTCCCGAGGCCCCCGGCGACCTCACAGCACCTCGCCGGTGGTCATGTTCACGATCTCGCCCGGCTGGTCGTCGGCCAGGGCCTGCTTGACGGCGGCCGCGAGGGTGGGCCCGAAACCGGGCACCTGGGCGATCTGCTCCTCGTCGGCCGCCCGCAACTTCTTCAGCGATCCGAAATGCTTGATGAGCGCCTTCCGTCGGGTCTCGCCGAGACCGGGAACGTGGTCGAGCACGGAGTCGACCATGGCGGCGCTGCGTCGTCCGCGGTGGTGGGTGATGGCGAACCGGTGCGCCTCGTCGCGCAGGCGCTGCAGCAGGTACAGGCCCTCGCTCGTCCGCGGCAGAATGACCGGCTGGTCGTCGCCGGGGAGCCACACCTCCTCGAGACGCTTGGCCAACCCCACCAGGGCGATGTCGGTGATGCCCAGTTCGTCGAAGACCTGCTGGGCGGCGTTGACCTGCGGCTCGCCGCCGTCGACGACCACCAAGGCGGGCGCGTACGCGAACTTGCGCGGGGCACCCGTCGTCGGGTCGATCAGCAGGGGCCCGGTGCCGTCCTCGGACTGCTCCTGCATGGCCTCGCGGTCGTCCAACAGTCGCCGGAAGCGGCGGGTGAGCACCTCGTGCATGGCCGCGACGTCGTTCGATCCCTCGAAACTGCGGATCACGAACCGGCGGTACTCGCTCTTGCGGGGCAGCCCGTCCTCGAAGACCACCATCGAGCCGACCACCTCCGACCCCTGGGTGTGTGAGATGTCGTAACACTCGATGCGCAGCGGTGGCTCCGACAGTCCGAGCGCCTCCTGCACCTGTTCAAGGGCGCGATTGCGGGTCGACAGGTCGGAGGCACGCTTCATCTTGTGCTGGGCGAGGGCGTCGGCGGCGTTGCGGGCGACGGTGTCGAGCAGGGCCACCTTGTCGCCCCGCTGCGGCACTCGCACCGCAACCCGGCTGCCGCGCACCTCGCTGAGCAGGTCGGCCATCGCCCGGCCCGAGGTCGGCAGCGCCGGCACCAGGATCTCCCGCGGGATGGCCGAGCCGTCGTCGTCGCTGCCCCGGGTGGCGCCCGCGTACAACTGCAGCATCAGCGCCTCGACCAGTTCGGGGAGTTCGCCGTCGTCGGGACGATCGGCCACCCACCCGCGCTCGCCGCGCACCCGCCCGGCCCGCACGTGGAAGATCTGGGCCGCGACCTCGAGGGGGTCGACGGCGAAGTTGATGACATCACAGTCGGCCCCGTCGGAGAGCACGATCGCGTTCTTCTCCGTCGCCAGGCGCAGCGCCGTCAGCGAGTCACGGACGACCGCGGCGTGCTCGTACTCCTGTCGCTCGGCGGCGCCCCGCATCTCCTGCTCGAGCTTGCGAATCAGGGTGGCGGACTGCCCGTTCATGAAGGCGGCGAAGTCGCTGACGATCTCGCGGTGGTCGTCGGCCGAGACCTTGCCGACGCAGGGGGCCGAACACTTGCCGATGTAGCCGAGCAGGCAGGGCCGGCCACTGGCCTTCGCCGAGGCGAACGTGCCCGAGGAACAGGAGCGCATCGGGAAGACGCGCAGCAGCGAGTCGACGGTGTCGCGGATCGCCCACGCCTGCCCGAACGGGCCGAAGTACCGGTTGCCCGGGCGCTTGGCCCCTCGTCCGACGAAGACGCGGGGGAACTCCTCGGCCCACGTGATGCACAGCCACGGGTACGACTTGTCGTCGCGGTACTTCACGTTGAAGCGCGGATCGAACTGCTTGATCCACGTGTATTCCAACTGCAACGACTCGAGTTCGTTGCGCACGACCGTCCACTCCACCTTGGCGGCCGTGCGCACCATCGTCTGGGTGCGGAAATGCAGGTTGGCAGGGTCGGCGAAGTAGGAATTGAGGCGCTGGCGAAGGTTCTTGGCCTTGCCCACGTAGATGACGATGCCGTGCGGGTCGGAGAACCTGTACACGCCGGGATCGGTGGGGATCGTTCCGGGTGCGGGGCGGTACGTTGACGGGTCGGCCATGATGGGAGTCTAGGAGCAGCCCCTGACAGGTTCGGGGCGCACAGCTCACCACGACCCGCCACCGGACGAGGAGACCACCGTGTACCTGATCGTCGTGAAGTTCACCACCAAGCCCGAGTACACCGACGGCTGGCTCGACCGGGTGGCGTCGTTCACCCGGGCCACCCGGCAGGAACCGGGCAACCTGTTCTTCGAGTGGAGCCGCAGCGTCGAGGAGCCCAACACCTTCGTGCTGGTCGAGGGGTTCACGGACGAGGGTGCGGGCCCACACGTGAACTCGGCCCACTTCGCCCAGGCCATGGTCGACATGCGTGAGGCGTTGGCCGCCACCCCGCGCATCATCAGCCGCCAGGTCGAGGGAGACGGGGTGGACGGGGACGGCTGGGGGCCGATGGGTGAGCTGACGATCGCCTGAGCCCCGGTTCTCCTGAGCCCCGGTTCTCCTGAGCCCGGGCGCCTGAGCCCGGTTCTCCTGAGCCTGGGTCTCCTGGCCTCACAGGCTCCTTCGGTCATGCTCGTTGCGCATGGGTTTATGCCCAACTCGGGCTGGCCCTGGGGGCTCGTGCGAGCTTGGCTGGAGTCATGCCTCCCGACACGACCATCTCGCAGCACCTCGCACCCGCCAACGGCTCGCAGCCGACGCCGTCCGCGGCAGTCGGCCCAGCGGGGGACGGTCGGGCCGAGTGGTGGTCGGGCCTGGTGGCCTGCCTGGGAGCCGCAGCGCTCTGCCTGACCCTGAATGCCGCCGTTCCTGCGGTCAGCGCGATGCTGGTCGCGGTCGTCCTCGGGGCGCTGTGGCGGAATCTTGCCCCCGTGCCAGCCGTGCTCGAGCCCGGCATCGGGTTCGCCGCCAAGCGGGTGCTGCGCTGGGGAGTCGTGCTGCTCGGCCTGCAGTTGTCGCTGCCCCGCATCGGCCAGCTGGGCCCGGGGGTGCTGCTGGTCGTGGTCTGCGCGGTCGGCATCACCTTCGGCGCCACCCTGCTGCTCGGCCGTCTGCTGCGGGTCGACCGCGACCTCACCCTGCTGATCGCCGGCGGATTCTCGATCTGCGGAGCCGCCGCCGTCGCCGGGGTGCAGGGGGCCGTGCGCGCAACCGAGGAGAAGGTGGCGGCCGCCGTGGCCCTGGTGGTGCTCTTCGGCTCGGCCATGATCGGCCTCATGCCCGTGCTGGCGGCGCTGACCGGCCTCGCCCCGGGCGACGCCGGCACCCTCATCGGCGGCGCCACCCACGAGGTCGCGCAGGTGGTGGCCGCGGCCGGCATCGCCAAGGGCAGCCAGGTGTTGGCCGTGGCCGTCCCGGTGAAGCTGGCCCGGGTGCTGATGATGGCTCCGGTGGTCGCCTGCGTCTCGGTGGCTCGTCGCCGGTCGGCCGACCGCTCGGCGACCCTGCCGCCGCTGGTGCCCGGCTTCGTGCTGGGATTCCTCGCGATGGTGCTGGTGGCCACCACCGGGTGGGTGCCCGCCGACGTCGACCGGGTCGCCCGGTGGGTGCAGCAGGTGCTGTTGGCCACCGCCATGTTCGCGCTCGGCCTGGGGGTGCGGGTGCGCTCGTTGGTCAACCTGGGCGGACGCGCAGTGCTGCTCGGGCTCGCCAGCACTGTGGTGATCGTCGGCGTGGTCTCGGTCGGGATCGCTCTGGGCCTCGGCGCGCACGGGTGATCGGCATGGGCTCGAGGGGTGGATCGGCGTGAGCGGGCGGTGCCTTCGTCCGGCTGACGGCGGACCCATCTCTGGGAGACTGCTTTGATGCAGCTGTTGATCATTCGCCACGGGCAGTCCGCCAACAACGTCGCCATGGAAGGGCCGCTCGGCGAGGCCGGGCGGGTTCCCGACCCCACGCTCACCGACCTCGGACGAGCCCAGGCCGAGGCGGTCGGGGCGTGGATCGCGGAGCGCGGGCCTCGTCCGCAGCGGCTGTTCACCTCGCTGATGCGACGCACCATCGAGACCGCCGCGCCGCTGGCCCGACGGCTCGATCTGCCCGTGGAACCCCACCCTCGCCTGTTCGAGACCGGCGGCATGTTCGAGGGCGCCTATGTCGACCGGGTGCCCGGGACTGGCTCGCCCGCGTCGGTGCTGCGCTCGCTCGCCCACAGTGTGGTGCTGCCCGAGGGGGTGGACGAGACCGGCTGGTACCGCGCGGAGGTCGAGTCGGCGCAGCAGGTCGCCCGACGTGCCCTCGAACTCGCGGACTGGCTACACACGCTGGACCAGGAGTGTGTGGCGCTAGTCATCCACGGAGCCATCGGATCGGTGCTGATGAGCGCGCTGCTCGACCCGGCCTCCGTGGCTCGGTTGGCGGACGACCCGGCCGCCGACACGCACCACCTGCCGGTCTGGTTCAAGCTCGACAACTCCTCGGTCAGCCTGCTGGAGCTGCGGCCCGACCGACAGGTCGAGGTGGACTGGATCAACCGCATCGACCACCTGACCGAGATCGACCACCAGGTGTCTCGGACGAACCACCGCTTCCCACCCGCCTTCGCCCCGACGGACTGACGGCGGTCTTCGCCGGGCTGTGTGGTTACGTCGGGCTGTGGGGTTTCGTCGGGCTGTGTAGCGTTGGCACACGCCGACACCCACCCGAGGGAGCACCGATGGATCTCAGCCGACGCGGCCTCGTCGCCGCCGCCACGTGCGCCACCTGCGGGTTGGCCGCCTGCAGCACCGATGCGGGCACGGGCTCACCGTCGACCGGCGGTACCTCCGAGCCCAGCAAGTCGCTCGAGACCGCCTCGTCGGGCGCCATCTCGGGTGGAAAGAACGTCCCGAAGTCGAGCATCCCGGTGGGCGGAGGCCTGATCGTCAGCGACGGCGAGATCGTGATCACGCAGCCGACGCAGGGCGACTTCAAGGGGTTCACCTCGATCTGCACGCACCAGCAGTGCCCCGTCACCTCCGTCGAGGACGGGGTGATCAACTGCAACTGCCACGGCTCGCAGTTCTCGATCTCCGACGGGTCGGTGGTGCGTGGGCCGGCCAGTGAGCCGCTCGCCAGCAAGCCGGTCACCCAGAACGGCGACCAGATCACCCTGGGCTGACGCCCCGCCGGCGGGCCGGCTAGGCGCTGGCCCGCGACGAGGTTCGACTGCTAGGGGTCCGCTTCCTGGTGGTGCTCTTGGCTGCGGTGGTCTTGGCTGTCGTTGACTTGGCTGCGGTGGTCTTGGCGGCCGTCGACTTCTTGGCGGCGGACGTCGTGGCGGCCTTCCGAGCGGTCCCGCGCTGGGATGCCGGCGCCGGCTCGTCCGCGGTGTCGTCGGCGAACAGCCCGTCGTCCCCCTTCACCGGCACGTGTCGACCGTGCAGGATCTCCTTGAGGAACTCACCCGTGGCCGACTCCTCGTGCAGGGCCACCTGCTCGGGCGTGCCCTCGATGACGACCTCGCCACCTCGCGATCCACCCTGGGGGCCCATGTCGATCAGCCAGTCGGCGGTCTTGATGACGTCGAGGTTGTGCTCGATGACCAGCACCGTGTTGCCCCCGTCGACCAGTTTCCCCAGCACGCCCAACAGCTTGCGAATGTCTTCGAAGTGCAGGCCCGTGGTCGGCTCGTCGAGCACGTAGAGGGTGCGGCCGGTCGACCGCTTCTGCAACTCGGCGGCCAACTTCACCCGCTGCGCCTCGCCGCCGGACAGGGTCGTGGCCGGCTGGCCGAGGCGAACGTAGCCCAGACCCACCTCGACCAACGTCTTCAGGTGCCGCGAGATGGCCGGGATGGCCTCGAAGAAGTCGGCCGCCTCCTCGATGGGCAGGTCGAGCACCTCGGCGATCGTCTTGCCCTTGTAGTGCACCTCGAGCGTCTCCCGGTTGTACCGGGCGCCGTGACAGACCTCGCAGGGCACGTAGACGTCGGGCAGGAAGTTCATCTCGATCTTGATGGTGCCGTCGCCCATGCAGTTCTCGCAGCGGCCGCCCTTGACGTTGAAGCTGAAGCGGCCCTGCTGGTAGCCGCGCACCTTGGCCTCGGGGGTCTGCGCGAACAACCCGCGGATCTTGTCGAACACGCCCGTGTAGGTGGCGGGGTTGGACCGCGGGGTGCGGCCGATCGGCGACTGGTCGACGTGGATCACCTTGTCGAGCAGTTCCATGCCGGTGATGCCCTTGTGACGACCGGGAGCGGCCTTGGCGCCGTACACCTTGCGGGCCAGCGCCTTGTAGAGAATGCCGTTGACCAGTGACGACTTGCCCGAACCCGACACCCCCGTGACCGCCACCAGTTGCCCCAGCGGGAACTCGACGGTGACGTTCTTGAGGTTGTTCTCGGTGGCCCCGTGCACCACCAGGTTCTTGCCGGTGCGCGGACGACGGTGCTCCGGCAAGGGGATCTCGCGTCGTCCCGACAGGTACGCACCGGTCAGGGACTCGTCGTTGGTCAGCAACTCCGCCACGGTGCCGGAGTGGACGACCTTGCCGCCGTGCTCCCCCGCCCCGGGGCCGATGTCGACGGCCCAGTCGGCCACCCGAATGGTGTCTTCGTCGTGCTCGACCACGATCAGCGTGTTGCCCAGGTTCTTCAACCGGACGAGGGTCTCGATCAGTCGCCGGTTGTCGCGTTGGTGCAGGCCGATGGAGGGCTCGTCGAGCACGTAGAGCACCCCGACCAGTCCCGAACCGATCTGGGTGGCCAACCGGATGCGCTGGGCCTCACCACCCGACAACGAGCCCGACGATCGCGACAGGGTCAGGTAGTCCAGGCCGACATCGAGCAGGAAGCGCAGGCGCTCCTGGATCTCTTTGAGCACCCGTTCCGCGATGTGCTTCTCGCGGTCGTTGAGGCGCAACTGGCCCAGGAACTCGCTGGCCTCACCGATCGACAGGGCGCTCACCTCGGCGATGTTGCGGTCGGCCACCGTGACGGCCAAGCTACTGGGCTTCAGGCGGGCACCACCGCAGGTGGAACACGGGATCTCGCGCATGTACTCGCCCCAGCGTTCGCGGGCCGTGTCGGTCTCGGACTCGGCGTGGCGCCGCTTGACGTAGTGCAGCACTCCCTCGAACTTCTGGGTGAACGAGCGCACCCGTCCGAAGCGGTTCTTGTAGCGCACCACCACCGGGTCACCGACCCCGTTGAGCAGCACCTTCTGGGCGGCGGCCGGCAGGTCGTCCCAAGGGGTGGTGACGCTGAAGCCCTCCTTCTCGCCCAGGGACTCGTAGACGTGCTCGAAGTGGGCCGCGACGTGGGGATTCGCCCACGGCGCGATGGCGCCATCGGCCAGACTCAGCGAGGTGTCGGGCACCACCAGGTCCGGATCCACCTCCATCGAGGTTCCCAGCCCGGTGCACGCCGGGCACGCTCCCCACGGGCCGTTGAACGAGAACTGCCGGGGCTCGAGTTCGTCGATGGAGATGTCGTGCTGGTTCGGGCAGGCGAGCTTCTCGGAGTAACGACGCTCACGGTCGGGGTCGCTGCCGTCGCGGTCGACGAAGTCGATACCGACCACTCCGTTGGCCAATCCCAGGGCCGTCTCGATCGAGTCGGTCAGGCGCTGCTTGGCGGACTCCTTCACGGCGATCCGGTCGACCACCACGTCGATGTCGTGCTTCTTCTGCTTGTCGAGCGTGGGCGGATCGGTCAGCTGGTACATCTCGCCGTCGACGCGCACGCGGGAGAAGCCCTGGGTCGAGAACTGGCGGAACAACTCGACGTGCTCCCCCTTGCGGCCGCGCACGGCGGGCGCGAGCACCTGCAGACGGGTGCCGTCGTCCAACTGCAGCAACCGGTCGACGATCTGCTGCGGAGTTTGCCGGCTGATCTCTTCGCCGCAGACCGGGCAGTGCGGGATGCCGATGCGTGCGTAGAGCAGGCGCAGGTAGTCGGAGACCTCGGTGATGGTGCCCACCGTCGACCGCGGGTTGCGGCTGGTGGACTTCTGGTCGATCGAGACGGCCGGCGACAGCCCCTCGATGAAGTCGACGTCGGGCTTGTCCATCTGGCCCAGGAACTGGCGGGCGTAGGCAGACAGGCTCTCGACGTAACGCCGCTGCCCCTCGGCGAAGATGGTGTCGAAGGCCAGCGACGACTTCCCCGACCCGGACAGACCGGTGAACACGATGAGGGAGTCGCGGGGCAGATCCAGCGACACGTTCCTCAGGTTGTGCATGCGGGCACCGCGGACGACAAGGCGATCATTCACATCCGGAAGCCTAGACCTCGCCTCTGACAAGTTTTGGTCGGGCGTTTTCGTGGTGGCACCGGGTTCGTTAGGTTGGGCAGCATGAGCCACGCGCCCGTGCCGCCCCCCGAGGCCTTCTCCATCGGGGGCAGCATCGCCGACGTGCGGCCACGCAAGGCCGAGATGACTCAGCGGCTGCTCGGGGAGACCATCCGGCTCTCCGAGAAGCAGTGGCAGGAACCGAGCCTGTTGCCGGGCTGGACGCGGGCGCACGTCGCCACGCACATCGCCCGCAACGCCGACGGGATGGCCCGCAGCCTCGACGCGCTCGTCAAGGGTCGCCCCCAGCGCATGTACACCTCGGAGGCCGATCGCCAGAGCGCCATCGAACGCGGCTCGCAGCGCTCCGGGCTCGACCTGCAGATCGACCTCGACACCAGCGCCGGCAACCTCAACCGGGTCTTCGACGCACTCGAAGACCTCGACCCCGAGATGCTCATCGAACTGCGAGCCGGCTTCCGCATTCCCGTCCGGCTGCTGCCGCTGGCCCGCCTCAACGAGGTGGTGCTGCACCACGTCGACCTCGACGTCGGCTTCGCGGTCGACCAGATTCCCCAACCGGTGGCTCGCTGGCTCGTCGAATGGACGCTGCTGCGGCTGCACGGTCGCGAAGACGTTCCCGGCATGCACCTCACCTCGACCTCGGGGCTGCGCACCACCATTCCGGGTATGGGTGACACCCTCACCGTGCGCGGCACCGACCAGGACCTGTTGGGGTGGTTGACCGGACGAGCGCACGGCGAGGCGCTGCAAGGAACCGGCGGCATGCTGCTGCCCCTGCTCGGCTGAGAGGACACCATGAACCACCACGTCGACCCCGGCACGTCAACCAGCTTCGACCTCGGCGGAGGCGTCACCTGCCACAAGCTGTCCGTCGGGCCCATGGACAACAACGCCTACCTGCTGGCGCCCGCGGACGGCCCGCTGGTGCTCATCGACGCCGCGAACGATGCCCACCGGCTTCTGGCCGAGATCGGCGATCGTCCGCTGTTGTCGGTGGTGACCACCCATCAGCACCACGATCACATCAAGGCACTCGCCGAGGTGGCCGAGGTCACCGGGACGCGTGCCTTCTGCGGGTCCCCCGATGCCGAGGCCATCGGACGAGCCACCGGCGTCGACCAGCGCGGCCTGTGGACCGGCGACCGGGTCGCCCTGGGTGACGGGCACCTCGAGGTGATCGGCCTGGTGGGTCACACCCCCGGCTCGATCGCGCTGGTGTGGCGGCCCGAGGGTGCGGCGCCGAGCGTCTTCACCGGCGACTCACTCTTCCCGGGCGGCGTGGGCAAGACCAGCGGCGCCGAGAACTTCACCCGGCTGCTGGACGACGTCACCTCGCTGCTCTTCGAGGCCCTGCCGGACGAGACCATCGTCCACCCCGGTCATGGGGACTCGACCACGCTGGGGGCCGAGCGTCCGCACCTCAAGGAATGGCGCGCTCGCGGCTGGTGAGCCAGTCATTGGCTACTCGTCGATGCCCTTCACAGCCTCCAGATGCTCTGCCAAAGCTCGTCCCAAGTCCTTCCCTCTGTGGTAGCCACGCCGGGTGATCAGCTGGATGACCTCGCGCGCTTCGATGAGATCTTGCTCACTGCTCACTGCAAGCAGCACTCGAAGATCCCGATCACGCTTCTCACTCGCTCTCCATAGGAGCTTGACAGCAATCAGGTGCCCTGTTCGAGCGACAGGGATGGCCAGTCCGCGCGAGACCTCCAGCACGTCGGCAGCCCTGACCACTTCAGTCTCAACCCCGGAACTTGCGAAGAAGAGGTCGACCACGTGCTCGACGTGTTCGATCTGGGGCCACACCATTCGGACGGTCGCCAGACGTTGCGCTTGGTCATGAACCATTCGCTCCTTGACGCGGTACCCGACCGCGTTCAGGGATGCGACCAAAGCCTCGGCACCTGCATCGTCCGAGACCTCGACCGCGATGTCCACATCGGCCGTGGGCCTGGGCTCCGCCCGAAGACACACTGCGTGCCCTCCGACCAAAGCCCAACTCACCCCGTGACGGTTCAAGTCTCGGGCTACTCGCTGCAGCAACTCATTCACCATGCCGACGACGCTTCCTCACGGAGCGGTTCTTGACAAGTGCTTTGGTCTGGCCGGCGGGTCCCCAGCCCGCAGCGGACAGGGCTTCGTCCGTGCGTGTCCGCGGGACTCGACGCCTCGAGGTTCTGCGACGAACGCTGCGCTCGATCCGAATGTGGGCCGGTTTCGACCCCGTTTCACGATCAACAGCAGCGTTCGTCGCACGTGATCCTCGCGGTCGGCAGCGACCCACGCTCCCGCAGCCGGTGAGCCTTCGCTGGGGCACCTGGGCGATCCACAACGGTGCTGTGGCGGAGAATCTCGTCAAGGAGACCGAGATTGTCCACCACAGCACCGGTTTGGATCGACGTGAGCGGCTGACGCGGCCGATGGGCCGGGTCCACGGGTTACGCGGGGGGTGAACGGACGCCCCTGTTTGGCCACCTTCGACCCCCGGCACCGGAACCGGTTCCTAGGGTGAAGGCATGGCAGACATGCAGTACACCCAACTCGGCCGCACCGGCCTCAAGGTCTCCCGCATCGTGCTCGGCACGATGAACTTCGGCCCCCGCACCACCCCGGACGACAGCCACGCGATCATGTCGCACGCCGTCGATGCCGGCATCAACTTCTTCGACACCGCGAACGGCTACGGCGGCGCCGACCGTCGCGGCTGGACCGAGGAGATCATCGGCGACTGGCTCACCAAGAGCGGCCTGCGCGACAAGGTGGTGCTCGCGACGAAGGTCTACGGCGACATGACCCCGTGGCCGAACCACGGCAAGCTCTCGGCGGCGAGCATCCGCAAGAACGTGGACGACTCGCTGCGCCGCCTGAAGACCGACCACATCGACCTCTACCAGATGCACCACATCGACCGGAACACGCCGTGGGAGGAGCTGTGGCAGGCGATGGAGACGCTGGTCGCCCAGGGCAAGATTCTCTACGTCGGCTCGTCGAACTTCGCCGGCTGGCACATCGCCGCCGCCAATGAGGCCGCGAAGTCGCGTCACACGCTGGGTCTGGTCAGTGAGCAGTCCCTCTACAACCTGGTCGCCCGCACCGTCGAGCTCGAGGTGATCCCGGCCGCCGAGCACTACGGCCTGGGCGTCATCCCGTGGTCGCCGCTGGCCGGTGGCCTGCTCGGTGGCGTGCTCGCCGGCGTCGAGGAGGGTCGACGTGCGGACGAGGGCGCCCGCAAGCGGATCGAGGAGCTCCGCCCCCAGCTGGAGCAGTGGGAGCAGTTCTGCTCCGACCGAGGCGAGGAACCCGGCAGCGTCGCACTCGCGTGGCTGCTGGCCAACCCCGTGGTCACCGGTCCGATCGTCGGTCCCCGCACCCAGGAGCAGCTCGACAGCGCCATCGAGGCCCTCGACATCTCGCTGGACGAGGCCGCCCTCGCCCGCCTGGACGAGATCTTCCCCGGCCCCGGCGGACCGGCCCCCGAGGCCTACGCCTGGTGATCTGACCAAGGCCTCACGACAGACGACATCGCCGCAACCGACCCGGGAACCTGCCCGGGGTCGGTGGCGGCGATGTGTGTGCCTGGCCCAGTGTCGGTGTGCCCGGTCAGTGCCTGGGTTCGAGAGCCTGTTCCTCGGCCTTCATGCCCCGAGACTTGATCAGGCTGGCGATGGTGGTCACCAACAGCGCCACCACGATCACACCGAGCGAGAACTCGATGGAGATGTCGAGCGAGAAGCCCAGCTTCTCGTCCAGGTGGTAGTGGTGCATGGCGTGCAGCAGCAGCTTCACCCCGATGAAGGCCAGGATCACCGACAGCCCGATGGGCAGGTACACCAGCCGCTGCAGCATGCCACCCAGCAGGAAGTACAGCTGGCGCAGGCCCATCAGGGCGAACACGTTGGCCGTGAAGACCAGGTAGGGCTCCTGAGTGAGGCCGTAGATGGCCGGGATCGAGTCAAGAGCGAACAGCAGGTCGGTCGACCCCAGGGCGATGACCACGATCAGCATCGGGGTCATCACGCGCTTGGCACCGTCGACCACCGTCAGCCGGGTGCCGTGGAACTCGTCGGTCGACGAGAAGCGACGCTTGACCCAGCGCAGGAAGGCGTTCTCGGTCGCCTCCTCCTCGGAGTCCTTCTCGAGGAAGTCCTTGATCAGGTCGAAGGCGGTGTAGAGCAGGAACGCGCCGAAGATGAAGAACACCCAGGCGGCCGCCGAGATGATCGCGGCACCCATCGCGATGAAGATGCCGCGGAAGACCAGAGCGAGAATGATGCCGAACAGCAGCGCGAACTGCTGCAGGTGCTTGGGCACCTTCATCTTGCTCATGATGATCAGGAAGATGAACAGGTTGTCGATCGACAGGCTGTACTCGGTCAACCAGCCGGCGAAGAACTGCTTGCCGTAGGCCGGGCCGCTGAAGTGGGTGACGCCGATGCCGAACAGGATCGCGAGCCCGACGAACAGGCACACGGCGATCAGGCATTCGCGGAACGAGGGCACATGCGGCTTGCGGCCGATCACCAGCACGTCGACGGCGAGAACTGCGACCATCACCACGATCGTGATGGCCCAGGTGTAGAGATGGACGTTCATCCAGCACCCTTCACGGGGAGATTTGAGTGTTCTGCAGTGCTGGAGGTCTCTTCCGCCGTTGCGCCCTCGACCGGGGCCCGTCGACCGCAGGACCGGGATTTCGTCCGTGTTGACGACCCTGCACAGGTGGAGTACTCCCCTCCGTCGTCCATCATGTCACGGCTTGCCGCCCGCGCCCCCCACCCCCTCGGAGGAGCCCCGGGCAATATGGCTGTGACAAGGGCGGACGACGCCTACGCCGTGCGCGCAACAGCTGGCAATCGCGTCAGCGGTTGGCCTCGATCATCTGCCGGAGCTCCTTCTTCAGGTCGCCGATCTCGTCGCGCAGGCGGGCCGCCACCTCGAACTGCAGTTCCGTGGCCGCCGTGTGCATCTGCTCGGTCAGCTGGGTCACCAGGTCGGCGAGTTCGCTGGCCGCCATGCCGGCGGTGTCGAGTTGGCGCGGAGTCGGGCCGCCGGGCACCGGCGAACGTCGGTTCGCCCCGCGGCCGCCCGAGGCCTGGTCGACCAGCTTCTGCGTGTCGGCGTCCTCGCGGGCCAGCATGTCGGTGATGTCGGCGATCTTCTTGCGCAGTGGTTGCGGGTCGATGCCGTGCTCGGCGTTGTAGGCCTGCTGGATCGCCCGCCGACGGTTGGTCTCGTCGATGGCCGCTTCCATCGACGGGGTGATCTTGTCTGCATACATGTGCACCTGACCGGCGACGTTGCGGGCGGCTCGTCCGATGGTCTGGATGAGCGATCGGTCGGAGCGCAGGAAGCCCTCCTTGTCGGCGTCGAGGATCGCCACCAGGCTCACCTCGGGCAGGTCGAGGCCCTCGCGCAGCAGGTTGATGCCGACCAGCACGTCGTACTCCCCCATGCGCAACTCCCGCAGGAGTTCGATGCGCCGCAGGGTGTCGACCTCGGAGTGCAGGTAGCGGGTGCGGACGCCGTTCTCCATCAGGTAGTCGGTGAGGTCCTCGGCCATCTTCTTGGTCAGGGTGGTGACCAGCACCCGCTCGTTCTTCTCGACGCGGGTACGGATCTCGCCCATCAGGTCGTCGATCTGCCCCTTCGTCGGCTTGATGATCACCTCGGGATCGACCAGACCCGTCGGGCGGATGATCTGCTCCACGAACCCATCGGATCGCGCCAGCTCGTACTTGCCCGGCGTCGCCGACAGGTAGACCGTCTGCCCGATGCGGTCGACGAACTCCTCGAACTTCAACGGACGATTGTCCATCGCGCTGGGCAGGCGGAAGCCGTGCTCGACCAGGGTGCGCTTGCGGGACATGTCGCCCTCGAACATGCCGCCGATCTGGGGAACCGTGACGTGCGACTCGTCGACCACGAGCACGAAGTCCTCGGGGAAGTAGTCGAGCAGACAACTCGGCGCCGATCCCGGTTCACGCCCGTCGATGTGACGGGAGTAGTTCTCGATGCCCGAGCAGGTGCCGATCTGCCGCATCATCTCGATGTCGTAGCCGGTGCGCATGCGCAGGCGCTGGGCCTCGAGCAGCTTGTTCTGCTTGTCGAGCTGGTCGAGGCGTTGCTCGAGCTCGACCTCGATGCCCGAGATCGCGCGCTCCATGCGTTCCTCACCCGCGGAGTAGTGGGTGGCCGGGAAGATCGCCAACACGTCGTCGTTGGTGACGACCTCGCCCGTGAGCGGGTTGAGCGTCGACAGCGCCTCGATCTCGTCGCCGAAGAACTCCACCCGCCAGGCGAGCTCCTCCCACATCGGGAAGACCTCGAGGGTGTCGCCCTTCACCCGGAAGGTGCCGCGGGTGCCGGCCAGGTCGTTGCGCGCGTACTGGATGCCCACCAACGCCCGGAGCAGGTCATCGCGGTCCCACTCGTCACCCACCTGCAACTGGATGGCGCGGTCAAGGTACTCCTCGGGCGTACCTAGGCCGTAGATCGCCGACACGGTCGCCACCACGATGCAGTCCCGCCGGGTGAACAGGGAGTGCGTCGCCTGGTGGCGCAGTCGCTCGACCTCTTCGTTGAGCGAGGAGTCTTTCTCGATGTAGGTGTCTGTCTGCGGAACGTAGGCCTCGGGTTGGTAGTAGTCGTAGTACGACACGAAGTACTCGACGGCGTTGTCGGGGAAGAACTGCCGCAACTCGTTGGCGAACTGGGCGGCCAGGGTCTTGTTCGGCTGCATCACCAGCATGGGTCGCTGCAACCGCTCGGCCAGCCAGGCCACGGTCGCCGTCTTGCCCGTGCCGGTGGCGCCCAACAGCACGACGTCGTTCTCGCCCGCCCGGATGCGGCGCTCGAGTTCATCGATCGCCGCCGGCTGATCACCCGACGGCTCGAAGTCGGCCTTCATGGTGAACGGCGCGACCCGTCGCTGCAACTTCTCCTTGGAACGCATGGAACCAGCCTAGACAGGGGGTCTGACAAAAACGGGACGAGCCGGTTCCGCAGTCTGCGGAACCGGCTCGTCCGTTCACGTCCGAGTGCCGACCACTCAGATCATCGACGACAACGCCTGACCGACGACGCCCGAGAACGCCTTCGAGTTGGTCTGGATGTCCTCGACGCTGCTGGTCACCAGGGTGGCCGAGAAGGCCACCTTGTCGGCCTTGCGGACGGCCACCACGGTGTCGATCACGATGGTGTCCGACCCTCCCGAGCTGGCATCCACGCCGGCGATGGCGCCCTCGGCGACCGACAACTTCGGGTCGACCTCGTGCACCTTCACCTCGGTCTGCTGCACGTTCTGCAGCGACTTGGCCTGCCGGGTCAGGTAGGCCTTCACCTCGGCGGACGCATCGGTGCCGCCGGGAGCGTAGGTCTGCACCCCCAGGGCACTGCCGTCGGGCGCCTGCAGGATGTAGAGATCCTTGCTGGCGTCGTGCTTGGCGATCTTCCAGCCGTCGGGCACCTGGGCGGTGATGTTCGCCTTGAACTTCATCACCTCACCGCCGGAGGGCTCGTCGGTGTTCTCGTCCGTCGGCTGATCGGTCGGCTCGGTGGACGAGGTCTCGTCCGTCGGCTCGTCGCTCGGCGCGGCCGAACTCTGCTCGTCGGTCGGCTCGGTGGAGGGATCGGTCGATCCGCCCGCGGTCGGGGTGGTCACCGACACCGGGTTGGTCGGCTCCGGACCACTCTTGCGGCCGTTGCCGAGCAGACCGATGACGACACCGATCACCACGACGGCCACGACACCGAGAATGATCGGCACCAGCAGCTTGCGTCCGCCCTGCTTGGCCGGCTGACCACCCTGCGGGGGCTGTCCACCCGAGGGCGGTCCCCCGTACTGCTGCTGCCCGTATTGCTGACCTTGGGGCTGCTGCTGCCCGTACTGCTGACCCGGCGGCTGCTGCCCGTACTGACCCTGCGACTGCTGGCCGTACTGCTGACCTTGGGGCTGCTGCTGGCCGTATTGCTGACCTTGGGGCTGCTGCTGCCCGTACTGCTGGGGCTGCTGCCCCTGGGGCTGCTGGCCGTACTGCTGGCCCTGCGGCTGCTGCCCGTACTGCTGATTCCCGTACTGCTGGGGCTGCTGCCCCTGCCCGTACGGCTGACCCTGGGGGTCCTGTCCCTGCGGTGGGTACTGGTTGCTCATGACTGCGCCTCCAGATCGTCATTGCGGGCATCGTCCGGTGCACTCGGTGCGGGCCCTGCCGTGGCGAGGGCCGCCCGCTTCGGGTGCAGCCTCGCCCCGGCGGTGGCCTTCTGGGCCAGTCCGCAGTTCGAGCAGAACGTCGAGCCGGCCAGCATCGGCATCTCGCAGCTGGCGCAGTGGTCGAGCTCGCCCGACTCACCCACGCCGCCCTCGCCGTGGCGTGCGGCCGACTCGAGCGAAGCCTCGACGAGACCGGTCTGCAGCACGCCGCGCACCCGCAGCAGCAGCGCAGCCAGCAGCACCGCACCCAGCACCAGCGACAGCACCAGACCCAACCAGGCCGGGGTGATGAAGCTCAGCAGGTAGGTGCCACCGAAGTAGAGCGCGTTCCAGGCGATCGCCTCGAGCACGGCCAGCACGTAACGCTTCGAGAAGCCGTCGTAGCCCTTGCCCAGACCCGAGAACTCGGCGCAGGCGATACCGGTCGCGGTGCCGATCACCAAGGGCTTCACGAAGCCCTCGAGCAGCAACAGCGCCGCCCACGTCACGAAGCTCTGCCCGGGAGCGTGGAAGCCCGCGGTGAGCAGGTCCCACTGCTTGACCAGGGTGTCGGCCGTCGCGAACGCCACACCCGAGATGACACCGAACGACAACCCGTCCATCAGGTCGTCGAACTCCGGACGAGCCGCCAGAATGACGGGCCCCGCCTGTCGGATGATCTCGCCGACCACCGGCACCAGCAGGGCCGCGATCAGCACCCCGGCCGCGGTCGGCGAGGCCCCGCCCTCGAAGGCACGGGAGTCGACCAGCGGGCCGCGCAGGGCCGTCCAACCGAGCGTGAAGATCACCCCCAGCGCCAGGGTCAGCACGAACGCCAACCCGGTGACCGGAACCGGCTGGTCCTCCCACAGGTTCACGTCGTACAGGTAGACGATGTAGATCAACGGGACCGCCAGCGCGGCCACCAGGATGGCAACCGGGAGCGCCCCCAGGAGGGCGGCCACCACGGCGACCAGCACGGTCACACCGAAGGCGATCTGGTAGGTCCGGGGCCGTTCGGCCGCACCCTTGGGCATGATCGACGACACGAGCCTGAACGAGCGCACTGGCTCGTCCGGCTTCGCGGCGAAGGAGCGACGCGCTCCCTCACCTGCCGACAGGTCATGACCGCAGGCGTGGCAGAAGTGGCCCGCTTCGGGCACCTCGGTGCCGCAGCGTGGGCAGTTCACAACTCACTCCTCGTCTCTGGCGGTGCATCGTCGCGCACCGCGTCCAGCTTGGCCCATCAGGGGGCGACTTGGAGCGTGCAGCGCCGGATTCGGGTCAACCGGTGCGGTGGCCTGCGCTCGTCCACCACTGGTCGACCTGCCGGAGCAGGTGCTCGCGGTCGCCGGAATTGTCGAAGACGTGGGTGGCCGCCGCCAGTCGCTCCGCCCGACTCGCCTGGGCGTCGATGCGCGCCTCGGCCTCAGCTTCCGACAGCCCCGAACGGCGGACGAGTCGGTCGCGCTGCAGCTCGCGGGGCAGGTCGACGACCAGCAGCTCGTCGAACCGTGCGGCCTGCCCGGTCTCGATCAGCAGGGGGATCATCTCGACCACCACCGCACCGGCCGGGGCCGCGGCGATCCGTTCCCGGGAGAGCGCCCTGACCCGAGGGTGAACGACGCCCTCCAGCCGGCGCCTGGCATGGTCGTCCGCGAAGACCCGACGACCCAGCGCCGCCCGGTCGAGGGAGCCGTCGGCAGCCAGCACCCCGCGGCCGAAGAGCTCCACCACCCCGGCCAGGCCTTCGCTGCCGGGGGCGACGGCCTCGCGCGCCAACTCGTCGGAGTCGATGACCACGGCGCCGAGTTCGACGAGCCGTTCGGCGACGGTCGATTTGCCCGAGGCGATCCCCCCGGTCAGCCCGATGGTGGTCCGTCGCGTCCGGTCGCGGGAAGGCATCATGGGACGAGTCTGGCGCAGTCGGGGACGGTCTGGGTGGCCTCGCGACGGAGTTGGCGCCCCCTCCTATACTGACCACAGCTGTCGGCATCCGCCCGTGGCGAACACGACGCTCCGAGCGTCCTCACCACCAGGCAGGCCAGATGCCCTCGTCCCTCGCTCGTTTGTCAGCCCCATCGATGACCGACGGCCCGCTCGGTCAGCACGCCGACGCCAGCAGTTTCCCCCCTCAGTTGCGCGCCTTCATCGAAGTCTCCACTCAGGCCAAGCAGAGCGGGCTGCTGAACCGAACCCTGTGGTTCTACTGGACCCTGCTCGGTGTACTGGCGCTGGCCTTGGGCGGCTGCATCACTGGCTTCATCCTGCTGGGATCGAGTTGGTTGCAGTTGCTGATCGCGGCGGCGCTCGGCATCGTGTTCACCCAAGTGGCCTTCGTCGGCCACGAAGCGGGACACCGCCAGATCTTCGCGTCGGGGAGGAACAACACCCGGCTCGCGCGCCTGCTGGCGACCGGTGTCGTGGGGCTGAGTCTGTCGTGGTGGGACAACAAGCATGCCCGGCACCACGGCAACCCCAATCGGGTGGGCAAGGACCCCGACATCGAACGCGACACGATCTCGTTCCTTCCCGAGGACGCTCGCCGCGCGACGGGCTGGCTGCGCTGGCTCACCCGCCGGCAGGGTTGGCTGTTCTTTCCCCTGTTGACGCTCGAGGGACTCAACCTCCATCAGCACAGCGTCCGCCACGTCTTCGGACGAGGCCGGGTCGAGAAGCGCTGGACCGAGATGGTGCTCCTCACCCTGCGGCTGGCGGCGGTGGTCGTCCCGGTCTTCCTGGTGCTGCCCCTGGGCCTGGCGTTCGCCTTCATGGGCGTGCAACTGGCCGTGTTCGGCGTCTACATGGGCGCATCGTTCGCTCCCAACCACAAGGGCATGCCGGTCATCGCACCAGAGGCCCGGCTGGACTTCTTCACCAAACAGGTGCGCACCTCCCGCAACATTCGTGGTGGCTGGTGGGCCAGTCTGCTGATGGGCGGCCTCAACCACCAGATCGAGCACCACCTGTTCCCCAACATGCCTCGTCCCCACCTGCGGCGGGCGCGCGAGATCGTGAAGCAGTACTGCCGCACGCACGACGTGCCCTACACCGAGACCTCCCTGCTGGCCTCGTACGCCATCGTGGTGCGTCACCTCAATGAGGTGGGCCTGCACGCCCGCGACCCGTTCGACTGCCCCATGAATGCCCTGCGTCGAGCCTGAGTCCGTCCGGGGCGCGCCCGCCCCCGACGCGGGACGCCCCGCCAGCCCGGGTGAGGGCTGGCGGGGCGTCGTCCGTGATGGTCTGCCCCGTGGGGGGCGTGGTCCGCAGGGCGCGAACCCATCATGATCAGGCCGGCTTCAGCTTGAGCAGCGTCAGGATGGCGTGGTTGACGCCACTGATTCCGGGCAGGTAGGCCGTGGTGCCGGGATCGGGGAACCCGGTCCACTTGCGCGAACTCCACAGCACACCCTGGACGTTGGTCATCGTGGCGATGAACGGGGCGTCCTCGGCGACGGCCTTCTGCATGGCCTCGATCAGCGGCTTCAGCCCCTCGGCGTCGTCGGAGCGGAAGTTGGACATGTTCGAGACGTTCTCCTGCATCGCCTTGTTCTGCCAACGACCGTAGTTGCCCCAGACGTTCTCCTTGGTGCCCAACGGCTGGTAGTTGCCCTTCGAGTACTGGGCGTAGGCCTGGTAGTAGTTGCCTGAGCTGACACCACCGGCGGCGAACATGGCGTACTCACCGAGCACGGCCTTGTCGTTGAACACCTGGGTGGGCGTGGGCTGCCAGGCCACCTTGACGCCCAGGTTCTTCATCCACTGGTCGATCAGCACCTGCCCCAGCTGCATCCACACCTGGTTGCCGTTGTCGAGCACCAGCGAGATGGGGTGGCTCTTGCCACCCTTGGTGAGGTTGCCGCCCTCGACGGTCCAGCCGGCATCGGCCAGCGACTTCTTGGCGCCCTCGACGTCGGCGGTCAGCGGCTCCTTGTACTCCGGCAGCAGGGTGTCGGCGTAGACCTTGGGGTCGAGCCCCACCACGCTGGGGATCGTGTAGCCGGTCGCGGCCAGCTCGCTGGCGGCGGCCAGGTCGAGCGAGTCACGCAGGGCACGACGCACCGCGACATCGTCGAAGGGAGCCTTCAGGCAGTTGAAGGTGATCAGCTGCGAGCCACCCGAGGGGTAGGTGGTGAAGTGGTTGAGCTCGGGGTTCTTGTCGACGAAGTCCTTCTTGATGCCGGGGGCCTGACCCTCGGCGATGTCGAGGTCGCCACGATCGAGCTGGCTCTGCACACCACCGATGGGGCCCATCGGCATGTACTTCACCTTCTTCACGCCCTCGCCCTTGCCACCCCAGTAGTCGTCGCGCAGCTTGTAGGTGACCAGCTGGGGATCGAACGACTCCACGGTGAACGGGCCGGTACCGACCGGGTTCTCGTTGGTGTCGGTCTTGCGGTCGCGGTCCTTCCAGATGTGCGCCGGAATGATCGGGTAGTACATGGCGTAGCTGGCCATCTGCTGGAACTGGGGGCTGTTGAAGAACACCTTGCAGGTGTACTTGTCGGTCGCCTCCGGCGGCTTCTTGGCCCAGCACTTCTCCTCGTCGGGGCAGGCCTCACCGTTGACGAACCCGAAGGTGTAGACGAAGTCGTCCGCGGTCATCTCGGTGCCGTCGGACCACTTCACGCCCTTGCGCAGGTGGAAGACCATGGTCGCGCCCTCGTCCTCCATCTCGTAGGACTCGCACAGCATCGGCGTGAAGTGACCGGGCTTGGTGTAGTCGAGCGCGAAGGGCGACTCGTAGACCAGGTTGAGGCCCGGGGCGGTGCCGTTCTGGTTGGCCCCGTACCAGTTGAAGTTCTTCGGATAGGTGGGGCCGCCCGAGGCGAGGGCGATCACCCCGTCATTGGTGGCCTTGGAGGCGCCGCTGCCCTGACCTGCGGGCTTGGCACCTCCCTGACCGGAGCAGGCGGCGGTGCCCGCCAGCACTCCCAAGGGAATGCTGGCGAGCATCATGCGGCGAGACAAGGGTGGGCACATCGTCGTAACTCCTTCTCGGACGACGGGAGGGGTTCCCGTCTGTGGGGGGTTGGACGTCCGCGGGCGGACGGGTCAGGCGGGCTTGAGGGCGAGCAGGGTGGCGATGGCGGTGTTCACGCCACCGACGCCCGGTGAATAGTTGGACGAGGCCGGCTCCGGGAAGCCGGTCCACTTGCGCGAGCTCCACATCAGGTTTCGTCCGTTGGTGTAGAGCGGGATGAACGGGGCGTCCTTGGCGACGGCGTCCTGGATCGCGTGGTAGGCGGGCAACAGCTTGTCGACGTCGTCGGTGCGGGTGTCCTTCATCAGGGCCAGGGCATCCTGGATCTGCTTGTTGTCCCAGCGACCGTTGTTGCCCCAGACGTCCTCCTTGGTGCCCGGGGGACGAAGCAGGCTCTTGGCGTACTGGCCGTAGGCGATGTAGTAGTTCCCGCCCGGCACCGCACCCTGCACCCACATGTCGTAGAGCGCGCTCAGACCCTTGTCGTTGAACACCGTGGTGGGGGTGGGCTGCCAGGTGACCTTGACGCCCAGGGCCTTCGTCCACTGGTCGATCAGCACCTGACCCATCTGCATCATCACCTGGTCGGCGTTGTCGAGGAACAGGCTCAGCGGGTAGGACTTCCCGTCCTTGGTGAGGTTGCCGCCCGACACGGTCCAGCCGGCGTCGGCCAGTTCCTTCTTGGCGGCCTCGACGTCGGCCTTCAGCGGCTCGGCGTACTCGGGCTTGAGGGTGTCGGCGTAGATCTTGGTGTCGAGACCGGTCACGCTGGGCACACCCACCCCGGTGGCGGCCAGGTCGACGGCGGCCTGCAGGTCGAGAGCGCCACGGAAGGCACGCCGCACCGCCGCATCCTTGAACGGCAGCTTGGTGCAGTTCAGCGTCATGATGATCGAGCCACCGCTCGGGTAGACCGAGTAGTGGTTGAGCTCGGGGTTCTTGTCGACGAAGTCCTTCTTCACACCTGCCGCGGAAGCCTCGGTCACGTCGAGCTCGCCACGATCGAGCTGGCTCTGCATGCCACCGACGGGGGCGGTCGGCACGTACTTGACGGTCTTCACACCGTTGCCCTTGCCGCCCCAGTAGTCGTCGCGCAGCTTGTAGGTGACCAACTGCGGGTCGAACGACTCCACGGTGAACGGGCCGGTACCGACCGGGTTCTCGTTGGTGTCGGTCTTGCGGTCGCGGCTCTTCCAGATGTGCGCCGGGAAGATCGGGTAGTACAGCGCGTAGTTCGACATCTGCTGGAACTCCTTGCTGTGGAAGAAGACCTTGCAGGTGTACTTGTCGGTCGCTTCCGGCAGCTTCTTCGTCCAGTACTTCTCGGGGTCGGCGCCCGCCTCACCGTTGACGAAGCCCAGCGTGAAGGCGAAGTCCTCGGCCGTCATCTCGGTGCCGTCGGACCACTTCACGCCCTTGCGCAGGTGGAAGACCATGGTCGTGCCGTCGTCGGTCATCTCGTAGCTCTCGGCCAGCCACGGCACGAGCTTGCCCGGCTGGGTGTAGTCGAGCATGAAGGGCGACTCGTAGATCAGGTTGAGGCCGGGGGCGGTGCCGTTCTGGTTGGCCCCGTACCAGTTGAAGTTCTTCGGGTACGACGGGCCACCGTCGGCGACGGTGAGCACCCCGTCATTGCCGGACGATCCCTTGCCCTCGCCGGGCTTGGCCCCTCCCTGACCGGAACAGGCGGCGAGCACCAGTGCGGCGGGAACGCCGGCGAGCAGCAGGCGGCGGGACACGTGGTCAGTCATGGGTGGTCTCCTCGGCGGGGGTGTGGGCAGGGTCGAGCAACCAGCAGGCGGCCCGCTGGTCTGCGCTCTCGATCAGGGGTGGCAACTCGGTGCGACACCGGTCCATGGCATGGGGGCAACGGGGCGCGAACCGGCACCCCGCCACCTCCTGGCTGACGTCGACGGGTTCGGCGTCACCGACCACGCGAATGCTCCGCGTGCGGCCGCTGCCCTTGTGGTGGGCAGGATCGGGGGCCGAGGCCAGCAGTAATTGCGTGTAGGGGTGCTTCGGGTTGGCCACCACCTCGTCGGTGGGGCCGGTCTCGACGATGCGGCCGCCGTACATCACCATGATCCGGTCGCTGAGGTAGCGCGCCGAGGCGATGTCGTGGGTGATGTAGAGGATCGCCACTCCCTCGGAATCACGCAGGTCACGCAGCAGGTTGAGGATGTCGAGGCGGATCGAGGCGTCCAGCATCGAGGTCGGCTCGTCCGCCAGCAGCAGGCGCGGTTCCACGGCCAGGGCGCGGGCGATCGCGACGCGCTGGCGCTGGCCACCGGACAGGGCCGTCGGGTAGGCGTCGACGAACTGCTCGGGCGGCGTCAGGTTGACCTTGCGCAACAGCGCGGCGACCTGCTCGCGCTCCTGCTTGCGGGTCTTCACCTTGCCGTGGATGCGCAACGCGCGCCCCAGGATGTGCCGCAGCGGCTTGAGGGTGTTCAGCGAGGCAAACGGATCCTGGTAGATCATCTGCACGTTGCCGTAGTAACGCACCTTGTCACGCTGCGCGTGCGGGAGCGAGGCACCATTGACGGTGAGGTCGCCCGAGGTGGGCGGGTACAGCAGCGCCAGCATGCGGGCGAGGGTGGTCTTGCCCGATCCGGACTCGCCTACCAGGGCCACGATGGTGCCGGGCTCGATGTCGAAGTCGACCCCCTCGACGGCACGAATGGTGGTGCGGCCGCCCTCCCGCGAACGGCCGTGGAAGTGGCGGGTGAGCCCGCGGGCGCGGACGATGGGCCAGTCGTCCGACGTACGGGTTCGAGAGGTGGCGCTCACAGGTCTGCTCCCATCGGGTCTGACGTCATCGGATCGGCGACCTGGGACGAGGTCGGGGCCTCGGAGTCGACGAGGGCCTCCGAGTCGACGGCCATCGCGTCGTCGCCGCTGGCGCGTTCGTCCTGCCTGCGGGTGGCCTCGGCCGACAGCGGGTGTAGGCAGGCCGCCAGACCACCCCGGCCCACCGGTTCGAGCTCGGGTCGGGTGGCGCGGCAGTCGTCCTCGGCCCGCGGGCAGCGGGGCGCGAAGGCACAGCCCTGTGGCAGCTTGAGCAGGTTCGGCGGGGTGCCGGGGATGCCCGACAACCGGCGCACGGGCTCGCTGAGCGGCGGGAACGCATTGCGCAGGCCCTGGGTGTAGGGGTGGCGGGGGCTGGCATAGATTTCGGCAGCCGAACCCACCTCGACCACGCGACCGCCGTACATGATGGCGATCCGGTCGGAGATCTCCAGCAGCAGTGACAGGTCGTGGGTGACCATGATGATCGCGAAACCGAGCCGCTCCTGCAGGGCCATCAGCTGGTCGAGAATGGTGCGCTGCATGACCACGTCGACGGCCGTGGTCGGCTCGTCCATCACCACGATGTCGGGATCGCAGGCCAGCGACAGGGCGATCAGGGCGCGCTGCCGCATGCCACCGGACAGCTGGTGCGGGTAGGCGGTGGCGTAGTCGGGGGCGATGCCCACCATGCGCAGCAGTTCGGCCACCTTGTCGTCGATCTCGCGCCGGGTGATCCGGGGATTCTTGAGCTTCAGCACGTCGGCGAACTGGGCGCGCAACCGCATCACCGGGTTGAGGCAGGCCATCGCCGACTGCATGACGATGGACAGGTCGGACCACCGCAGGGGCGAGAGCTGCCGGTCGTCCAACTGGGTCAGATCGACGGGCTCTCCCCCGCCAACGGGGTGGTAGAGCACCTGACCGCTCCAGGTGACCGCGGGCGTGCGCTGCAGCCGCATGATGGCGGTCAACAGGGTCGACTTGCCCGAGGCGGATTCGCCGGCGATGCCGAGCACCTCGCCCCGGTTCACCGACAGACTGACGTCGTCACAGGCGGGCACTTCGCCGGCCTCGGTGAGGTAGCGCACGCACAGCTCGCGCACCTCGAGCAGCGGGGTGGCGGTCATCGGCTCATCTCCTGGCTCATGGTGGCTTCCTGGACGACGGCCTGCTGGCGGGTGGCCTTGGGCTTGCGGCGCAGGAACTTGCGCACCAGCACCTCCTGCTTGGAGTTGAGCACCGGGTTGACGATCTCGTCGATGCCGAAGTTGATCAGCGCCGTGCTCAGGCCGAGCAGAGCGATCGCGATGCCGGGGGGCGCGAACCACCACCACATGCCTCGGAACAGGGCGTTCTGGCCCTCGGCGTAGGCGATCTCGGTGCCCCACGACACCGTCTCGGGATCACCGATGCCCAGGAAGGCCATCGAGGCCTGGGTGAAGACCCCGTAGACGAAGGCCGTCAGGAACATCGAGCTGGCAACACCGTTCAGGTGGGGTGCCACCTCGACGGCGATGATGCGCCAGCGCGACTCCCCGGTCGTGCGCAGGGCCGCCGTGAAGTCGCGACCCCGCAGGCTCATGGCCTGGGCACGAATGCGGCGGGCGCCGCCGGGCCATTCGAAGATGCCGATGATGATCGACACCGACAGCCAGTCGAGCTTCTGCACGTAGCCGGCGATGATCAGCGTCACCGCGAAGCTCGGCATGGTCAGGAACAGGTTGGTCGTGGTGTTCAGCAACCGGTCTGCCCAGCCGCCCATGAACCCCGCCCAGATGCCGATCACGACGCTCAGCACGGTGGCGATGATGCCCGAGGCGAGGCCCACCAGCAGCGAGCCGCGGGCGCCCCACACGATGCGGGCGAGCACGTCCTGGCCGGACGAGGTGGTGCCCAGCCAGTGGTCGGCGCTCGGCGGCTGGCCGGCACGGGCGGTGTCGAGACTCAGCGGGTCGAGCCCGAGCAGGGAACTGCACAGCCACGGCCCGATCGTGCCCATCAGTGTGAAGAAGACCAGCAGGCCGATACCGGCCTGCACCATCGGCAGTCTCAGGAAGCGCTTGGTCATCAGGCGTCACCCTCCCGGGTGCGGGGGTCCAGCAGCACGTAGATCGAGTCGGCCACGAAGTTCGCGGCCAGCGTCAGGAAGACGGTCATCAACAAGATGGCCTGCATCACCGGGTAGTCGCGTTGACCGATGGCGTTGCCCAGCAGCGTGCCCATGCCCGGGTAGACGAACACCGACTCGACCAGCACGATCGAGCCGAGCAGGCCGCCGACCGCCTGGGCCAGGCCGGTGACGTTGGGCAGGATCGCGTTGCGGGCCGCGTAGCGCATCAGCACGGTGAACCGGCTGAGGCCCTTGGCGCGGGCCAGGGTGACGTAGTCCTCGCTGGTGGTGGCGATGGTCATGTTGCGCATGCTGAACAACCAGCCAGCGAAGCCCACCACGACCAGCACCACGGCGGGCAGGGCGCCGTGCTGCACGACCGAGCCGACGAACTCCGGGTTGAACAGCGACCGGTCGGTGACCTCGGCGTCGTAGCCGCCCTGCGGGGGGAAGTAGTAGTTGCGGTAGGCGAAGAACCAGGCCGCCATGATCGCCAGCCAGAAGGCCGGGATCGAGTGGAAGAACATCAGCACGGGGGTGAACAGCTTGTCGGCCAGGCCCGAGGGCTTCCAGCCGAGCCACGCGCCCAGCAGGGTGCCGATCACCCAGGCCAGTAGCAGCGTGATCAGGCCCAGGCCGATCGTCCACGGCATGGTCTGCGCCAACAGCTGCGAGACCGGGGTCGGGTACTGCATCACCGAGCGACCCAGGTCGCCCTTGAAGAGTTGGGTCATGTAGTCGACGAACTGCAACGGCAACGGACGATTGGGGTCGCCGTACAGCGCGTAGATGTTCTCGATCAGGTACTTGGGCGGCGGCGCACCGGTGGCCTGCTGGATGCGCAGGAACATGTCCTGCACCGGGTCACCGGGCATCAGTCGCGGCAGCATGAAGTTCATCACGATGGCCAGCACGGCCGTGCCGGCGTAGATGCCGAGTCGCTTGCCGAGGAACCGCACCCACTGGGGCAGCCCGCGCCGCTGAGGCCGGGCGATCTCGGCACTGTCGGGCACGACCGGCGTGGGGGGAACGTCGTCCCGGACGGTGTCCGTCGCCTGTGTCTCAACCTGCACGCTGCCTCCTTGCCTCGTTCACTGCTCAGCTCACCGCGCGGTTCGCTCGCGCCGTCGGCCACCGTCTCACCGGGGCTGGGAACATCTTGCACACAATCATTAATTAAGTAAATAATCAATCACCGGCAGGGGTGACCGCCCCACCGGCCAACTGGGCACCGCCGCGGGAGCGGCCGGAGTCGGGAAGGATGGGAGCATGACCCCCACCACGCCCATCGGTGGCGCACCGCAGCGCCTGATGCGGCAGGTCAACGACCGTGTGTTCTGCGAGCTCCTCGCCCAACACGGGCCGATGAGTCGTCCTCAACTGGCCAAACTGGCCGGACTCTCCAGCCCCGCGACGCTCAAGGTGATTGAGCGGTTGGAGGCCCAGGGGCTGGTCGTCTCCGACGGATTCGACGAGAGTTCGCGCCCCGGCCCCAAGGCCGTGGTGTTCGCTCTGGCCCCCAAATTGGGACTGGCCACCGCGGTCGAACTGCGCGGCAACAGCCTGCGCATCGCCCACTCCCCCCTCGGCTCGACGGCCGCCGAACGACACGATGTTCCCGTCGAGACGGACGACCGTCTGGCCGAGCTGGTGGTCGAGTCGGTGAAGGCGACGATTCCCACCGACGCCTACCGCCACCACACCGTGGCCATCGCCCTGCCCGGCGCCATCGACCCGGGAACCGGCGACGTGCTGTTCTCGACCGAGCTCCCCCGCTGGGCCGCGGGCACCGCCCAACGGATCCGGGACGAGTTGGGTCCACGGTCGGGCGTGCTCTTCGACAACGAGGTGAACTTCCGCGCGATCGCCGAGCGGCTGCACGGCGTCGCCGGCCAGTGGGAGGACTACGCGCTGCTCAGCCTCGGCAGCGGTGTCGGCGCGGCGGTGGTGCTCGGCGGACGGGTGCATCGCGGACGACACGGCGCCGCCG
Source organism: Aestuariimicrobium soli (assembly GCF_051192575.1). Taxonomy (NCBI): domain Bacteria; kingdom Bacillati; phylum Actinomycetota; class Actinomycetes; order Propionibacteriales; family Propionibacteriaceae; genus Aestuariimicrobium; species Aestuariimicrobium soli. The sequence goes on along the minus strand of NZ_JBPJSQ010000009.1, from coordinate 83,558 downwards.
GCGAGGTCGGTTTCATGCGCACCGGCGGCGATTCGGCTGCCCCCTTCCAGGACCGCGCGGGCGCCTGGACGCTGGCCAATGTCGTGGGCCGGGCCCACGACCGCGAGTTCGCCTGGCTGCACGAAGTGGTGGCCACCGAACCCCTCGGCTCACCCGTGTGGGACGCCCTGGCCGAACGGATCATTCCGGGGCTGGTCAACCTGTCGACCATCCTCGACCCCGGCCTGGTCATTCTCGGCGGCGAGACCGCCCGGATCGCCGGCGAACCGCTGCGTGCCGCCCTCGACACCAGCCTGCGCGCCTCGCTGCACTGGCAGCCGCCCACCCTGCTGCGCAGCCATCTGGGCGACGAGGCCGTGCTGCTGGGCGCCCTCGACGAGGCCCGTCGTGCCCTCGCCGAGACCGGCTTCGGCTCGACCTCCTGAGCCGCGCCTGACTCCGGAGCGCTGGCAACCTGGGCCCAGAACGCGGGAAGGCCCCCGACCATGATGGTCGGGGGCCTTCCTGATGGGCTCGAAGCCCGGACGGTCAGTTGCCGCCGGTGAGCTTGTCGCGCAGGGCCTGCAGGGCCTCGTCCGACGCGAGCGACCCGGCACCCGGGTCCTCGGTCGAGGTGAAGCTGGCAGCGGAGCCACTCTCGGCGGCAGCGTTCTGGTCGGCCTGCTCGGCCTCCTCGACCTGTCGCTTGTGAGCCTCCCAGCGAGCCTGGGCCTCGGCGTACTGAGCCTCCCAAGCGCGCTGCTGCTCCTCGTAGCCTTCCTTCCACTCGTTGGACTCCGGATCGAAGCCCTCGGGGTAGATGTAGTTGCCCTGCTCGTCGTAGCTGGCGGTCATGCCGTACAGCGAGGGGTCGAAGTCGTCAGCCGCGACGTCGACGCCGGCGTTGGCCTGCTTCAGCGACAGCGAGATGCGACGACGCTCGAGGTCGATGTCGATGATCTTGACCATGACGTCGTCATTGACGGCGACGACCTGCTCGGGGATCTCGACGTGACGCTCAGCCAGCTCGGAGACGTGCACGAGACCCTCGATGCCCTCCTCGACGCGGACGAACGCACCGAACGGCACCAGCTTGGTGACCTTGCCGGGCACGATCTGGCCGATGGCGTGGATGCGGGCGAAGGTCTGCCACGGATCTTCCTGGGTCGCCTTCAGCGACAGCGAGACGCGCTCGCGATCCATGTCGACCTCGAGCACCTCGACAGTGACCGGGGTGCCGACCTCGACGACCTCGGAGGGGTGGTCGATGTGCTTCCAGGACAGCTCGGAGACGTGCACCAGACCGTCGACGCCGCCGAGATCGACGAACGCACCGAAGTTGACGATCGAGCTGACGACACCCTTGCGGATCTGACCCTTCTGCAGCTGGGTGAGGAAGTTCTGACGAACCTCGCTCTGGGTCTGCTCGAGCCAGGCGCGACGCGACAGCACGACGTTGTTGCGGTGCTTGTCGAGCTCGATGATCTTGGCCTCGAGCTCCATGCCGACGTAGGGCTGCAGGTCACGGACGCGACGCATCTCGACCAGCGACGCGGGCAGGAAGCCACGCAGGCCGATGTCGACGATGAGGCCACCCTTGACCACCTCGATGACGGTGCCGGTGACGACGCCGTCCTCCTCCTTGACCTTCTCGATCGTGCCCCAGGCGCGCTCGTACTGGGCGCGCTTCTTGGACAGGATCAGGCGACCCTCCTTGTCCTCCTTCTGCTGGACGAGAGCCTCGATCTCGTCGCCGACCTGGACGACCTCGAAGGGGTCCACGTCGTGCTTGATGGAGAGTTCCTTGGAAGGGATGACACCTTCGGTCTTGTAACCGATGTCGAGCAGGACTTCGTCGCGGTCGACCTTGACGACGGTGCCGGTGACGATGTCGCCGTCGTTGAAGTACTTGATGGTGGCGTCGACGGCAGCCAGGAAGGCTTCCGGCGAGCCGAGGTCGTCAATGGCGACCTGGGTCGAGGCCTCAGTGGAGGAGGTCATGTAGTAGGGCTCCGATGGATTGGACGATGCTGGTGGTGCACCATCACCCTGCGGAGGTCAAAGGGTTGCTTCGTCCCACGCACACCCACTCACTCGGTACGGAACGGGACAGGTCACAGTGCCCGTCCAGACTACTCTGCGCGCGCGACCACGGCAATCTGCGTTCCGGACCCAGTGAACGCACCCAGTGCCCGCACCAAGGGATGGGGCAACCCGGTGACGGCACTCGCACCGTCGGCCTTGGTGACCTCGGCTAGCCTGACACTGATCCAAGCATGCCTCCCCCGTCCCGGAAGGACCCGTACCGATGGCGCAGCACCCCGCCGGACGACCCCGCACCCGCCTCGTCGCGGTCGGCGTCGTGGTCGTCGTGGTCGCCGTCGCCGCGGTCATCGGCTGGCGTTCCACCCGGCCAGGCACCGGGGACGCCGCCTCCCCCGCCAGCGTCGCGTCGACTCCCCCGCTCACCGCCTCCACGCCGGCGCGGTCGACCTCGGCGACCTCGCCCAGCGCGACCTCGGTCAGGGCGACCTCGGTGAGCGCGGGTTCGACTTCGGCATCGGCCTCGGGGTCGGCACCCGCCGACTGTTCGAGCCCCACCGCCCCCATGGACGACCCCACCCGCCTCACCATCGACTCGATGAAGGTGTCGTCGCACGTGATGTCGCTCGGGCTGGACGAGTCGGGCGCCGCCGCCGCTCCGCCGAAGAACGACTCCCAGGGCGTGGCCTGGTTCGACGAGGGGCCCAAGATCGGCGCGACCAAGGGCAATGCCGTGCTCAGCATTCACACCTACCGTCACGGCGGCGCGCTGGGCAATGAGCTGCGCGACGCGAAGACGGGCCTCAAGCCGGGCGCCCTGGTGAAGGTCACTGACAGCCACGGCACGACCGTCTGCTACACCTTCGAGCGGCAGACCAAGGTGTGGGTCAAGGACTACGACCCGATGTCGACGGTGCTCTACGACTACGAGGGATCCCCCCAGGCCGTGATCGTGATCTGTTGGGACTTCAACCAGGCCACGTCGGCCTGGGACTCGCGCATCCTGTTCTACCTGAAGCCCGTCGCGCCCGCCGCCTGATCGCCCCTGGCCTAGGGTGGCGACATGCGCCGCGGAGCCACCACCACCGTCTCGTCCGACCTGCTGGCCCACCTGACGGCGGCCCTGGGAGAGCGCCGGGTGCGCACCTCGGCCCTCGACGTACTCACCGCTGCCGTCGACGCCAGCCACTTCCTGCTCACCCCGTCGGCATCCCTGGTGGTGCGGGACGCCGACGACGTGGCCGCGGTGCTCGGCATCGCCACCGCCCGGCGCACCCCGGTGACCTTCCGGTCGGGGGGAACCTCGCTGTCGGGTCAGGGTCAGTCGGCGGGGTTGTTGGTCGACGTGCGGCGTGGGTTCCGCTCGTTCGAACTGCTGGACGATGCCGCGCAGCGGGTCAGGATCGGCCCCGGCATGACCGTGCGCGAGGTGAACACCCGACTGGCCCGCCACGGCCGCAAGCTGGGCCCGGACCCCGCCTCGGAGGTGGCCTGCACCATCGGCGGGGTGGTCGCCAACAACTCGTCCGGAATGACCTGCGGCACCACCCAGAACTCCTACGAGACCATCGACTCCCTGGTCGTGGTGCTCGCCTCGGGCACCGTCGTCGACACGGGGGCCGTCGACGCGAACGACCTGCTCGCCGACCGGGAACCCGCACTGTTCGACCTGCTGCTCAGACTCACCGACGAGGCGCGTCGCCCCGACCTCGCCGCCGAGATCCGACGCCAGTTCGCCACCAAGAACACCATGGGCTACGGCCTCAACTCGCTGCTCGACCACGACTCCCCCGCCAAGGTGCTGGAACACCTGATGGTCGGTTCGGAGGGCACGCTGGGCTTCGTGGCGTCGACCGTGTTCCGCACCGTGCCGGTGTTGCCGCACGTGGCCACCGGGCTGCTGACCTTCGGCTCGCTGCACGAGGCCACCCAGGCCCTGCCCGAGCTCAAGGCCACCGGCCCCGCCGTCATCGAACTGTTGGACGAGGCCTCGCTCACGGTGTGCCGCCACGACCCCGCGCACGCCGACCTGCTGCCGGCCGCCAGCCCCGGTGAAGCGGCCCTGCTGGTGGAGTACCAGGCGGCCGAGGCCGACGAGTTGGCCGGCCTGCTCGAGGGGGCGGGCAACCCGCGTCAGTACACGGCCGACGCCGCCCGCCGCGCCGGGCTGTGGTCGCTGCGCAAGGGGCTGTACGCGAAGGTGGCGGGCGCTCGTCCGAGTGGCACGACGGCCCTGTTGGAAGACATCGCCGTGCCGGTGCCCGACCTCGCCAGGGTGTGCGCCCACCTCACCACCCTGTGCGGCGACCGTCTGGGTCAGACGCCGGTGATCTTCGGCCACGCCAAGGACGGCAACATCCACTTCCTGGTCACCGAGGACTTCCGGCAGCCCGACGCGGTGGGCCGGCAGCGCCAGTTCACCGAGGGGCTGGTCGACCTGGTGTTGGGGGCGGGTGGCACGCTCAAGGCCGAGCACGGCACCGGGCGGATCATGGCGCCGTTCGTGGAGCGCCAGTACGGCACCGAACTGCACGGCATGATGCGGTCGATCAAGGGTGCCCTCGATCCCGTGGGCATTCTCAACCCCGGCGTGGTGCTCACTGACGATCCCGAGATCCACCTGAAGGACTTCAAGCAGACCCCCACGGTGACCGAGGAGGTCGACCGGTGCGTCGAGTGCGGCTACTGCGAACCGGTCTGCCCCAGCCAGTTCCTCACCCTCACTCCCCGCCAGCGCATCGTCGCGCAGCGGGCCATCGCCGACGCCGAGGCGTCCGGTGACCACGCGCTGGCGGCAAGGCTCCGGGTCGATCAGACCTATCCGGTGACCGAGACGTGCGCGGTCGACGGCATGTGTCAGACCACCTGCCCGGTGGGCATCAACACCGGCGACCTGGTGCGCCACCTGCGCCGCGAGCAGACCAACCCGGTCGAGGAGGCGGGGTGGCGGATGGCGGCGCAGGCCTGGGGCTCGTTCACCACGGTGGCCTCGGTCGGCATGACCGTGGCCGACCGACTGCCGGCGCCCGCGGTCTCACTCCCCCTGCGGGCGGCGCGGGCCGTGCTCGGCTCCGAACGGGTGCCCCTGCTGGGCCCGGACCTGCCCGCGGGCGGCGCCCGGCGTCGTCCACGCCCCGAGCCCTCCCCCGACGTGGTGATGGTGCCCGCCTGCGTCGGCACCATGTTCGGCGGTGGCGACGTGGCCGGGAGCACCCAGCGGCTGTTGGAGCGACTGGGCGTGCGCGTGCTCGTGCCCGACGAGGTCGCCTCCCTGTGCTGCTCCACCCCGTGGAAGTCGAAGGGCCACCAGGCGGGTCAGCGGGTGATGGACGAGCGCCTCGTCCGCTCGTTGACCGCGGCCACCCGCGGCGGACGACTGACGGTGATCTCGGACGCCGCCAGCTGCACCGAGGGCATGAAGGTGGCCGCCGAGAGCCTGGGAGCCGAGCTCGACATCGTGGACGCCGTCGCATTCATCGGTGAGCGGGCCGGCGAGCTGCCCACCGGGCGTCGTGCCGGACGAGCGCTGCTGCACCCGACCTGCGCCACCACCCAGCTCGGCATCAATGACGACCTGCGCGCCCTCGCCGGTCTGGTGGCCGAGGAGGTGGTCGTGCCCGATGCGTGGCGCTGCTGCGGGTTCGCCGGCGACCGGGGCATGCTGCACCCGGAGCTGACCGAGGCCGCCACCCGCGACACCGTCAACGAGCTCGGCGATCAGAGCTTCGACCTGTACCTGTCGGCGAACCGCACCTGCGAGCTGGGCATGGGACGAGCGCTGGGCGTCGAGTTCGAGCACGTGCTCGTCGCCCTGGATCGCGCCCTCTCCTGACCGACGGAACTCCCCGACCCCGGCCTCCCCGGCCGACCCCTCACCCCCGGCCCGCCCCACACCCCCGACGTAGCTTCAGATAATCAACGTGGCTTCCGTTCTGGACTGAAGCCACGTTGATTATCTGAAGCTACGTTGGGTCTGGCACGCGGTCCTGTGGGAGTGAGGGACGAGAGACGGGCGAGGAGCCATCATCCGCTGGACGACCAGCGCCGTGGTCAAACCGCAGCAGCTCAGGGCGATCGATCGCTGGTGCGGATCGACGGGCCTCAGCTGCTGCGGATTGACCACTCTCGGGCACGTGCCCGTGGTCTTGACACGGTCGCAGGCGACCTACTCGACCGACGGACCTCCGACCCCGCCACCCACCTGGCTGGGCGGCAATCAGTACGCGTTCAACACGAGGGCGACGAACTGGACGAGCCCTGCCAGCACGGGAGCAAGCACGTGGTAGGCACCCACTCGTCTGGGCGAGAAGAGCGGGATCAGACCTACGGGCAGGAGGCACACGATCAGGGATCCCCCGACCCATGCCATGGCTTCGGATGTTGCCCCGACCTCCCGCGCACCCAGCAGGTCGATGGTCAGGAAGAGGCCAGCCCAAAAGGCGCCGGGGAGGGACACCAGAAACCCCAGCATCGGCCCGCTGATCTCGCGGCGCTTCTGTGTTCTGACCTCTGGGGGCGAGGACGAATCGGGCATGGCAGTGGGCTTCCCGGCAACGTCAGTGGGCGGCCTCGTGCCAGGACTGACCCACGCCGACGCTGACGTCGAGCGGAACCGTCAGATCCATCGCATGGCCCATGGTGTCGCGCACCAGCGCCTCGACCCGGTCACGCTCGCCGGTGGCCACCTCGAGCACCAGTTCGTCGTGCACCTGCAACAGCACCCGACTGGCCAGCCCCTGCTCGGTCAGCGCCGCGGCCAGCTTGAGCATGGCCACCTTGATGACATCGGCCGCCGACCCCTGGATCGGGGCGTTCAGGGCCATCCGCTCGGCCATTTCGCGCCGCTGCCGGTTCGACGACGTCAGGTCGGGAAGGTGGCGGCGTCGTCCCAACAACGTCTCGGTGAACCCGGTCTTGCGCGCCTCGGCGACGACCGACTGCAGGTAGTCGCGCACCTCGCCGAACCGGGAGAAGTACTCGTCCATCAGGCCCTTGGCCTCGCTGGTGGGAATGCCCAGCTGGTTCGACAGTCCGAACGCGCTCAGCCCGTAGGCGAGGCCGTAGTTCATGGCCTTGATCTTGGCGCGCTGCTCGCCGGTGACGTGGTCGGGCTCGACGTGGAAGACGCGCGAGGCAGTCTCGGTGTGGAAGTCCCGACCGGTGCGGAACGCCTCGATCAGGCCGTCGTCCTCGCTGACGTGCGCCATGATGCGCATCTCGATCTGGGAGTAGTCGGCGGTCAACAGCGTCTCGAAGCCCGCGCCCACGACGAAGGCCTCACGGATGCGACGACCCTCCTCGGTGCGGATCGGGATGTTCTGCAGGTTCGGGTCGGTCGACGACAACCGGCCGGTGGCCGCGATGGTCTGCACGTAGGTGGTGTGGATGCGGCCGTCGTCGGCCACCGACTTGAGCAACCCATCGACCGTCTGCCGCAGCCGGATGGCGTCGCGGTGCGCCAGCAGGTGAGCCAGGAACGGGTGTTCGGTCTTCTCGAACAGGCCCTCGAGTGCCTCGGCGTCGGTGGTCCAGCCCGACTTGGTCTTGCGGGTCTTGGGCATGTTGAGCTCGTCGAAGAGCACGACCTGCAACTGCTTGGGCGAACCCAGGTTGATCGGCTTGCCGATGACGGCGAACGCCTCCTGCTCGGCCGCCACCACCTTGGCGTCGAAGTCGGCTCGCAGACGCTCGAGCAGGTCGATGTCGACCGCGATGCCCACCCGTTCCATCTGGGCGAGAATGCGCTGCAGCGGCAGTTCCACCTCGGCCAGGAGCTCGGCCTCGTCCTGGGCCGCGAGTTCTGTGGTGAGCGCGTCGGAGAGGTCGATCACCGCGCGGGCCCGCACCATCGATTCGTGGGCGGCCTGCAGGTCGGAGCCGTCGTCCTCACCGAAGTCGAGGGTCAGCTGGTCCTCGTCGGCCACGGTGCCGGCCTCGACGCGCAACTCGCGCTTGAGGTGGCGCATCGCCAGGTCGCCGAGGTCGAAGGTGCGCTGGTCGGGGCGCAACAGGTACGCGGCCAGCACGGTGTCATTGACCACGCCCCGCAGGTCCCACCCGCGCGCCCAGCAGGCCAGCATCGGGCCCTTCGCCTCGTGCAGGGCCTTGCCGCGGGTGGCATCGGCCAGCCAGTCGCCGAGGGCGGCGTCGTCGTCCGGGGTGAGGTCGGCGGTGGTCAGGTGACACGCGGCACCGTCGGCGCTGGCCAGCGACAGGTGGGTCACGTCGCCCGTGCCCGAACCCCAGTGGCCGATCACGTCGACACCGGTGACCTGGTCGGCGCCCGCGTGCTCGGCGAGCCAGGCGCGCACGGCACCCGGCTCGAGCAGCTCGCCGGTCACCTCGAAGCCCGCCTCGGGGGTCGCCTCGTCGCCACCCTGGGGCAGGGCCTCCATCAGCCGATCGCGCAGCACGCGGAACTCGAGCCCGTCGAACAGCGTGTGCACGGCCTCGCGATCCCAGTCACGGCGTTCGAGCTCGTCGAGACCGAACGGCAGGTCGAGGTCGCGCACCAACGCGTTCAGGCGTCGGTTGCGCACCACGTCGTCGAGATGGGCGCGCAGCGACTCCCCCGCCTTCCCGGGCACCTGTTCGTTGCGGGCGATGATGTTGTCGAGCCCGTCGAACTGGTCGATCCACTTGGCGGCGGTCTTGGGCCCCACGCCCGGAACACCGGGCAGGTTGTCGGAGGTCTCCCCCACCAGTGCGGCCAGCTCGGGGTAACGGGCGGGCGTGACGAAGTACTTCTCCTCGACGGCCTCGGGGGTCATCCGCGCGAGGTCGGAGACGCCCTTCTTCGGGTACAACACCGTCACGTGGTCGGTCACCAACTGCAGGGAGTCACGGTCACCGGTGCAGATGAAGATGTCGACGCCCTCGCCACCCCCGCCGGCGCCGCCCGACGTGGACTGGCTCGAAGTGAATTGGGTCGACATCGACGCGATCAGGTCGTCGGCCTCGAAACCCTCCCGATCGAGGTGCACGATGTTGAGCGCGTCGAGCACCTCCTTGATGAGCTGCACCTGCCCCGTGAACTCCTCGGGCGACTTCGAGCGATTCGCCTTGTACTCGACGTACTCCTCGGTGCGGAAGGTGTGGCGGGAGCGGTCGAAGGCCACGGCGACGTGGGTGGGCTGCTCGTCGCGCAACACGTTGATCAGCATCGACGTGAACCCGTAGACCGCGTTCGTGTGCTGACCGGTCGAGGTCGAGAAGTTCTCCACCGGCAGAGCGAAGAACGCCCGGTAGGCGATGGAGTGTCCGTCGATGAGCAGCAGGCGCGGGGTCTGGTTCACACCGTGACTCTAGCGAGCCGCCCCGACAAAACACCCGGACGAACCCGACCGCTACGCTCAGCCCATGAATGACCCCCGGCTCGTGCCCGCCTGGGCCGACGACTACCACAGCGCCCTCGACGACCGGATGGGCATCGAACTGCTCGAACTGTCGTCCGAGCGGGTGGTCGCCCGCTACCCAGTGACCGGCAACACCCAACCGATGGGGTTGTGGCACGGCGGAGCATCGGCGGTGGTCGTCGAGACGCTGGGATCGTTCGGCGCCTTCGCGCACGCCCGGGAACACGGGAAGGCGGCGGTCGGGGTCGACCTGAACGTGACCCACCATCGTCCGGTGCGGGAAGGATGGGTCACCGGCACCGCCACCCCGGTGCACGTGGGCCGCACCACCACCACCTGGCAGGTGGTGCTCACCGATGAGCGGGAGCGCCGCGTGGCGACCGGGAGGATCACCTGCCAGTTCGTCGGGGTGTGATCCCCTGACCCCGTCGCCGGGGAGCGGATGATCTCAGTCGTCGGCCGAGGTCGACTTGGCCTTCGCCTTCGACTTCGAGAACTGCGTGATGACGCCCTCGGCGACCTCGCGCATCGACTTGCGCATGTCCATGGCCGTCTTCTGGATCCAGCGGAAGGCCTCGGCCTCGGTGAGCCCGAGCGCCTCCTGCAGCAGGCCCTTGGCCTGGTCGACGGCCTTGCGTGAGGCCAGTCGGTCCTCGAGGTCGGCGACCTCGTCCTCGATGGAGCGGATCTCCTGGAAGCGACCCATGGCGATCTCGATGGCCGGCACCACGTCGGAGGCGTCGAAGGGCTTGACCACGTAGGCCATGGCACCGGCCTCGCGGGCCCGCTCGACCAGATCGCGCTGGCTGAAGGCGGTCAGCATGACCACGGCCGAGATGCGCTCCTCGGCAATCTTCTCGGCGGCGGTGATCCCGTCCATGACGGGCATCTTGACGTCCATCACGACCAGGTCGGGCTCGAGCTCACGGGCCAGATCGAGGGCCTGCTGCCCGTCGCCGGCCTGCCCCACGACCTCGTAACCCTCCTCGGTGAGCAGCTCCACGAGATCCATGCGGATCAGCGCCTCGTCCTCGGCCACCAACACCCGGGGGCGGGGACGGTCGGAGGGGTTGCTCTGCTCAGCCACGATGCGTGCTCCTCTGGTTGGACGGCCGCCCACCCGATCCGCGGGTGGACGCGCTGCGCCCGACAATACTGCCCGCCGCAGTCACGGCGGGTGAATGGGTGCCCGGGAGGGGAGTCGAACCCCTACGGTCTTTCGACCAGACGGGTTTGAGCCGTCCGCGTATGCCATTCCGCCACCCGGGCGGGCAGCACGGACGATTCTAGCCACACCGGTGGCTGCACAGCACACCGCCCCGGGCCCGGCGACGTGCGCGCGGGACCCGGGGCGGAGTGTGGTCGATCAGGCGGACTGCTGCGGCTCGGTCACCTTGTGCACGCGCAGGGCGTTGGTCTTGCCGGGCACACCCATCGGCGAACCCGAGACGATGACGATGCGGTCGCCCACCTTCGCCAGTCCGTCCTTGACCAAGGCGTCGTTGATGTGGCCGACGGCCTCGTCCTTGCCCTCGAAGGTCGGGGTGAGCACGGTCTGCACGCCCCACGACAGCATCATGCGCTGGCAGGTGTCCTCGTCGGGGGTGAAGGCGACCATGGGAATGGTCGGGCGCAGGCGGGCCAGGCGGCGGGCGGTGTCACCGGACTTGGTGAGGGCCACCAGCAGGGCGGCGTCGAGGCGCTGGGCCACGTCGTAGGCGGCCATCGCGATCACGCCACCGGTGGTGTGCGGATCCCACTCGATCTCGTGGATCTGGTCGAGACCGTGCTCCTCGGTGTTCTCGACGATCTTGGCCATGGTCTGCACCGTGACGATCGGATACGCACCCACCGAGGTCTCCCCCGACAGCATGACCGCGTCGGCCCCGTCGAGCACGGCATTGGCGACGTCGGAGGCCTCCGCGCGGGTCGGGCGGGGGTTGTCGATCATCGACTCGAGCATCTGGGTGGCCACGATCACCGGCTTGTTCCAGCGGCGGGCCTGGTCGACGATGCGCTTCTGCACGAGCGGCACCTCTTCGAGGGGCAGCTCCACGCCCAGGTCACCGCGGGCGACCATGACGGCGTCGAAGGCATCGACGATGGCGTCGAGGTTCTCGACGGCCTGCGGCTTCTCGAGCTTGGCGACGACGGGAACCCGGCGGCCCTCCTCGTCCATGATCTGGTGCACGCGGGTGATGTCGTCGGCGTTGCGGACGAACGACAGCGCCACCAGGTCGACACCCTTGCCCAGCGCCCAGCGCAGGTCGGCCTCGTCCTTCTCGCTCAGGGCGGGCACGCTGACGGCCACACCGGGCAGGTTGATGCCCTTGTTGTTCGACACTGTGCCGGCGACGACGGTCTCGCAGATCACGTCGGTCGCGGTCACCTCGACGGCCTTCAGCATGACCTTGCCGTCGTCGATCAGCAGGAAGTCACCGGGCTTCACGTCACCCGGCAGACCCTTGAAGGTGGTGGAGCAGCGCTCCGCGGTGCCCTCGATGTCGTCGATGGTGATGGTGAACCGCTGGCCCACTGCCAGGGCATGCTTCTCGCCGCCCGCGAACTTGCCGAGGCGGATCTTGGGGCCCTGCAGATCGGCGAGCACGGCCACGCGCTTGCCGCTCTTCTTGGCGGCCTCACGGGTGAGATTCAGCCGCAACTCATGCTCGGAGTAATCCCCGTGGCTCATGTTCAGGCGGGCGACGTTCATCCCCGCGGCGACCAGTTCTTCCATACGCTCGGGCGACTCGACGGCCGGGCCCAGCGTGCACACAATCTTCGCTCTACGCACGCGCCCAACCTACCGGAGTCACCCACGGGCCACGAACGGGTTCACTCAATGGTTGCCCGTCCGACGTGCCGCGTTGGCCTGCCGTCAGGAGGCCGAGACGAGGTCGAGGGCGTGCTGCAGATCGTCCGGATAGGGCGAGACGAACTCCACCCACTCCCCCGTGGTGGGGTGCACGAAACCCAGACGGTGGGCGTGCAGCCATTGCCGATCGAGCCCCAGCCGCGCCGCCAGGGTCGGGTCGGAGCCGTACAGCGGATCACCCACGCAGGGGTGTCGGATGGCGCTCATGTGCACGCGGATCTGGTGGGTGCGTCCGGTCTCCAGATGGATCTCCAGGAGCGTGGCCGCCCGGAACGCCTCCAGCGTCTCGTAGTGGGTGACCGACGGTCGTCCGCCCTCCATGACGGCCATCTTCCAGTCGTGGTGGGGGTGCCGGCCGATGGGGGCATCGATCGTGCCCGAGAACGGGTCGGGGTGCCCCTGCACGAGCGCGTGGTAGGTCTTCTCGACGTTGCGATCCCGGAAGGCCTGCTTGAGCACGGTGTAGGCCCGTTCCGACTTGGCGACCACCATCAGCCCCGAGGTGCCCACGTCGAGGCGTTGGACGATCCCCTGCCGCTCCGAGGCCCCGCTGGTGGAGATGCGGAACCCCGCACCGGCGAGATGCTCCACCACCGACGGGCCCTCCCAGCCCAACGACGGGTGGGCGGCGACCCCCACGGGCTTGTCGACGACCACGATGTCGGCGTCGTCGTGGACGATGCCGACACCCTCGACCACCTGCGGGGTGACCGTGGCCGCCGGAGCGGGCGTCTCGAGGTCGATCTCGAGCAACTCTCCCCCGGCCACCTTCGTGGAGGCCTTCTCGACCCTCGTGCCGGCCAACTGGACGCCGCCCTCGGCAATCAGGTCGGCCACCCGCGAGCGCGACAACCCGGTCATCCGGGCGGCGGCGGCATCGATGCGCTCACCGGCCAGCCCGTCGGGCACCAGCATGACGGCCATGGCGATCCTCCCTCAGTCCTGCTGCGGCTGGGGCTGCGGGCGCAGGGAGAACAGGATCATCAGGGCCGCCGCCGACGTCAGGCACATGTCGGCCACGTTGAACACCGGGAACGAGCCGAACGACAGGAAGTCGATCACGTGGCCCCTGAACGGAGACGGGTCCCGCACCAGCCGGTCGATGAAGTTCCCGCCGACACCCGCGATACCGAGCCCGGTGACCACGGCCATCGACCGCGTGCGGATGCGCGGGGCGACGACCACCACCAGACCGGTGAGCACGATCAACGCGAGGATCGAGAAGAACAGCGTCGACGACGTCCCCAGCGAGAACGCGGCGCCGGGATTGAAGACCAGCAGCAGCCGGAAGAACCCGCCCAGATAGGTGGGCGGGTCGTGCGGGTCGAGGCGGGTGATCGCCAGGTGCTTGGTCACCTGGTCGGCCACCAGCAGCACGACGGCGATGGCGGCCAGCAGCAGGCGGGGTCGTCCCCCGGGCGTGGCGGGGCTCGCGGGGGTCACTGGCACGGGCGAGTCACTGGCACGGACGCGCTGACGACTCAGCGGCGTTCGGCGCGCTGCTTGCAGGTCACGCACATGGTCGCGCGCGGGAACGCCTGCAGGCGGGCCTTGCCGATCGGGTTGCCGCAGTTCTCGCACAACCCGTAGTCGCCCGAGTCGAACAACCGCAGCGCCAGCTGGGCCTGGTCGAGCATCTCGCGCGAGTTCTGCGCCAGCGAGACCTCCTGGTCACGCTCGAAGTTGGACGAGCCGACGTCGGCCGGGTCACGCCCGGCGCCGTCGCTGCCCTCCTTGAGCAGGCCGGCGAGCTCCTCCTCGTGGGCGCGGATCTTCTTGTTCAGCTGGTCGATCTCGGCCAGCAGCTCCTCGCGAACCTCGGCGATCTCAGCCTCGGTCCAGGGCTCTTCCCCCTCGCGAACGGGCAGGGTCGCCGTTGCGGCCTTCGCCTTGGTGGCCATCGCCGAATCCTCTCTGATCTGGGAGCACCCTGAGCGGGCGCGAGAGTGCAGGCTACACCATCACTCAACCCGGTCAACCGGCCGCGATCATGCCGCATGCGAGATGGCCTCGTCCCTGGTGGGGACGAGGCCATCGCGACCGTACCGGGTGAGCCACCGTCAGGCGGTCACCCGCGGGTGGTCACTGCTTGTTGGCGAGCAGCGCGTCGAGCCGCGGGGTGGCCGAGGCGTGCCGTTCCTCGCCCAGCAGCGCGGCGGCGCTGCCCGGCTGGAACTCACCCGAGTCGAGCTGGTCGGCCTGCGAACGCAGGTGCTGGGTGAGCGACGTGCGGTACTCCGACTCCCACGCCTTCAGCTGGTCGACCTTGCTGGCGAAGGTGTCGCGCTCGGCCTCCAGGGCCTGGAACAGTTCGCTGCGACGATTCTTCGCATCGACCTCGACCTGGTCGGCGTTCGACCGGGCCTGCGCCAGCAGCGAGTCGGCGCCGGCCTTGGCCTCGGCGTTGATCTGGGCGGCCTTCTCGTCCGCCGCCTTGATGGTCGAGGCGGCGTACTCGTCGGCGTTCTTCGAGGTCTCGGCGGCGTAGCTGTCGGCGTCGGCGCGGGTCTTCTTGGCGTCGGCTTCGGCGGCGGCTCGCACCCCTTCGGCGTCGCGCTCCGCATCGGCCACGACACCCTCGGCCTGCTCGGTCGCCAGCTGCACGAGCCGGATCACGGCGGGGCTGGCGTCGGCGCTGGTGGTGACCACCACGCGCTCCAGCTTGCCGGTGCCGTGCTCGACCATGCCCTCGGCAGGTCGATCGTCGCCGCCCTGGTCGGACGACGCGACCGGCTGCGCGGCGGCCTGCTCGCGCGCCTCGGTGAGCTGACGCTCGAGGTCGGCTCCCCGCTGCTCGAGTTCGGCGTTGCGCTGGCGCAGGGCGTCGAGCTCCGAGGTGTCGGGCTGGCCAGCCTCGCCACCCTGGTCTCCGCGGGAGCGCAGGTCGGCGAGTTCGGCCTTGAGACGGGCGTTCTCCTCGCTCAGCGCCTGCGCGGCACGCTCCTGCTCCGCGCGATCCTTGTCGGAACCGGGCTGGCCGGCGCCGCCCTGGTCCGACCTGACGGCCTCGGCCTGGGCCTTCGCCCGCTCGGCCTCGTCCTGCAGCGACTGGAAGGTGGCGACGACCCGGTCAACGAACTCGTCCACCTCCTGCGCGCGGTACCCCTCATTGGGGCGACGGGCCATGGGGAAACGAATCTGGTTGACCTCGTCCAAGGTCATCGTCATGGTTGTCTCCAAACTTTCACGTGGCGAACCAGATCAGGCTACTGCACGGGTCTCACGTGCAGCCACCGAGCCGAAAATCACGCTCAAGGCCAGCTTGAGGGCCACGGCCGCGCCGACGCGGTCGGGCGCTCACAGGAACACGATGTAGACGATCCGTTGCAGGATCACCAACGACAGCCACGCGGCGAAGAACCCGAGCGAGAACGCCACTTGCCCCACCCGCAGCGGCGGCAGGAACCGTTCGAAGAACCGGATCGGCGGGTCGGTGAGGGTGTAGACCACCTCGAACACCACGAGCACGACCCCGCGAGGGGTGAACGACGGGCTGAACGCGGGAATGAACGACAGGATCATGCGCACGAAGAACACGAACATGTAGATCTGCAGTGCCCACGCGAGCACGAGTCCGACGATCTGCACGAATCACACCTCCCGAGGGAACCAGGGTTCCCGCAGCCGGGCTGCACGCGACCGGTCTGACGACCACTCGGTCAGCTCTGGTTGAAGAAGCCACCCGAGGCGATGCGCTCCTTGTCCTCGGCCCGAACGTTGACGTTCTTGGGCGAGAGCAGGAACACCTTCGAGGTGACACGCTCAATCGTGCCAGACAGCCCAAAGATCAGGCCGGCGGCGAAGTCGACCAGGCGCTTGGCGTCGGCATCGTCCATGTCGGACAGGTTCATGATCACCGGCACACCGTCACGGAAGTGCTCGCCGATGGTGCGGGCCTCGTTGTAGGTGCGCGGGTGGATGGTGATGATGCGCGTCAGGTCCGCGATCTTCTGCTCGGGTTCACGACCGGACACGGCAACCTCCCGGGTGCTCTGGTTGCGATGGATGGGGGTGATGGTGGACGGCTCGGCCTCGAGTTCGCGGCTGTCGACGGCCTGGGTGAGCTCCTCGTAGTCGTCATCGTCATGGGTCGCGGCATAACGATCGGTCTGCACCAGACCGAGCCACTCTGCCGTGTTCCTCAGAAAAGACATGCGTCAAGCCTCCACCAGTCGTTGCGCCCGTGATCGCCTACACCGTACCCGCTCGGGCCGCTCAGCCAATCGACGCAACACCCGCAACGCGCCAAATGATTCCGGCGATTCGTCCGGCCCCGGCGCTGTCGCGTCGGTGGGAGTGCAGGTCATCACTGGTGCGCGTGCACGGGTCGAGCCCGACCACCGTGACGCCGCGCTCCTCGAGCTCGGCGGTCACCCCCGAGCCCAGATCGAGGGCCGGTGTGTCCCAGCGCGAGGGCACTACGAGCTGCGGATGGGTCGCGCGCACCCGCTCGGCCATCGCCTCGTCGACCTCGTAGCAGGGGCCGCAGATGTGCGGGCCCACCCAGGCGACGAGGTCGCGGGCACCCTGCTCGCGCATCACGTCGACGGTGCGCCCGACGATGCCGGCGAGCAGCCCCTCGCGACCCGCGTGCACGGCCCCCAGCACACCGGCGGCGTGATCGGCCAGCAGGATCGGCACACAGTCGGCCACCCGAATCATCAGGGCGACGTCGGCGGCCCGGGTCACCATCGCGTCGGCCTCGACCAGCGACCGCTGCCCGCCGGGAGCGCCCAGGTACGAGCGGGGCCCCCACGAGGCGAGGAAGGCGTCGTCGACCACGACCACGTCGGCCGAGTGCACCTGCGAGAGCGCCACCACCGTCGAGACCTCAACGGCACGACGCACCCGTTCGATGTTCGTCTCGACCCGGTCGATGGAGTCGGCATCGGTGCGCCCCAGGTTGAGCGAACCCAGAGTGCCGGGGGTCACTCCCCCGTGACGGTCCGTGAAAGCAGCCCCGATGCCGGCATTGGCATCGGGGCTGATCAGCGTCCTGAACATGTCAGCGGTCCCCCGCGTCAGGCCGTCACTTCATGAAGTCCGGGACGTCGAGTTCGTCGTCGTCGGCCGGACGAGGGGCACTCGGTGCCGCCGGACGAATGGTCGTCTGCTCCGAGGCGCCCGACTGGAAGCCGCCCTCGCGACCGCCACCCTGTGTCTGCTGCGAACCGGCCTGCTGAGCACCGGCCTGCTGGGAGTTCTGCTGCGGGGTCGCCCGCGGCACCGGCTGCCCGGTGAGCGGGTTGAAGGTCTGGGTGGCGCCCTGGCCACCCTGGACCGCGTCCTGGCCGGACGACTGCGAGCCCTGCGGCTGCTGGCGCGGCTCGCGACGCTGCCCGGCCGGCTGACGCTTGGGCAACTGTCCGCCGTCGAAGCCGGCCGCGATCACGGTCACGCGCACCTCGTCGCCGAGCGAGTCATCGATGACGGTACCGAAGATGATGTTGGCCTCGTCGTGCGCCGCCGCCTCGATCAGGTTGGCCGCGTTCGAGACCTCGAACAGACCCAGGTCGGAACCACCGGCGATCGACAGCAGCACGCCGTGGGCGCCGTCAATGCTGGCCTCGAGCAGCGGCGAACTGATCGCCATCTCGGCGGCCGCGCGGGCACGATCCTCACCGCGGGCCGAGCCGATGCCCATCAACGCCGACCCGGCGTCGGACATGATCGACTTCACGTCGGCGAAGTCGAGGTTGATCAGGCCGGGGGTGGTGATCAGGTCGGTGATGCCCTGCACACCCTGCAGCAGCACCGTGTCGGCCTGCTTGAAGGCGTCGAGGATGGCGACCTGGTGGTCGGTCATCTGCAGCAGCTTGTCGTTGGGGATGACGATGAGGGTGTCGACCTCTTCGCGAAGCGCGGCGATGCCGGTCTCGGCCTGCGTGGCGCGACGCTTGCCCTCGAAACCGAACGGGCGGGTCACGACACCGATGGTCAGGGCACCCAGCGAGCGGGCGATCTTGGCCACGACCGGCGCGCCACCGGTGCCGGTGCCACCGCCCTCACCGGCGGTGACGAAGACCATGTCGGCCCCCTTGAGGGTCTCCTCGATCTCGTCGGCGTGGTCCTCGGCGGCCTGGCGACCCTTGTCGGGGTTGGCGCCGGCGCCGAGCCCGCGGGTCAGCTCACGGCCGACGTCGAGCTTGACGTCGGCGTCGCTCATCAGCAGGGCCTGCGCATCGGTGTTGATCGCGATGAACTCAACACCCTTCAGGCCGGCCTCGATCATGCGGTTGACGGCGTTGACACCGCCGCCGCCGACACCGACGACCTTGATCACAGCCAGGTAGTTCTGCCCTGCACTTGCCACGGAAGTCCGCCTCACTTGGTTGCTCTGCGCGCGCTGATGTGGATTCACCCGACCTTACGTGTGACCCACCAGCGTTGTCGCGTCTCAGGCTAGGGGGGCCTCAGAAACGGTGTCCAACACAGCGCGACACTGCACCCCAACTCTCAAGCGAGGGTCAAGACTCGTCACCGGCTGGTGGGATTGGCGGGCGACGAGACGTCGTAGACGGTGGCCTTGACCTGCAGCAGGGCGGTCGCCACCTTCGCCTTGGTCGCCGACTCGTCCGCGCTGCCCCACACGATCGAGCGGCCCCCCTTCAACGTGAGGGTGATGGCGTCGGGGGTCTGGGCCTTGATGCCGAGCACCTGCGCCCGCAGCGTCGGCGTCAGCGCGGTCGACACCGTGGCCAGGTCGCGCAGCAGCCGCTTGTCGGTGCTGGGGGTGTTCACCACCACCAGCTTCGGTGAGGCCGTGGTCTGGGTGTGGAAGATCGTCCCACTGGCGTCGACCCACTGGTAGGTCGAACCCTCCACCCGCTGCACCCGCGCGGTGCGCTCGACCACCTCGATGCGCACGGACGAGGGCCACTCCTGGCTGACCTTCACCGACGCCACCTCGGGCAGGGTGGCCACCCGATCGGAAAGCTGCTGCAGGTCGACCCGCACCAGCGGTCGTCCCAGCGGGGCGGCGGCGCGCTGTTCGACCTCGGCCGTCGTCAACAACGAGGTGCCCTCGACACTCACCCGGCGCAGCGAGAACGCGGGGGTGAACCAGACCACGACCACGAGGGCGATCACCAGGGCGAGCACTCCCCCGGCCACCATGGCGGGCCGAAGCCGGCGCCAACGGTCGCGGGCGCGTCGGCGGCGCAACCCCGGACGAGCATCCGCCAGTCCGGTGAGCGGCCGCCCGGCGCGGCCGCGGCCCGGGCGAGCGCGACGGTCGTCGGCCATCAAACCGTGCCCTCGCGCAACGCATCGACCAGCAGCGGCCCGACCAGGGTGACGTCGCCGGCTCCCAGCGTCATCACCAGATCGCCCGGCCGGCTGTGGTCGGCCAACCAACCCGGCAGGTCGAGCTTGTCGGCCACGTAGGTGACCTCCCCACCGTGGCGTCGGCAGGCGTCGGCGACCAACTGTCCGGTCACCGAGGGAACAGGGTCCTCGCGGGCACCATAGATGTCGGTGACGACGCAGGCGTCGGCCAGCGTCAGGGCCTGGCCGAACTCGTCGGCGAACTCGAGGGTGCGGCTGTAGAGGTGCGGCTGGAAGCAGGCGATCAGCCGTCCCTCACCCACGGCCCGCCGGGCCGCGGTCAGCGCGGCACTCAGCTCGGTCGGGTGGTGGGCGTAGTCGTCGTAGACCCGCACGCCACGGGCCTCGCCCACGAGTTGGAAGCGACGCAGCGTGCCGGTGAAGGTGGCAGCCCCGGCCACCAGCTGGTCGTGCGAGCAGCCCAGTTCGCGCCCCACCGCGTAGGCCGCGGCGGCGTTCTCGAGGTTGTAGCGGCCGGGCACCTGCAGGACGATCCGGCCGGACGACCCCGCCCGCGTCAACCGGCCCGACGCGGTGGTGCCCTCGAAGTCGAGTTCGGAGATGACCACGTCGGCCTCGGGCCCGGAGCCGTAGCGCACGACCCGGGTGCCGTTGGCCTCGACGCGTGTCGCCAGGTCGGCGGCACCGGGATCGTCCGAATTGGCCACCAGCAGGCGCACGCCGGGCTGGGTGGCGAAGCGCACGAACCCCTCGATGTAGGCCTGCGGGGTCTCCCAGTTGTCGAGGTGGTCGGCCTCGACATTGGTGACCACCGCGATGGTCGTCGGGTACTGCAGGAAGGTGCCGTCGGACTCGTCCGCCTCGACGACGAAGACCTCACCCGAACCCAGGTGGGCGCTGGTGCCCGAACTGGCCAACGGCGAGCCGATGACGTAGCTGGGGTCGAGCCCGGCGGCGGCCAGCATCACGGCCGTCATGCCCGTGGTGGTGGTCTTGCCATGGGTGCCCGCGATCGAGACCCCGACGCGGCCGTGCATCAGGCTGGCCAGGGCCGCCGAGCGGTGCAGCACCCGCAGCCCGCGGCGTCGTGCCTCGGCCAGTTCGGGGTTCGACTCGCGGATCGCCGACGAGACCACCACCGTGTCGGCGTCGCCGAGTTGGGCGGCGTCGTGGCCGACATGGGTGGTGATGCCGAGGGCAGTCAGCTGCCGCAGCACCGACGAGTCGGTCTGATCAGAGCCGCTCACCTGCACGCCGCCCGCGTGGAACAGCTGGGCGATGCCGCTCATGCCAGCACCGCCGATGGCGATGAAGTGCACGCGGCCGAGTTGGTCGAGCGGTTCGACCTCGATGGGTTCACGCAGCGCCATGTCGCCCTCCCGCGGCGGTCAGCACGAGTTCGGCCAGCACGCCGGCGGCGTCGGCAGGCATCAGGGCGGGCCCGGCCTTGGCCATCCGGGCCAGGCGGGCGTCGTCGCCGAGGATGGCGGAGACCTCGCTCGACAGCCGGGCGCCGTCCAACTCGGAGTCGGGCACGAGCACCGCCCCGTGGGCGGCGACCAGACTGGCGGCGTTGCGCGCCTGCTCCCCGTTGCCGTGCGGCAGCGGCGCGAAAATGGCCGGGAGCCCGACGACGGCGGTCTCCACGACCGTGCCCGCCCCCGACCGACCCACCATCAGATCGGCGGCGGCGTAGGCGTCCTCCATGCGATCGACGAACGCGACCGGCACGTAGCGGGCCCCGGAGTCGCCCGTCACCACCTCGGTGTGCTCGGTGAAGTTCTTGGGACCCCACACGTGCAGCACCTGCCAGCCCTGCCCGAGCAGCTGGTCACGGGCCGCCAACAGCGCGGTGTTGATGCTGCGCGCGCCCTGCGAGCCGCCGCTGACCAGCACCGTGCGGCGTTCGGGGTCGAGGCCCAGGGCGGTGCGGGCCTCGCGGCGGCGGGTGGCTCGTCCGGCCAGGGACTCACTCGCCAACTCGGTGATGGCGCAGCGCACCGGCAGCCCGATGAACCTGGCCCCGGGCAGCGGGGTGTCGGGGAAGCTCACGGCGGTGGTGCGCGCGAACCGGGCCGCCACCTTGTTCGCCAGACCCGGCACGGCGTTCTGCTCGTGGATCACCACCGGAATGCCCTGCGCCCGGGCGGCCAGGTAGGCGGGCATCGACACGTAGCCACCGAACCCGACCAGCACGTCGGCGCGGCGTTGCTTGAGGATGCGCCCGGCCTGCCTGACCGATCCGGCCAGCCGCCAGGGCACCTTGACCAGGTCAAGGTTGGGGGTGCGCGGCAGCGGCACCGGCTCGACCAGATCGAGTTCGAGGCCCGCCGCCGGGATCACCCTCGTCTCGAGGCCCCGGGCCGTGCCGATGGCCGAACAGGTGGCGCCGCGGTCGCGCAACACCTCGGCCGTCGCGATCAACGGCGAGGTGTGACCTGCCGTGCCTCCACCTGCGAGGACCACGTTCACCACGTTGACAGCCTTTCGGAGATCGTTGTTCGTCGAAGGGGCGCCCCTGCCTCACCCGGGTTCGGGTCCGACGGGTGCGTCCCTGCGGGTTCCATCATTCCAAACCCACGAGACGACGCGCCGGGTCACTTCTGGACGACGCGAGTCACGCGTCGCCGCGTGACCTTGGCCGACTCGAGACTGCGGCGGGCCGCAGGCTCCTGCCGGGCGCAGGCCAGCAGCACTCCAGCGGCGAGCAGGTTCGACAGCAGGGCCGAGCCACCCACCGAGATGAAGGGCAGCGGCACACCGACCACCGGCAGGGCGTTCAGGGCCACGCCGATGTTCATCAGGGTCTGGAACATGATCCACACGGTGATGCCACCGGCCAGCACCTTGATGAACAGACTGTCGGCCCGCTGCGCGATGCGGATGCCTCCGTAACAGAGCACCGCGAAGGCCGCGATCACCGCCCAGGTGCCGAACAGGCCCAACTCCTCGCCCAGCACCGCGAAGACGTAGTCGTTCTGGGCGGCGTCGGCGAGGCCGCCCCACTTCTGCCGGGAACCACCCAGACCGACGCCGAACCAGCCGCCGGTGGCGAGCGCGTAGACCGCACTGAGGGGCTGCTGGGAGACCGTCGGGTCGTCGTGGGAGGTTCCCGCGAGGAAGTTCGCGATGCGGGTCATGCGGTTCTCGCTGGCGAGCACCAGCACGCCCACGATGCCGGCCAACCCCAGCCCGAGGCCGCCCATGATGATCATCGGCGTGCCCACCAGCCAGAGCACCCCGGCGAAGATGGCCACCAGCACCAGCGCGGTACCGAGGTCACCGCCGGCGAGGATCAGCATGATCGGCAGGCCGAAACCGATCAGCAGCGGGGGCAGCAACTCCTTGGGCTGGTCGAGCACCTTGCGCTTGTTGTGCAGCACGGCGGCGGCCCACACGATGACGCCCAGCTTGGCGAACTCCGCGGGCTGCAGGGTGCCCAGACCACCGAGGCTGATCCACGCCCGGTTGCCCTTGTTCTCGATGCCCAGCGGCGAGAACAGCATCAACAGCAGCGCGATGGCCAGGGCAAGCGCCGGCCAGGCGAGCCGTCGCAGGAAGTCGGCGCTGCGGTGGCTCAACCACCAGGCCAGCGGAATGCCGGCCACCAGGAAGACGATCTGGCGGATGGCGAAATAGTAGGGGCTGCCCATCACGGCCTGCGCATAGACCGACGACGAGCTCAGGCTCATCAGCTGGCCGATGCTGACCAGCAGCACCACGGGGATCAGCACCAGGTAGTACGACGACAGCGGCTGGGCGAGCAACGTGGCCAGGGTGCCCTGCTTGCCGGCCGACCGACGGCGAGGGGAGGGTCGACCTCCGGTGCGCTCGCCTGTGGTCGTCGCCATCGGGTGGTCCTTTCGCAGCTGCGGGAGGTCGCCTGGGGGAAGAGGCTGGTGTGGTCGGCTCGGTTGTGAGTGGTTCGGGTTGTGGGGCTTCGTCCGGTCAGCCCCGCTGGGACAGGCCCTCCACCGCGGCGATGAAACTGTCCCCGCGGGCGTCGTAGCCGGACCAGATGTCCTTGCTCGCGCACCCCGGGGCCAGCAGCACCACGTCACCGGGTCGTGCCAGCCCGGCCGCTGCCTCGACGGCCTCGACCATGGCTCCAGTGTCTGACCTCTCGACCAGGATCACGGGCACATCGGGCGCGTGTTGGGAAAGAGCCCGCGCGATGACGGGGGCATCGACCCCGAGCAGCACGGCACCGCGCAGTCGTCCGCGGTGGTGTTCGACCAGGTCGTCGAAACTGACGCCCTTGGCCTGGCCGCCGGCGATCCACACGATCGAGTCGAAGGCGCGCATCGACGAATGGGCCGCGTGCGGGTTGGTGGCCTTGGAGTCGTCGACGTAGACCACCTCGTCGATCTCGGCCACACGCTGAATGCGGTGGCCGCCCAGTTCCAGCGACCGCAGGCCCTCGCCGATCGCCGTGGCCGGCACGCCGAAGGCGCGGGCGAGGGCGGCCGCGGCCAGGGCGTTCTCGACATTGTGCGGGGCGTTCGGCTGCACGTCGTCGACCTTGCACAGTTCGAGGGCGGACGACTGCCGCTGCGCCACGAAGGCTCGGTCGACGAGCAGGTCATCGACCACCCCGAGCATCGACGGGCCGGGAATGCCCAGGGTGAAACCGATGGCACGCGCACCCTCGACGACGTCGGCCTCCTCGACCATCCGCTCCGTGGCGGGGTCGGCGACGTTGTAGACGCACGCGTGCGAGACCTGATGGAAGATGCGCGCCTTGTCGGCGGCGTAGGCGGCGAACGGGTCGTCGGCGTGGGCGTACCACTCGAGGTGGTCGGCCTCGAGGTTCAGCACGGCCGCCGAGTGCAGGCGGAGCGTTGGTGCGTAGTGCAGTTGGAAGCTCGACAGTTCCACGCAGTAGACGTCGTAGGTCTCGTCGTCGAGCACCGCCTCCATGACGGGGCGCCCGATGTTGCCGACGCAGGCCACCTTCAGCCCGGCGGCGCGCAGCATCGAGTCGAGCATCTGGGTGGTGGTCGTCTTGCCGTTGGTGCCGGTGATCGCCAACCACGGCACCACGTGGTCGGGGTGCTGGAAGCGCCACGCCAGTTCGACCTCGCCCCACACGGGAATGCCGCGCTCACGGGCCTGGGCGATCAGCGGCGCCACCGGACGCCACCCCGGCGAGGTGACCAGCAGGTCGACGTCGTCGGGCAGGGTGGCGGTCGACCCCGCACCGATGCGCACGTCGCCGTCGAGCATGCGCAGCAGCGTGGCCTTCTCCTGGTTGGCCTCGGAATCGGATTCGTCGAGGACGATCACCGATGCCCGTCGTTCCAGCAGGGCGTCGGCGGCGGCGAAGCCCGAGCGCGCCAGCCCGGCCACGACGACGGTCGCCTCGTGCCAGGGGGAACTGCGGTCGGCCGACTCGATCCAGTCGAGGCGCGGCATCAACCCACCACCCATTCGGCGTAGAAGACACCCAGACCGGCGGCCACGCACAGCCCGCAGACGATCCAGAAGCGAATGGTGACCGTCACCTCTTGCCAACCGAGCATCTCGAAGTGGTGGTGGATGGGTGCCATCTTGAACAACCGCTTGCCCTTGGTGGCCTTGAACCAGCCGACCTGCAACATCACCGACAGCGTCTCCATCACCATCAGCCCGGCGAGGATCACCAGCAGGAACTCGGTGCGACTCATGATGGCCAGCCCGGCCAGCGCGCCGCCGATGGCCAGCGAACCGGTGTCGCCGATGAAGATCTTGGCCGGCTTCGCGTTCCACCACAGGAACCCGAAGCACGCGCCGGCGAGGGCGAGCGCCACCACCGCGAGGTCGTGCGGGTTGCGCACGTCGTAGCACTTCGGGCCGGCCGTGGAGGTGAACCCGCAGTACTGGTTGAACTGCCAGATGTTGAGGATGGCGTAGGCCGCGAAGATCATCGTGGAGCAGCCCGCCAACAGACCGTCGAGCCCGTCGGTCAGGTTCGCGGCATTGGACGCCCCCGCGATCAGCAGCATCAACCAGAGCACGGCCAGCGGGAATGGCAGGTACAGCCAGCCGATGTCGCGCAGGAACGAGATCGCCTGGCTGGCGGGCTCGACCCCGCGGTCGTCCGCGAACGAGAACGGGGCCCACCCGGCCTCCGAGGGGAGCAGGGCCATGATCGCGAACGAGGCGGCCACGAACACCTGCCCGAACAACTTGGCGCGGGCCGTCAGCCCCAGCGAGCGCTGCTGGCGAATCTTCGTCCAGTCGTCCAGGAAGCCGATGAAGCCGAGCCCGACGAACAGGTAAAGCACCAGCAGGGCCGAGATGGTGATCGGCGTCCAGGTGATCAGGTGCGCCAGGAAGTACGAGACGACCACCGAGATGATGATCGCCCACCCGCCCATGGTGGG
Source organism: Aestuariimicrobium soli (assembly GCF_051192575.1). Classification (NCBI taxonomy): domain Bacteria; kingdom Bacillati; phylum Actinomycetota; class Actinomycetes; order Propionibacteriales; family Propionibacteriaceae; genus Aestuariimicrobium; species Aestuariimicrobium soli. The sequence continues at coordinate 57,654 of NZ_JBPJSQ010000009.1, read as the reverse complement.
CGTGCCGCGCTTGGTGTGATGGGTGGTGGGGCCGTCATCACGGACGAACTGCCCGTAGCCCTTCTTCACCAGGAACATGATCAGCGCTCGGGTACCGAACAGAGTGCCGACCATCGACAGTCCGCCAGCGAGCAGGATGTTCTTCACGACTTCTCCTCCGCGACATGGGCGAGCACGGCCGCGGCCACCCGTTCGAGGGCCAACCCGCGGGACGCCTTCACCAGGACGACGTCATGCGGGCCCAAATCTAGCGATCCGGCCTCGTCGACGCTCACGACCCGCCCGTGGCCCCCCGCTTCCCGGGCCGCGGCGACGACGGTCTCGGCGTGCTCACCGATCGCCAGCACCTCGTCGACCCCGGCCTGCGCGGCCAGCCGACCCACCTCCCGGTGCCGCTCGACGGCCTCACCGCCGAGCTCGAGCATGTCGCCCAGCACGGCATAGACGCGGGCCCCGGGGTGACTCGCCCGCCGGGAGCGGCCGATGGGCTCCAGGGTGCGCAGCGCGGCGGCCATCGAGTCGGGGTTGGCGTTGTAGGCATCGTTGATCACCGCCGCACCGTTGGCGGTGTGCCCGAGCTCCATGCGCCACGCCGAGCGGTGTTCCACGGACGACAGCCGCGCCGCGATCGTCGCGGGCTCCAGCCCGGCCCTCCAGGCCGCGGCCGCCGCGGCGACGGCGTTGGCGGCCATGTGGCGACCCATCAGCGGAAGCGAGACGGGCAGGCGCTCGGCCCGGGAAACGTCGCCGGACTCGGAGAAGACGAGCGTGAACCGGGGTCGCTGCAGATCGTCCAGTTCGATGGCCTCCGCCCACACGAGTGGCCCCTCCCCCGGCGGCCCCTCCACCGGCGGCCCCTCCCCCGGCGGCCCCTCGGGTGCGATCGAGAACCACGCCACGCGCGCCGCCGTGCGGCTCACCATGGCGGCGACGCGGGCGTCGTCCGCATTGAGCACCGCCCACCCGTCGGCGGGCAGCGCCTCGACTATCTCGCCCTTGGCGCGGGCGATGCCGTCGACCGATCCGAACTCACCCAGGTGGGCCGTGCCGACGTTCAGCACCATCGAGATCTGCGGCGGGGTCATCGAGCACAGCCAGCGGATGTGCCCCACGCCCCGCGCACCCATCTCGCTCACGAGGTAGCGGGTGTGACGGTCGACCCGGGTGGCGGTCAGCGGCACCCCGATCTCGTTGTTGAAGCTGCCGACGGGGGCGACGGTGGGCCCGGCGGCCTCGAGCAGTTGGGCCAGCAGGTCCTTGGTGCTGGTCTTGCCCGACGAACCGGTGACGGCCAGAGTGACCAGGCCCGCGGTCCGGGCCTCGTCGACCACCGCTCTGGCCAATGACGACAGACCCGCGATCGGGTCGTCGACCAGCAGGTGGGGCACCTCGGCCGGGGTCGACCGGGAGGCCAGCACGGCCGCGGCCCCCCGCTCCGCGGCAGCGCCGGTGTAGTCATGGCCGTCGACGTGCTCCCCGGGGAGGGCGACGAACAGCGAGCCGTGACCGGCCCGGCGCGAGTCGATGACCACGTCGGGGCCGATCGTCAGGTCGGGGTCGGCCTCGGGGGGAAGCGCGGCGCCCACGCGGGCGGCGAGTTCGGCGAGGGTGTGCAGTCTCATGCTCGACCTCCCGAGACGATGGCGGCCCAGGCGGCCTCGACCTCGCGGGCGTCGTCGAAGGGCACCACCCGGTCGCCGACGAGCTGGCCCTGCTCGTGCCCCTTGCCGAGCACCAGCACGGCGTCGTCGGCTCCGGCCCAGGCCAGGGCGTGGGCGATGGCCTGCGCCCGGTCACCCACCTCGACCACCTCGGCAGGACCAGTCCCGTCACTCCCTGACTGCGCACTCCCGAGCAGGGCACCCTCGATGACGGCGGCACGGATCGACGCGGGGTCCTCGGTGCGCGGGTTGTCGTCGGTGACCACCACCAGATCTGCGGCCCTGGCCGAGGCCTGACCCATCAGCGGCCGCTTGGCCCGATCCCGGTCTCCCCCGGCGCCGACCACGATGGCCGTGCGCGCGAACTGGCGGCCCACCCGGGCCGCCTCGTCGATGGCCTGCGGCGTGTGGGCGAAGTCGACGAACACCGTCGGCGCGGCCTGCTCCCCCGCCCTCGGTGGCGCCAGAGCGATGCGTTGCATGCGCCCGGGCACCTGCGCGTGAGCGAGGCCACCCGCAGCCGTGTCGGGGTCAACGCCGGCGGCTGCGGCCATCGCCAGCGCGAGGGCGGCGTTTCGTCCGTTGTGTGCCCCGGGCAGGTCGATCACGACCTCCCGCTCGGGCGAGGCATCGGCGGGGGCCGGGCCGGCGAGTCCGGCGAGCAGGATCCGGGTGCCGCCCGACGAGGTCGGCTCGTTGACGAGGATGCGCACGTCGTCGGTGGGCTCGGCGCCGACGGTGGTCAGGTGGGGGGCGCCGCGGTCTCGGATGCGCCGCGCCAGTTCTCGTCCGTGCTCGTCGGTGGTCATCACGACGGCGTGGCGGCAGCGCTCGGGCTCGAACAGGCGAGCCTTGGTCTCGAAGTAGTCCTCGAGGGTGGGGTGGAAGTCGAGGTGGTCGCGGCCCAGATTCGTGAAGCCGGCGACCCCGAAGGCCACGGCGCGCACCCGCTCGAGCGCCAGCGCGTGGCTCGAGACCTCCATCACGACGCTGTCGGCGCCCTCGCGGACGAACCTGGCCAGCGTGGCCTGCAGGTCGATCGACTCGGGGGTGGTGACGGTGGTGCGGGCGATGTCGAGGGGCACCCCCGCCAACCGGAAGCCGATGGTGCCGATGGTGCCGACGGCGTGACCGGCGGCGGCCAGGGCCGCCTCGAGCAGGAAGGTCGTGGTGGTCTTCCCGTTGGTGCCGGTGATGCCGAACATGGTCACCTGCTCGCTGGGTCGACCGTGGAAGCGGGCCGCCAGGTCGGCCATGGCCGTGCGGACGTCGTCGACCACCACGACGGGCAGTCGGTCGCCGGCCAGCCCCGCGCCCTGCCGGTCGGTGAGCACCGCCACCGCCCCGGCGTCCGCGGCGGAGTCGACGAACTGGGCGCCGTGGGAGCGCTGCCCGGGCAGGGCGACGTACAGGTCGCCGGGGCGCACGGACCGCGAGTCGAGCACCAGGCCCGCGACGGTGAGGCCAGCCGCCTTGTCGGGCAGGTCCGCGACCCCGTCGACGAGCCAGCCCAGCGTTCGGTCGGGTGTCATCGGGCCTTCTGTCATCGGGCCAGCGGTCATTTGGCCACCTGTCATCGAGTCAGGACTCACGGTTCATATGTAAGCGGACCGTTGCCGGGCTTGGTGCTGGACGGGAGCACTCCGTAGCGCGGCAGGGCCAGGCTCATGATCTGCTGCGCGACCGGCAGCGCCAGTGCCGAACCGTCGGTGCCCTTGGTGGGCTGGTCGACGACGACGTACACCAGGATCTGCGGATCCTCCGCCGGGGCGACCCCGACGAAGCTGGCGGTGTAGCCGCGGTAGCAGGAGCACTGGGGGTCGACGCGCTGGGCGGTGCCCGTCTTGCCGGCCATGCGGTAGTTGGCGATGGCGCGCGAGTCGGACTTGGTGATCACCGACTCCATCATGTCGAGCACCTGGGCCGACGCGGCCTCGGAGATCACCCGGTGCGGTTCGGCCTTCTCGATCGGGACGGCCTTGCCCGTGCCGTCGACCGCGGACTTGATCAGGGTCGGCGGGTTGTACAGGCCACCGTTGGCGATGGCCGCGACGGCGGCCGACTCCTGCAGCGCGTTGACCGACAGGCCCTGACCGAAGCTGATCTGGTCACGCGAGTAGTCGGCCATGCTCGCCGGCGGCAGCCAGCCCGCCGACTCACCGGGCAGCCCGACCCCGGTCTTCTTGCCCAGCCCGAAGTCGAGCAGGTACTGGCGCAGCTTCTGCTTGTCCATCTGCCGGGTCAGCAGCACAGTGCCGATGTTGGACGAGTTGGCGATCACCCCGCGCGCGGTCAGGTGCAGGGTGCCGTGTTCGAAGGCGTCCTTGATCTTGCCGTCGCCCGAGGCGATGCGCGCGGGCACCTCGACGCGGGTGTCGGCGGTCACCAACCCCTGGTCGGCGAGGGCGGCCATGGTGAGCACCTTCTGCACCGAACCCGGCTCGTACGGGGCGCTGACCGCGCGGCTGCCCAGATTGCCCGGGTCGGCCGTGGCCGGGCTGTTGGAGTCGAACCCGGGGGTGCTCGACAGCGCCAGCAGTTCGCCGGTCTTGACGTTCATCACGACGGCGGTGCCGGTCTTGGCTCCCGCCCGGGTGACACCGGCGGCGAGGGCCTGGTTGGCCATCAGCTGCATCTCGGTGTCGAGCGTCAGCGTGTAGCTGGTGCCGTTCACCGCCGGCACCAGGGTGGTGCTGGCCAGCGGGATGCGTCCGTTGGCGCTGGAGGCGTACGACTCCTTGCCGTCGGTACCCGCCAGCGAGGCCTCGAGTGAGTACTCCAGGCCACCGGCGCCCTCACCCTCGGCGTTGACGAAACCGATGACGCTGGAGGCGACATCGCCCGCGGGGTAGCTGCGGATCGGGTCGTCCTCCTTCGAGATGCCGTGCAGGCCGATGCCCTCGTGGGCTGCGGCCAGCTCGCGCCGAATCTGCTCGTAGGTCCACGCCGGCACCTGCGCCTTCACCACCGTGTAGTGCTTGAGCTTCAAGTCGGTGAGCTTGGGCAGGTAGTCGGCCGGGGTGCCGCCCAGGTACTTCGCCAGGACGGCGGCGATGTCGGCCGCGGCGGTCGCGGCACGCGCCTTCTGACCCTTGGTCATCTCGACGCGGGAGTCGACGCCGTTGCGGCTGATCAGCAGCGGGTCGGCCACCACCTTGACGGCCTGTTCCGAGCTGGCCATGACCACGCCGTTGCGGTCGGAGATGGTGCCCCGCTGGGCCACCAGCGTCTTGGTGTAGGTCATCTTGTTGGCGGCCAGAGCGGCATTGGCCTGGGCGTCGTAGGCCTGCAGGTAGAACGCGCGCCCCGCCCACGCGGCCAGGGTCAGCATCATCGCCAGCAGCAGCACGTTGAGCCGGGTCGAGGAGTTGGCCAGCCGCAGGCGGATGGTGCGTCCGTAGGTGGCGCGACCCCGCCCGGAGGAGGGTCGCTTGCCGGTGGGGCGCCGGCTGCTCGGCCGCTTGGACGACGGGTGCTTGGACGACAGGGTGCGCGGGCCGGAGCGCTGGGCGGGCTGGCGGGTGCGGCGGGCGTCGGACATCAGCGGTTCCCCGTGGTCGCGGTCGGAGCCGTGCTCGTGCTGGGCTTGGCACTGGCGGAGCCGGCCTTCTTGAGCTCTTCGGCCTTCTTCTTCTCGTCAGCCAGTTTCTTTTCCTGGGCCTGCTTCTTCTTGAGCTCCTCGGCCTTGCGTCGGGCCTCGTCCGCCTTGCGCTTGGCCTCGGCGGCCACCTGCGCGCGCGCCGCTTCCTGACTGGTCTGCTGCTGCTGCCACGACGACCACTTCTGGTCGGGCAGTTCCTTGCCCGTGACCGGGGTGGGGGTGCCGACGATGGTGCCGTTGGCCAGCGTGATGAACGCCGGGTGCGGGTTGGGACGAAGGCCCAGTGCGTAGGCCTTCTGTTCGAGCGTCGAGGCCGAACGCAACTGCTGCACCTGGGTGGTGAGCTCACCCTGCTGGTAGCCCAGGGCCGTGGCCTCGTTCTGCAGGGAGTTGAGCTGCTTGGCCTGCGACTGGATGGCGGTGTTCAGCACCAGCAGCCCCAGCAGGCCCGCGACCAGCACGGCCCCCAGCACGGCGACGAAGGGCACCCGGGCCGCGGTGGCGGGCGCCGACTCGACCGGCCGCAGGTGACGTTGATCCTTGCCACGACCCTGCGGGGCGCCGACGACACGGTCGGGTTGGGTCCAGGAGGTCAGGGTTTCCACGACGCTCATGAGTGGGTCCTCACTCGTTCGATGGCTCGGAATCGGGCCGAGGCGGCGCGCCGGTTGGCGGCGACCTCGGAGGGGGTGGGCTTCTCGGCGCCACGGGTCAGCGACACGCACTCGGCGCGCAGGTGATCGGGCACCATCGGCAGGTGGGCCGGGGCCCGGTCTGAGGTGGCCTCGCGGAAGACCTGCTTGACCAGCCGGTCCTCCAGCGAGTGGTAGGCGAGCACGGCCAGTCGTCCACCGTCGGCCAGGGCGGCGACCGCTGCGGGGAGCACGCCGGCGAGGGCATCGAGCTCGCCGTTCACCTCGATGCGCAGGGCCTGGAAGGTGCGCTTGCCCGGGTGGCCGCCGGTGTTGCGAGCCGCCGCCGGGATCGCGTCCGAGATCACCTGGACGAGGCGCCCCGAATGGGTGAAGGGCTCGGACTCGCGCGCGGCGACGATCCGCTGGGCGATGCGCCGGGAGAACTTCTCCTCGCCGTAGACCCGCAGCAGCCGCTCGAGGGCGTCGACGTCGTAGCCGTTGACCACCTCGGCGGCGGTCGGCCCCTCGTCACCCATGCGCATGTCGAGCGGGGCGTCGACGGAGTAGGCGAAACCGCGCTCGGTGTGATCGATCTGCAGGCTCGACAGGCCCAGGTCGAGCAACATGGACTGGATGCGCCCCACACCCGTGCGGGCCAACACCTGCGGCAGTTCGTCGTAGACCGCCCGCTCGAGCCGCACGCGGTCACCGAAGCGGGACAGGCGCTCCCCTGCCAGCGCGAGCGCCTGCGGGTCGCGGTCGATGCCGATCACCGTGGCCTCGGGGCAGGCGGTGAGGATGGCCTCCGCGTGACCGCCCATGCCGAGGGTGCCGTCGACATGCACCGAACCGGGCCGCTGCAGGGCCGGCGCCAGCAACTCCACGATCCGGTCGACCATGACCGGTTCGTGCAGTTCGGCAGCCGGCGACTGCGAGGCGTCCACCTCGGACATTCGACCCCTCCCGGTTGGGATGTTCGTGTGGTTGGACAGGTGATCTGGCCAGGCACTGATCTGGCAAGGAAAGCGCTTGTGACTCGTGGTTTCAGTCCGGGCCGCCGGGAAGGCCACCTGGCACCGGGGAAGGTGCGCCAGGGGGCTGCGGTTCCGGCCTGAAGCCGCGAAGCACAAGCGCTGTTCTGTTCTGTGTTGCTGGTTCGGTGTTGCTGGTTCGGTGTTGCTGGTTCGTCAGGTGGTCTGGTCGAACCCGAGGAACGGGTCCTCGTTCATGTCGGCGAAGGCGTCCTCGTTCTGCGCGGAATAGGCCTCCCACGCAGCCGGATCCCAGATCTCGAGGCGATCGATCGAGCCCACCAGGACGAGTTCCTTGTCGAGCCCGGCGTACTCGCGCAGCCGGGGAGGAATGGTGATTCGTCCCTGCTTGTCGGGCACCTCGTCGGAGGCACTGGCCGCCAGCATGCGCTGGTAGTCACGCACTCGCTTGAAGGTGCTCGGGGCCTTCATGCTCGCCAACGTCATCTGCCTGAAGGCCTCGAGGGGATAGATGGCCAGACAGCGATCCTGCTGCCTGGTGACCACCACTCCTTCTGCGAGGGCCTCCCGGAACTTCGCCGGCAGGAACAGACGACCCTTCTCGTCGAGCTTGGGCGAGTAGGTACCGAGAAACATCCCGACCCCTCCCCTGCGGCTCCACGGAAGCACCCGTCTGCTCCACTGCGCTCCACCATACTCCACTTCGCTCCACTTGAGCCACCAAACACGGGTGTTTTGCTCCCCCGGGGGCGGCCCCCACCGCTGGGGGGAGCGCAGGATGACGCGTGGCTCGTCTTCCCCGCCCTTTGCTGCAGTGGCTAGGCTGAGGCAGGCCGTGACCGGGGTCGGGATCCAGAACCGGCGCCCACCGAGAAGCGGCAACAACCAAGAGCCCCCCAAGCACCGAGCAGCAGCACCGAGCACCAGCACCGAGCACAGCAAGGGAGAACCGTGGCAGACACGAATCAGGCCGTGGCCATCGATGAGGTCGTCGACATCACGGGCCGCGTGCGCGGCGCGATCGAGCAGGTCATCGAGGGAAAGCGCGACCAGATCACCCTGGCCCTGACCGTGTTGCTCGCCGAGGGCCACCTGTTGGTGGAAGACGTGCCCGGCGTCGGCAAGACCATGCTGGCCCGCGCACTCGCCCGTTCGATCGACTGCAGCGTGCGCCGCCTGCAATTCACCCCCGACCTGTTGCCCAGCGACATCACGGGGGTCAGCGTCTTCAACCAAGTGACCCGCGACTTCGAGTTCAAGCCCGGGGCGATCTTCGCCAACATCGTGGTCGGCGACGAGATCAACCGCGCCTCCCCCAAGACCCAGTCGGCCCTGCTCGAGGCGATGGCCGAGCGACAGGTCTCGTCCGACGGTGTGACCCACCAGTTGGCCTCGCCGTTCATGGTGGTGGCCACCCAGAACCCCATCGAGATGGAGGGCACCTACCCGTTGCCCGAGGCGCAGCGCGACCGCTTCATGGCGCGCGTCGAGATGGGCTACCCCACGCGGGCCGCCGAGTTGGACATGCTCGAGCACCATGGCGCCAAGCAGCCCCTCACCGACCTTCAGCCGGTCACCGACGCCGAGCAGATCGTGCGCCTGATCGAGATCGTGAAAGAGGTCTACGTGGCTCCGTCGGTCAAGGACTACGTCATCGACGTCGTCGCCGCGACCCGGCGCACCGAGGACCTGCGCCTGGGGGCCTCCCCCCGCGCCAGCCTGCACCTGCTGCGCGCCGTGCGTGCCCACGCCGCCCTGCACGACCGCGACTACGCGATCCCCGACGACGTGCAGGCGCTGGCCCGGCCCGTGCTCTCGCACCGCGTGCTGCCCTCGACGGCCGCCCAGCTGGACGGTCGCTCGGTGGCCGACATCATCGACCAGGCGGTGTCCTCGGTGGTCATCCCCGATCGTCGGTGACCATGGGCGTCCTGCGCATGTTGACATCGCGGGGCTGGACGCTCGTCATCCTGGGAGCGATCGTCACCGCCGCCGCACTCATCTTCGGCCAGAACGACCTGTTGTGGCTGGGGCTGCTGCTGCTCGCGCTGCCGATCGTGGCCATGGTGATGGTCGGGCGGTCGCGCATGTCGTTGTCGGTGGAACGCCGCCTCGACCCGGCCCGCGCTCCGCTCGGTGACCACCTGCGCGCGACCCTGACCCTCACCAAGCGCGGCAACCTGCCCCTGGGTCTGCTGCAGTTCGAGGAGGCCGTCCCGCGGGAGCTGGGCCGTCGTCCGCGCTTCACGGTGCACCGGTTCGCCGGCGAGTGGGTGCGTCGGGTGAACTACCCCCTCGAAGGGCTGGAGCGCGGTCGCTTCCAGGTCGGACCGCTGCTGGTGCGGGCCACCGACCCGTTCGGGTTGGCCAAGATGGACCGCCGATTCGCCTCGACGAAGGAGGCCGTGATCACCCCGCGCATCGTCCCGCTGTCGAGCCTCGGTTCGGCCACCGGGCACGGTCAGAGCGGCGACTCGACGCCCCAGAAGATCGGGCTGGTCGGGGCGGACGACGTGCTCGTGCGTGAGTACCGCGCCGGCGACGACGTGCGGCGCATCCACTGGCGCTCCACCGCCCGCCGGGACGAGCTGATGGTGCGCCGCGAGGAGCAGGCCTGGGATCCCAGCGTCTCGGTGCTGCTCGACAACCGCGCCGTCGCCCACGCCGGCCTCGGTCAGGACAGCTCCTTCGAGTGGGCCGTCTCGGCTGCCGCGTCGGTGGCCATGCACCTGATCTCGTCGGGCTTCCGACTGACCATGCTCGACACCGAGGGGCTGCTCGTGGAACCCGACACGCTGACCCCCGACGAGCTGCGCGAGTCGGTGGCGCTCACGTTGACCGACGAGAGTGTCACCGAGGAGCACGACTCCCTGCAGGCGATGGCGCAGGCCGCCGCCGGTCGCCAGACCGGTGAGGTGCTGGTCGCCATCACCGGGCGACTGACCCTCAGCGACGTCAAGGCGCTGGTGACGATGCGCTCGCACCGCGCCCAGGGGCTCGCCATGGTGCTGGACGCCGACACCTTCACCGCCCGCCGATTCCGCGGGGACGAGGCGCAGGCCCAGGAGCACGCCGAGGCCATCTCGCTGCTGCGCCGCCACGCCTGGCGAGTGGTCGAGGTCGACGGCCGCACCGGCGTCGACGAGGCCTGGCGTTCGCTCGACCGGGTGGCGGTGAGTGCCTGATGAGAACGACCGATCGGCTGGCGCTGGCCACCTTCGCCGCGATGGCGCTGGCCACCCTGGCCATGCGCTCCCTGACCACGGACCGCCTCTTCTTCGTCTTCGGCATCGGTCTGGTGGCCGTGCTGATGGCCGTCTCGGCCGGCGCCCGACGTCTGCGGGTGGGTTCCTGGCTCGTCCACATCTGGCAGCTGCTGGTCGTGGCTGGAGCCGGCGTGGGCCTGGGGCTCAGCTCCCAGCCGGGCTCGGGGAACTGGCTCCAGCAGATCGGGGAGCTGTACCTCGAGGCCCTGCTGACCATTCGCACCGAGTCGGCACCCATGGAGAGCAACGCGGCCGTGCGCTGGCTGTTCCTGCTCATTCTGGGGCTGCTGACGGTGCTGATCGACCTGCTCGTGCTGACGCTCGCCTCGCCGGCGTGGTCGTTGGCCCCGCTGCTGTCGATCTACCTGATCCCCGCGCTGGCGCTGCCCGGCGGTGTCTCGTGGTGGGCGTTCGCCCTGGTGGCACTCGGCTACCTGGTGGTGCTCGCCGCCGACACCGCGAACCGCCTGGGTACGTGGACGAGGAACCTCATCTCTGACTCCGCCGAACGGACGCACTCCCGTTGGGGCGTGTGGCGGATGGCCGCCGTGGTCGGCATTCCCGTGCTGGCCGCCGCCATCGCCGTCGGCGGCGTGCTGCCGCTGGCCGGATCGCTCGACCTCAATGCCCGCCGCCCCCGCGGCAACGGGCCCATCCAGCTGGTCGACCCCACCATCGAACTGCAGAAGAACCTCGCCCAGCAGTCCGACCGCGTCGTGCTGACCTACTCCACCGACAAGGCCGACGGGCAGTACATCCGACTGACCTCGCTGACCCAGATCGACCGCACCGGTTGGAAGCTCACGCCGATGCAACTGAGCACCGGCACGCTGCCCCAGGCCCCCGGCGTGCGACGCTCGCAGCGCAGCACCACCCAGATCAACGTGGGCGACTTCTCGACCCAGTACCTGCCCGCCCCCTACGCCCCGGACTCGTTCCAGGCCAGCGGCGAGTGGGGCTGGGACCGCAACACCCTGACCCTGGTCTCGACCCAGGCCAACGGCACCGAGTCGACCAGGAACCTGTCCTACGAGGTGACCAGCGTCGACACCGACCCGGTACCCGCCGACTTCAACAGTGCGGTGTCGGGCACACCCCCCGATGCGAAGGTCTCGGCCGAGGTGCCCACGGATGTTCCCGCCGAGATCGCCGAGCTGACCGCCTCGATCACCAAGGACGCCCCCACCCCGGTGTTGAAGGCCGCCGCGATCCAGGAGTACCTGCGCGACCCGCGGAACTTCACCTACTCGACGACGGCGCCCTCGGGTGACGGCTACGAGGTGATCTCGAACTTCCTGTTCAAGGACAAGGCCGGTTACTGCATCCACTTCGCTTCGGCGATGGCCCTGATGGCGCGTCTGGAGGGCATTCCCTCCCGGGTGGCCGTCGGATTCCTGCCGGGTGAGCAGAACGGCGACCAGTGGCAGGTGCGCGGCAAGAACATGCACGCCTGGCCCGAGCTGTACTTCGCCGGTTTCGGCTGGGTGCGGTTCGAACCCACCGCGGCCGTCGCGAACGCCCCGATGTGGACCGTCACGTCGCCGGCGAACACCCCGACCCCCAGCGCCTCGTCCACCGATGACCCCTCGGTCGAGCCGACCAGCTCGTCGAGCGTGACCGCGGCGAGCCCGCTGCCCAGCGAGGAGAGCAGCGGCGCCGTCGCGAATGACGGTGGTGGCATCGGTCAACTGCCGTGGGGCACGGTCGCCGGCATCATGGGTGGCCTGGCGGCGCTGATCATCGTCGTGATGGTGCCGTGGCTGGTGCGAGGGTCGATCCGACGCGGACGACTGCGCGCGACCGGTGACCCGCACACGGTGGTGGCTGGTTGGTGGGCGGAGGTGCGCGACACCCTCGTGGACGCCGGCACGGCCTGGCCGGCCGGCACCCCGCGCGCCAAGGTGGCGGCCCTGTCGAACAGGGTCTCGCCCGAGGCCGCGGCCGCGCTGGACCGGCTGGGACTGGCGGTGGAACATTCCCGCTACGCCCGCACCATGGACGATCTCGAGCCCGATCTGGTCGACGAGGCCACCTTCTTCACCGAGGAGGTCCGCGACCAGCAGCAGGGCATCCGCGCCCTGGGCGTGGCGTTGTGGCCGAAGTCGTTGTGGGCGAACCTCGGCGACTGGGTCACCCAACGCCTGCGGGGCTGACGGGCGGCGCTTCGGACACGATTCGGCGTCGGCGGTGTTGTGCAGCCCCCGCCGCGACCTAGACTGGGCCACACGTGGATCGCCGTCGAGCACGCCGAGGGCAGCGACCCTCGATCACCGGCTCGGCACAACTGACAAGGAGGCTGGCATGGCTCTCTCCGACGAGGAACAGCGCCTCCTTGCCCAACTCGAGAAGTCCCTCGCCGAGGACGACCCCAAGCTGGCCCACCTCATGCGTGGCAACGAGCCCCGCACGGGTGGGCGGACCCGCAATCCGCGGCACCTGGTGGCCGGGGTGCTGGGCTGTGTGGTGGGCCTGGCGCTGCTCGTGCTGGGGATCGAGACCCATTGGGTGGTGAGCGTGGTCGGGTTCGTCGTGATGGCCGCGTCGGCCGCCGTCGGGTTGGGCCTGTTGAACACCGGACGACCCGCCGCCTCCCCCGGTTCGGGCGCTCCGAAGCAGCGGGCCACCGCCAAGGCGAGTTCGGCCTCGGTGATGGACAAGTTCGAGGAACGCTGGCGCAAGCGCCAGAACGAGGGGCGTTGAGCCGGAGCACCGGCCTCACCCCGTGAGGCTCGCCCGCCTGACGGCGTGCGGCCCGAACCTCATCACGGCGGCATCGGCCGCCTGCTCCACCTCTCTCATCCCCCTCTCCGGGGCGTCCAGCGTGAACTGCTGGTAGGCCTCGTCCGCGTCGACCAACCGTTCGACCCTCACCCCCACCCGGCGGATGCGTGCCCGCTGCAGGTTGAGCCCCCGCCAGCAGCGCAGCGCGGCGGCATAGATCTCGTCGGTGACGTCGGTGGGGGTCGCCAACGCCGTGGTGCGGCTGATGGTGGTGAAGTCGGCGAACCTGATCGAGATGCTCACCCCGCGCCCCAGCACCTGGGCCTGCCGCATGCGACTGGCGGTGCGGGCCGCCATGCGCAGCAGTTCGGTGGTGACGATGCGGGGGTCGTCCGTGTCGCGCGAGAAGGTCTCCTGGGCACCGATGCTGCGTTCGACCGCCTCGCCGACCACCTGGCGGTCGTCCCTTCCCCAGGCCAGGTCGTGCAACCATCCGCCGGCATGGTTGCCCATCGCCCGCTGCAGGGTCTGGCGCGAGGTGTGGGCGACCTCGCCGATGGTGGTCAGACCCAGCTTGTGCAGGCGGGCGGCGGTCTGCTCCCCCACGCCCCACACCTTCTCGACCGGCAGGGGGTGCAGGAACGGCACCACCCGGCTCGGCGCGACCTGCACCACTCCGTCGGGTTTGGCCTGGTTCGACGCGAGCTTGGCCACGAACTTCGACGGCGCGATGCCCACCGAGCAGGTGATCTGCTGCTCGTCGGCCACCTGGGCACGGATCAGTTCGGCGATCAGGCGCGGGTCGCCCAGCCGGCGCACCGCACCGGTGACGTCGAGGAAGGCCTCGTCGATCGAGACCGCCTCGACCCGCTGGGTGATGCCACCGAAGATCGCGAACACCCCCTTCGAGACCGCCGCATAGGTGTCGTGGTCGGGCGGCACCGGCACCCCGTCGGGGCACAGCCGGCGGGCCCGCGAACTGGGCATGCCCGACCTGACCCCGGCGGCCCGGGCCTCGTAGCTGGCCGACAGCACCACGCCGCGCTCGGCCCCGCCCACCCACATCGGGCGCCCCCGCAGTTCCGGGCGGCGGGCGAGCTCGACCGTGGCGTAGAAGGCGTCCATGTCGACGTGCATCAGCACCTGTTCTGGCGCCGGCGGCACCGAGGATGGTGGGTGGCCGGTCACCATCCCGAACTCCCCGGGCTGGAGTGCCACAGCTTGCGCGGTGCCTGCGCGGCCGGGGTGCCGGCCGGCTGCACGTCGGCGTAGGGCGACTGCTTGAACCCGCTGGCGTGCACCAGCACCCGCCTCGGACCCATGCCGCCCCCTCGTCCGTGGGTCTGCGCATCGGCGGCCGGACGAGCATCCGTCATCCGGTCGGCACGCGGCGCCGGCGCCACCAGATCGGCCGGTCGGGTGTTGATCTCGTCGACCACCGCCTGCATGGCGGCATCGACGTCGCCGTGCGCGACCAGGTGGTCACGGTAGGTGGCATACAGGGCCTGCAGGTCCCACGCCCCCGTCGCCCGCAGCGACACCCCGCGCGGGCCGGTGCGGCGCAGTTCCCCGCGCACCACCAGCAGCCAACTCGAGAACACCGTCGCCGCGTACGGCCCCTGGGCGTCCTCGAAGAAGGTGGCGTCCACCGGGCCGGAGCCGTCGTCCAGGGTGAGGAAGACCACCCGGCGACCGCTGCGCACCGGCGGGGTCTGGGTGGCGACCTTCACCCCGGCGACCAGCAGGTCGGCCTGGGAGCGCTGCCCCAACAGGTCGGGCGAGCGGGTGGTGCCCAGCCGCTGCAGGAAGGCGCGGTAGAAGGCCATCACGTGCTGGCTGGCATCCATGCCGAGGATCTCGAGTTCCAGTTCGAGGCGCTGGCGGTCGTCCAGTTCGGGCAGCCCCGTGGGGGTGACGTCCCCGGGCCCCACCGCGACAGGGCGCGACGGGGGGTGCCCGGCTGCGTCCGGTTCGTCCTCGACCCCCGGATCGGAGAAGTCGAGGGCCAACTGCACCCCCGCGAAGGCCTCGGTGCGCCGCGCGTTCACCACCTCACCCTTGGCCTGGCGGCGGGCGAGGTCGCGGGGGTCGTCGCCGGTCGCCGCCGCAACAGCGCTGCGCCGCAACCCCTTGGCCCGCGAGGCCGTGCGCGCCTCCACCACCTGCAGCCGACGCAGGTCGGCCACCGCCAACACCAGGTCGCGGCGGGTGAGCAGCCCGCGACGGTGCACGGCGGCCGCTCGTCCGATGTCGTAGAGCCGGTCGAAGGCACCGGCCAGCACCAGCCGTTCGACGACGGGAGCCTCGACCTGCGCGCGGTTCCAGAAGTCGGTGAGCGAGTGGTAGGGCTGGCCGGCGACGATGCGGGCGACCTCCATGGCGCTGATCCCCTTCACCTCGCTCAGGGCCATCCGGATGCCGTGGCCGGGATCCTGCGGAAGCCCCTGCGGGTCGAGCGGACGCACCCCGGTGGCCGGGTCGCTGCCCGGCTCGAGACCCTGCTGCTCCTGCTCGTCGGACCAGTCGTCGAGGCGGTGCAGGCACTCGACCCGGTAGACGTCGGACGAGGCGTTCACGTCGAGCCCCAGCACCGGCACCTGCATGCGGCGGGCCTCCTCGAGGATCAGCCGCTTGGGATACATGCCCGGGTCGTGGGTGAGCACGCCGGCGATGAAGTGCGCCGGGTGGTGCCGCTTCAACCAGGCCGACTGATAGGTGGGCAGCGCGAAGGCGGCCGCGTGGGCCTTGCAGAACCCGAACGACGCGAACGCCGCCAGCACGGTCCACGCCTTCTCGACCACCGGCTCGGAGTAGCCGCGGTCGAGCGCGGTCGGGATGAACCAGTCGCGCACGTCCAACTGGCCCGCCTCGTCGCCCAGCGCCCGGCGCACCTCGTCGGCCTGGGCGAGCGAGCACCCGGTCATCACGGCGACGATCTTGATGATCTGCTCGTGGAAGACCACCACGCCACCGGTCTCCTCGAGCACCGGCACCAGGTCGGGGTGCAGGTACACCGGTTCCTTCCAGCCCTGCCGGGCGTTCAGGAAGGGCACCACCATGTCGGACTTCACCGGCCCCGGGCGGAACAGCGAGATGTCGATCACCACATCGGTGAAGGTGGTGGGGCCGAACTTGCCGATCAGTTCCCGTTGCCCGGGTGACTCGATCTGGAAGCAGCCCAGCGTCTGGGCATGGGCGATCAGGTCGTAGGTGTCGGGGTCGTCGAAGGGTGCCAGGGCGTCGATGTCGGGACGAGGGTGCCCCGTGCGCTCCAGCTCGTCGAGACAGTGGGCCATCGACGACTGCATGCGGATGCCGAGCACGTCGAGCTTGAGCAACCCGATGTCCTCCACGTCGTCCTTGTCGAACTGGCTCATCGGGAACCCGCCGAAACTGGCCTCGACCGGGGTGCGGTCGCCCAGCGTGGCGTCAGACAGCAGCACCCCACAGGGGTGCAGGGCGACGTGGCGCGGCAGCCCGTCGAGCGATTCGACCAGGTCGAAGAGCACGTCGAGGCGGCGCTCGGCCAGCCCGGCGGCCCGCAGTTCGGGCAGGTCGCGCAGGGCGGCGCGGGCGTCGCGGGCGCGAATGTGCGGGAAGGCCTTGGCGATGGCGTCGACCTCCATCGGCGGCAGGCTCAGGGCGGCGCCGACATCGCGCACCGCATGCCTGACCCGGTAGGTCTCGAGCATGGCCACGCAGGCCACCCGTTCACCGCCGAAGACGTCGAGGATCTTCTCGTAGACCTCGGTGCGCCGGGCCGACTCGACGTCGAGGTCGATGTCGGGCAGCGCCTTGCGCAGCGGCGACAGGAAGCGTTCCATGATCAGCCCGTTGGCGATCGGGTCGACCCCCGAGATGCCGAGCAGGTGGTTGACCATGCTGCCGGCCCCCGAACCGCGCGCCGCGCAGCGAATGCCCAGGTCGCGCACCAGGTCGACCACGTCGGCCACGGTGAGGAAGTACGACGCGAACCCGAGGTGTTCGATCACGGCCAGTTCCTCGTCGAGGCGTCGCTCGACCCGAGCGAGCACCTCGGGCGACGACCCGTACCGCGCCCCGACCCCCGCCTCGCATCGCCGCTTCAGGACGCCCATCACCTCGGCGGCCGTGGTGCCCAGCACCCCGAACTCGGGCAGGTGGATGTCGCCCAGTCCCAAGTCGGCGCGCGGGTCGAGCTGGCAGCGCAGCCCCAGGGTGCGGGTGTCCTGCAGCAGCCGCTCGGCGCCACCCGTGCCTCGTCCGGCCAGGTCGGCGACCTGCTCGGCGATCTCGACCATCGCCTTGCCCGATTTCAGGAAGCCCTCGGCATTGCGGCGGTCGATGTTGCGCAGGTCGAGCGGCACCAGTCGGCGGGCCGCGTCGAGCACGTCGATGGTGGCGGCCTGGTGGCGTTCGGCCATGCGCACCTGGTTGGTGAGCACGGCCGGCAGCCCGAACCGGTCGGCCAGCGCCACCATGCCCCCGGCCTGGGCGGCGGAGTTGACCCCGGTGCCGGCCACCTGATGGTTGGTGGCGGCCACGACCACCCGCTCGGCTCCCAGCCGATCGGTCCAGCGGCGCAGTTCGGTCTCGGCACCGCGACGGTCGCGTGCGGCCACGCGCAGCCCGAAGGCGGAGTCGCTGCCCAGGGTGACCACCACGTCGTCGAGGTGCCGCTCGAGCTGGTCCAGGGAACTCTCGGGCCGTCCGCGCTCACCCGCCAGATGGGTGGCCGAGACCAGCCTGCACAGGCTCGCCCACCCCCGCTTGGACGAGGCCATGGCCACCACCCGCGGATGCCGCTGGTCACGGATCTCGCCGCCCCGGGCCGCGGTGCGGCGGGGCGCGCCGGCCGCACCGAGCCGGGTCGGTTCGGGCACCGCCAGGTCGACCCCCAGCACGGGCGAGACCCCGTGCTGCAGGCAGGCCTTGGCGAACCGGATGGCCCCGTAGAGACCGTCGCGATCGGTGAGGGCCAGCATCGACTGGCCGTGCTCGGCCGCCTTCGCCACCAGCGCGGAGGGATGGGAGGCACCGTGCTGGAAGGAGTAACCGGAGGCCACCCGCAGGTGCACGAAGGGATCGCTCATCGTCGGCTCCCCCCGCCCGCGACCGGCGGGCGGGCGTCGATCCGCAACCGCCCCACCGCCTCGAGGAAGGTCTGGGCGTCGCGCACCAGATCGTCGGCCTCGCGGTCGCCAATCGGCAGTTCACCGCGAACGGTCGCGTCGTGGCGGGGCTGGATGGCCGCCAGGTAGCCCGCCCACTCGGCCAGTTCGGGGGCGAGGTGGGCGAGTCCGGTCCACAGGTGCCGGGCATGACTGACCGGGGTGTGGACACTGCGCGCCGCCAGCGCCAGCGCGGCGGTCTCGCGCAGGGCATGGTGGGCCGCCAGGTAGCGGTCGGCCGCGTCGGGGGTCAGGTCGGCCGTGACGACCAGCCCCTGCAGGTGGGCCAGGTCGACCCGATGACGGTCGGCCACTCGCGCGACGGTCGGGCTGCTGCTGGGATGACTCGACATCGCCCGCCCCTCAGTCGATCACGGCGCGCAGGTGCCAGGCGCCGTCGTGGAAGGTGTGGGCCAGTTCGTAGACACCGCGACTGCCGGCCATGCCGTTGGCCGCCTCGACGCGCCAGACCTCGCACTCCCGCAGCAGGTCGGCGTCGTCCGCACCGCCGGTCGAGGGACGAGGAGCGGGCGTGGTGACCTCGCGGCTCAGGGTGGCGGTTCCGGCCGCCCCACCGAGGGGGCCGTGCTGCCAGTCCTCGTCGCCGCGGGCGGCGCGCACCTGGGCCGACGTCCACCACTCCCCGGACTCGATCCACCGACTCTCGATCGCCAGCACCCGCCACAGCTGGTCCCGCCACAGGAACTGGGCGGGATCGTCCATCCTGCCGAGCCTGACCTCGATCGCATCCCCACGCCTGCGCACCTTGGGCTCCTTCCCCGAGCCTGACCTCGCCGAAACCGGCATGACACTCGACCCGTGAAGGGAGCCCCGACGTGGCCGGGGGTCGAAGCCGACCACGCCGGAGCGGTCCCAGTGTTCGTCCGACCTGTCGAACCGAGCGGGCCCTTCCCCAAGTTCCCGATCGGCGATGGCGAGCAGTGGGTGACCTCTCGCAATCGAACAGGTGTTCGAACAGGTACCACTATAGGAGCACCCTCCGACACAACGTCAAGCCCTCCCGCGAACGGCTCCCGACCTCGATCGGTGCCGATCCCGCCGAGGTCACCGCCACCAGCGGAAACGCACCTCGTCGCCGGGGCCGGCCTGCCCCAACGCGTCGAGATCGTCGGGGTGGACGACCCCGACCACCGGGTAGCCGCCGGTGGTGGGATGGTCGGCCAGAAAGACCAACGGACGACCCTCGGGAGGCACCTGCACCGCCCCGGGAACCACGGCCTCACTGGGCAACTCGCGCCCGGGGTGGGACCAGGCCAGGGGTGGGCCCTCGAGCCTGATCCCCACCCGATCGCACTGCGGGCCCACCCGCCAGCCGGTGGTGGCGAACAGCCCCCGGGCGGTGTCGGTGAGCCAGTCGTCGCGGGGGCCACCGATCACCCGCAAGGGGCGGTGCGGGTCGTGGCCGACGGTCAGACCCAGGTCGGTGGTGATCCACGGGGTCGTGGGCAGGCCGGCACTCATCAGCAGGTCACCGGCCACCAGGGGCGCCCTGCCGAGGCCGGCGGCCGGCGAGGCCGACACCGACCCCAGCAGGGACTCACCCGCCAGACCACCGGCCACCGCGACGAGGGGCCTCACTCCGCGCACCACGCAACGGCCCAGCACGCAACGGCCCAGCGCAATGACGGCCCCGGCCCTCACCGGGACGGCGGTGTGGCTGCGCTCGGCTCGTCCGTCGATCGTCACGGACACGGGGGCGCCGCAGACGCTGATCACCGTGTCGGCCAAGGCCTCGACCACCAGCCCACCCCACAGCACCTCCAACCCAGCGGCGTGCTCGGGGTTGCCCACCAGCCGGTTGGCCAGGCGCAGGCCGGCGCGGTCGACGGCGCCACCGCGAGGCAGGCCGATGGCGGCACCGGTGACTCGTCCGAGATCTTCGAGCAGGGTCAGCGGGCCGGGGTCGACGACCCGCAGCACCGCGTTCTGGGGCCGGTTCATCCGCCCGCCCCTCGTCCCACCGACTCGAAGCGCAGGCGGGTGCCCGGCGCCAGCAGGGCCGGCCGGGAGCGCGTGGGGTCGAACATCGCCAGATCGGTGCGTCCGATCAGCTGCCAGCCTCCCGGCGACTCCCCGGGATAGATGCCGGTCCAGACCCCGGCCAGCGCGACCGAGCCGGCAGGAATGCGCGGACGAGGGCTGGCCAGCCGCGGCACCTCGCGGGGGTGCTCGCCGGTGAGGTAACCGAAGCCGGGCATGAAACCGGTGACGTCACAGGTCCAGACCTGGCCCGTGTGCCAGGCCACCACCTCGGCGGGGGTGAGGTCGAGCAGGTCGCCCACCGCGGCGAGATCGACCCCGTCGTAGGTCACGGGCACGACCAGGTCGACGCCCCTGCCGCGGGACGCGGGCGGATACTGCTCCCCCTCTCCCTCGTGGGCCGGCTCGGCCTCGCGGGCGAGCTCGACCAGCCAGTCCCGCAGCGGGGCGATCCGCTGCTCGGAGTCGACCAGCACGGCCACGGTGCACGCGGCCGGAACCACCTCGAGCACCCCCGGGAACTCGTCGATCCGGGCGTCGAGGGCCGCCGCGAACGCCCGCCGGGCCGGGGCCGATCCGCAGTCGACCAGCAGCCCCGTGAGCCCCAACCGACGAAGGTCGACCTTCATGGCAGCCAGCCGCTCACGCGTCGGCGACTGGGTGGTCGAGCGGGTGGACGAACGGGGCGAGCTCGACCCCCGCGCTGGCCAGCGCCGCCCGCACTGCGGTCGCCATCGCCACGGCACCGGGACTGTCGCCGTGCACGCAGATCGAGTCGGCCCGTACGGCCACCGTCGATCCGTCGACGGCCGTCAGCTCACCCTCGGTGGTCAGCCGCACCATGCGGGCGGCCACCTCGTCCGGGTCATGCAGCAGCGCCCCGGGTTCGCGGCGGGGCACCAAGGTGCCCTCGGACCGATAGCCACGATCGGCGAATGCCTCGACCGCGGTGGTCAGCCCGGCGCGCTCGGCCAGCTCGAGGGCCACCCCGGGCAGCCCCAGCAGGGTCAGTGATCGGTCGAAGTCGGCGATCGCCCCGACCACCGCCTCGGCCTGACCGCGATGGGTGACGATCGCGTTGTAGAGCGCCCCGTGCGGTTTCACGTAGGCCAGCCTCGCGCCAGCCACCCGCGCCATCCCGGCCAGCGCCGACAGTTGGTAGAGCACGTCGGCCCGCAGGTCGTCCGGGGCCACATCGATGAACCGGCGGCCGAACCCGGCGAGGTCGCGATAGGCGACGTGGGCCCCCACGACCACCCCTCGCTCGGCCGCGGCTCGCAGGGTCGCCAGCGCCACGCTGGGGTCGCCGGCGTGGAACCCGCAGGCGACATTCGCCGAGGTGACCACGTCGAGCAGGGCCTGGTCATCGCCCATCGTCCACGAGCCGAAGGACTCCCCGAGGTCGGCGTTCAGGTCGATGCGCATGCCTCATTCTCGCAAGCTCCGGCCCCCGATGCTCCCTCAGTGGGCGCCCTCGCCGTGGGACGCGGCCGGACAGGCAGTTCCGGGACGCCATTTCGGAGCGGTGTTCCCCAGAGACCCGCCTCGCCGACCCTCACCCCGCGCACCCCCGCGCACCCACCCGCGCCCCGCCAACTACGCTCGACCTCATGTCGCTTGCCACTCTGCTCACCCCGCACGCCGACGCCTGGGCCGACACCATCGTCGACGTGCTCCGCACCCCGTGGCCCTACGCCGCCGCCCACGCCAGCCGCTCCGCCGACGACTGCGACGTCACCCCCACCCGCCTGCACCCGATGTTCCACGCCAGCCTCGACTGGCACTCCTCGGCGCACATGCAGTGGTCGGCCATCACCCTGCTTCACCACGCCTCCTCCTCGATCGCGGACGACACGCGAGCCGCCCTCGTGGCCGAACTCGACCAGCGCCTCACCGAGGCCAACGGACGCGTCGAGACGGACTACCTGGCCGCCAACCCGGGCTACGAACGTCCCTACGGATGGGGCTGGGTCGCGGCCCTCACCGCCGCCGCCACGGCGCTGGCCGCCGACACCACCCACCCCCTCCGCACGAACGCCCGCGGATGGGCCACCTCCCTGCAGCCGGTCGCCGACCAGGTGGCCGACCACCTGATCGCGTGGCTCCCCAAGCTGGCCCACCCGATCCGCCACGGGGTGCACTCCAACACCGCCTTCGGGCTCACCCTGGCCCGCGACGCCTACGAGGCCCTCGGGGTCGACGACGCCGTGCGGGCCATCGACGAGGCCGCGCACCGCTTCTTCCTCAACGACCTCGACTACCCCAGCCAGTGGGAACCCAGCGGCGCCGACTTCCTGTCTCCCGCCCTCTGCGAGGCCGACCTGATGCGCCGCGTGCTGCCGTCGGGCGAGTTCGGCGGCTGGCTGAACACCTTCCTCCCCGTGCTCGCGGAACCTGGCGACCGGCTGCTCGAGACCCCCGTGGTGTTGGACGAGACCGACGGTCAGGCCGTGCACCTGCACGGGTTGGCCCTCAGCCGGGCCGCCCAACTGCGCGCCCTCGCTCCCCACCTCGAGGGGCCGCGGCGGGAGGCGGCGTTGGCCTCGTCCGACACCCAGGTGGCCTCGGCGACGCAGGCCATCACCCACGGGCATTTCATGAGCACCCACTGGCTGGTCAGCTTCGCCCTGCTCGCCACCCTGATGGAGCCCAATCCCGGGTGAGCGGTGACCGCGGCCCTACTGTGAGCCCATGGAACTGCTCCCGATGACCTTTGCCTCGGGCTGGGCGAGCGGCATCAACGCCTATGCCACGGTGCTGGTGCTGGGCCTGATGGGCCGCTTCGCCCACGAGCCGAGCGTGCCCGCCGGGTTCCAACGCACCGACGTGCTGATCGTGATGGCGGTGCTCGCCGTGCTCGAGCTCGTGGCCGACAAGATTCCCTACCTCGACTCGGCGTGGGACACCATCTCGACGTTCATTCGTCCCATCGCCGGCGCGGTGATCGGTGCCCTGATCGCCGGACAGTCGGGCAGCCTGCTCACCATCGCCCTGGCCGCCGTCGGCGGGGTGTCGGCGCTGCTCAGCCACGTCACCAAGTCGGGACTGAGACTGGCGATCAACACCTCGCCCGAGCCGGTCACCAATGTGGCCGCGTCCACCGCGGGCGACGTCAGTGTGGTGGGGGTGGCCGCGCTGGCCGCCAGCTTCCCGCTGGTCGCCGCCGGCATCGCGGGGGTGCTGCTGCTGGCGACGGCGATCATCGTGTGGTTCGCGTTCTCGCGGGTGAAGAAGGGCTACCGGGCGATCCGACGCTGGCTCGGGCGCGAGCCTCGCACCACATGAGCAGCATCACCACCAGGAGCCCCGCCCAGCCCGACGTCAGGGTGCACGGGACGAGCCTGGTCGGGCTCTCGGTCGCCGCCCGGCTGGCCCGCTGGGGGCATGTCGTCGAACTCGTCGACACCCCCGGGCAACCCGCTCCCGGCGCCGAACCACCGATCACCACCCTCCCCGCCGCCTGGCGCGACCTGTTCACCAAGACCGGCCAACCCATGGCTGGCGTGCTCAACGCCGCGCACCTCGAACTGGTCGAGGCCCCGCCACCGACGCATCGCTTCTTCGATGGCACTGAGGTGGTCCTGCCCACCGACCGGGGCGCGCAGATTCGCGCGCTCGAACCGTTGGTCGGTCGTTCCCAGGCCCAGTCGTGGGCGCGACTGCTGGATCGCGCCGACACCCTGTGGCAAGGGCTGAGACGCCACGGAACAGAGCGACCGTTCGACCCGAATGCCGACCTTCGCGATCTCCTTCCGCGCACGACCATGGGCGAGTTGGCGACCGAGCTGAGGGATCCCAGGCTGGTGATGCTCTGGAACAGCATGGCCATACGCGCGGGTGCCGAGCACTCTGAAGTCACCGGCGACAGCCGTGCCCCGGCGTTGCTCTCCTCCCGCTGGTCCGTCGAACGCATCTTCGGGCGGTGGCATCTGATCGACACCGACACCCGCCACGTGCAACCCTTGAGTCGCCTCGTCGACCTTCTGGTCGCTCGGGCCGGGACCCTCGGCGTCCACAACCGTGGCCTTCCGGCCCGCGCAGCGATGGCACGGGCCGAGGTCGATGCGACGCTTCCTGTCCCGCCACGTCCCCGGTGGCCGTGGGGCCCCGCACCACGGGTGTGGGCCCCTGTCTTCGAGTCACGAGACGACGACAATGACCTTCCGATGGGAGTGGTGTCGGAGTGTGTCGATCACATGGATGAGTCCGGGCCGGTGGTCACGTGGCGCTGGCAAGGACGTGCGGTCACGTCCACCTGGGACTCCCCCATGAATCCGCCCGCCCCCACCGGCGGCTGGACCATCGACACCTTCCGGCACTGGCGCGACCGCCCACCCCTGCGCGTCGACGAGAACCACTGGAGGGGCAGCGCCGCCAGCCACGCCGGAAATGAGTCGTGGGCCCAGCTGCTGACCGGAGCGCTGATCGCCTACGAGGTGCACGAGCACCTGACCGGCGAGGACATTCGTCCGACGAACCGCAACGCCCCCACCCCACCGCGGCTGCGCCCCGTTCCGCGATCGGCTGACGGCCCCAATACCGACGTGAGCCACCCACGCGAGTAGGCTGGAGCGTCAGTCTCACCGTGTGAGGGAAGTTCGTGAACTCATCACCCGCAAGTCAGGACCGGCCCCGCCAGTCCGCGACCACCCCCGATCCCGACGTCGTTCGCCGCGAGATCGCCGCCGAACAGGAACACGTCGACCGGGTCTACCGGGCCCTTGACCTGGCCACCGCCTCGGCCAAGCAGGTCGCCCGCGCCGGGAGCGAGACCTTCAAGAGTGACCGCGGTGACTACATGCGCGAGGAGTACGGCACCGCCATGTTCGAGCGCGATGCCTTCGCCTACCAGTCCGCCCGCCGGTTGGCCACGCTCGACGCCGAACACGAGGGGCTGGTCTTCGGGCGACTCGACCTCACCGACGGCGAGGTGCGGCACGTCGGTCGCATCGGCGTCCGTGACGAGGAGTACGAGCCGCTGGTGATGGACTGGCGCGCTCCGGCCGCCGAGCCGTTCTACCGGGCCACCCCCAACGACCCGCTGGGCGTCGTCCGCCGTCGCGTGCTGCGCAGCCAGGGCGCCACCGTCACCGGCGTCGAGGACGACCTGCTCGACTCGTCCGCCGACTCCGACCTGGTGGTGGTCGGCGAGGGCGCCCTGATGGCGGCGCTCAAGCGGGCCCGCGGCGACGCCATGCGCGACATCGTCGCCACCATCCAGGCCGAGCAGGACGAGGCCATCCGCGCCCCCTACCAGGGGTTCACCGTCATCTCGGGAGGCCCCGGAACCGGCAAGACCGTGGTGGCCCTGCACCGCGCCGCCTACCTGCTCTACACCCACCGCAAGCGCCTCGAGAAGGGCGGCGTGCTGGTGGTCGGCCCCAGTGGGGTCTTCATGAACTACATCGAGCGCGTGCTCCCGTCGCTGGGTGAGGATGCCGTCACCCTGCGTGCCGTCGGGGCCCTCGCCACCGACGTGCTCGGCCTCACCTCCGACGTGAACGACGACGCCGAGACCGCCACGTTGAAGGGGTCGATCCGCATGCTCCCGGTGCTGCAGGCGCTGGCGCAGCTGCCTCCGGGTGAGACCGAGCCGACGCTGCGTGTGAGCGTGAAGGGTGAGGTGCTGACCCTTCGTCCGGAGCGGGTCGCGGGGCTGCGCAAGCAGGTGCTCGCCGGCCACCGCCTCAACCAGGGTCGCGACAATGCCGAGAAGGTGGCGCTGGGCACCCTGTGGGGCATGTTCACCAACGACGACGAGCTGACCCGCGACGAGTTCGACGACGCGGTCACCTCCCAGGCCGCCTGGACCATGTTCATGTACGCCTGGTGGCCGGCCGTCGACCCCAGCGACCTGCTCGCCCGTCTGGGTGACGAGTCCACGCTCGACCGGGTCGCGACCACCCTCACCGCGGACGAGCGCCGGCTGCTGCTGGCCTCGTTCGCGCCGCACCTGGCCGCGGACTCCGAGAGCCGACGCGCCTGGACGATCGCCGACATCGCCCTGCTCGACGAACTCGTCGCCATCGTGGGCCTGCCGCCGATCGAGGTCGAGGACGACCGCTCCGTCGTCTTCGAGGGCGGCGCCGACGTCGAGGAACTCGTCACCACCATGGAACGGATGGCCGAGCAGCGTGGCCACGCCGACGACGACGAGGACCCCCAGGAGACGTTCGCCCACGTGCTCGTCGACGAGGCGCAGGACATCACCCCGATGCAGTGGCGCATGCTGCGCCGCCGCGGCCCGCAGGCCAGTTGGACGATCGTGGGCGACCCCGCCCAGAGCTCGTTCCCGCGGCCCGAGGAGAGCGCCCGGGCGATGACCGACCTCGTCGGCCGCGCGCCGCACCGCCAGTTCCGGCTGTCGACCAACTACCGCTCACCCGCCGAGGTCTTCGACCTCGCCGCCCGCGTGATCACGGCCGTGCAGCCCGACGCCGACCTGCCCGACGCCGTGCGGCGCACCGGGTTCGCTCCCGACCTGCAGACCACCAGCCCGGACGAGGTGGACGACGCCCTGCGCCGGCTGGTCGACCAGCAGGCGGGACTGGTGACCGGGACGATCGGCGTGATCGCCCCGCCGTCGCTGCTGGAACGGGTGCGGGCCGCGCTGGCCGACACCCACCCCGATCGGGTGCGGGTGATCACGCCCCTGCAGGCCAAGGGTTTGGAGTACGACGCCGTGGTGGTGGTCTCGCCCGACGACATCGTCGCCGAGATGCCCGGCGGGGTGCGGGTGCTCTACGTGGCCCTGACCCGCCCGACCCAGCGGCTGGTCACGCTCGACCTGAGCGCCGACGCCGCCTGGCGGAGGTCGCTGGCCTGAGCAGGGCCGCAGCCTGCTCAGCTGGTTCAAGAGGGTTCAGCTGGGAAGGCTGGGGAGGCTGCGTTCGATCCGTTCGACGGCCCGGTAGGCCTGCTTCAGCCGGACGCCGGTCACCTCCCGGTACCGCTTGACGGCCACGCCCTTTCGTCCCGCGGCCAGCAGGCCCGCACCTCGCTGTCGAGGTCGCCCTTGCGGTAGGTGATGGACCGCCCCTGGTCACGGCGGCTGCGGGCCCGCCCGGCCAGGGTGATGACGGCCACCAGCACGGCCACGGCGATAGCCGGCCACAGGTCGATGCCGGTGACCCAACAGGCGGCGACCGCGGCGGGCACCAACCAGAGCGCCCACGTCACCGGGTTTCCGGGCGGACCCACCCGCACGGTGACGAGCTCCCCGTTTGCCGCCTCGTCAGCGGGTCGGCCAGCAGGGGGGCGGTCGGCCGTGGGGCCGTCGACTGCCAGCGCGCGCGACGGCTCATCCGAGGAGATCATCCAGTCCTCGTCGGGCAGGTCGTCGAAGATGTCGATCAGCTCGCCGATCGTGCGGGCCGTCAGAGCACGCCCCATGCGCTCCTCGAACTCGGCCATCTCCAGGCGTCCCTCGGCCAGATGGTCCTGCAGTCGACGCACGGCCTCGTCACGCTGGTCGTGGCCGATGCGGGTGTTCAGATCCATCCGACAAGGCTAGACCCGGCCAGTTCCATCACCAGTGGCGCTGCTGCAGCCGCTGGAAGATCTCCATGGTCGCCCGGGAGCGGTTCTGGGTGAAGAACTGCAGCCCCGGTGCTCCCCCACGCAGCAGCGTGACCGCCAACTCCGAGGCGATCCTGGCCCCGACGACCCGCACCTGCTCGGGGTCGTGGGCGACGGCCTCGAGCCGGTCGATCATCAGCTGGGGCAGCGGGGCGCCCGACAACTCGGCGAAGATGGTCACCTGCTTCACCGTGGCGACCGGCATGATGCCGGGGATGATCGGGATCGGGCAGCCCAACGCGCGCACCCGGTCGACCAGGTCGAAGTACTGGTCGGGTTCGAAGAACAACTGGGTGATGGCGAACTCCGCGCCCGCCTGCCACTTGTCGACCAGCAGCCGGGCGTCGAGATCGGGGTCCCGCTTGTCGGCGTGCGGGGTGGGGAAGGCCGCCACCCCCACGCAGAAATCACCCTCCGACTTGATCAGCCGGACGAGCTCGGTGGCGTTGTCCAACCCCTCGGGGTGGCGCTGCCACGGCACGGTCGGCCCACCGGGCATGTCGCCCCGGATCGCCAGGATGTGCGTCACCCCCACCTCGGCGTAGGCCCGGATTGTCCGGCGCAGCTCGTCGACCGACTGGTCGGCACAGGTCAGGTGGCCGATGGTCTCGAGCTGGGTGCGCTGCATGATCTGCTCGCTGGCGCGTAGCGTGCGCTCCCGCTGCGACCCGTTGGCGCCGTAGGTGACCGAGACGAAGTCGGGATCCATCGGCTCCAGACGCTCGATCGCGGTCCAGAGGGTCTCGAACTCCTCCTCCGACCGCGGCGGGCGGAACTCGAACGAGAACAGGGGGCGCTCGGCGGAGGCCAGGCGCTCGGCAATTGTCGGTCGGGAATCCTGCGTGGGCACGCCTTCCAGCCTAGAGCGACGGCCGCGACGCCACCGGTTAGGCTCAGTGGGTGGCATCCTTCGACCCCAGCACCCCGCTCAGCGACGACTTCCGCGAGGCGATCCACCAATCCCTCGCCACGTTCATCGAGCGCCGCTCGGCCGACTTGGTGCAGATCGCCGCACCGCTGTCGCGGCTGGGCGAGCTGGCCACCACCTTCACCTCCGGTGGCAAGCGGATGCGCCCCGCCTTCGTCTACTGGAGCCACGTCGCCGCCGGTGGGCAACCGGACGACCCCGAGCCCCTGCTGCGGGCCAGCGCCTCGGTCGACCTGTTGCACGTGTCGGCGCTGATGCATGACGACGTGATGGACGGCTCCGACACCCGCCGGGGCGTGCCCTCGGCGCACCGCCAACTGGAGGCCGAACACCAGGCCGCCACGGGTCGCGGCAGCGCCGAGGCCTTCGGACGAGCCGGGGCGATCCTGCTGGGCGACCTGCTGCTGGTGTGGTCGGCGGAACTCTTCTCCTCCTCCGGCATGCCCCACGATGCCCTCACCCGGTCCCAGCCGCTGCTCGACGCCGTGCGCCACGAGGTGACCGCCGGCCAATACCTCGACGTGCTGGCCCAGGCGAGGCTGGGAGTAGAGCCCGGCAACTCGTCCGATCTCGCCCAGGAGGTCGCCCTCGCCGAGCGGGTGGTGGAGTTCAAGACGTCGCGCTACACGGTGGTGCGTCCGTGCCAGATCGGTGCCGCACTCGGCGGCGGCAGCCAGGAGCTGGTGCAGGGACTGGGCCAGTTCGGCTCACCGCTGGGTCACGCCTTCCAGTACCGCGATGACGTGCTGGGCGTCTTCGGCGACGAGGAGGTCACTGGCAAGCCGGCCGGCGATGACCTGCGGGAGGGCAAGCGGACGGTGCTGGTCGCGCACGCGCTGGCGCTGGCCTCGCCCACCGACGGTGCCGAACTCGACGCCATGCTCGGCGATGCCAGCCTGACCGCGAACGACATCGACCGCGCCCGCGCGATCATCGAGGGCAGTGGGGCGCTGGCCGCCACCGAGCGCGCGATCGCGGGCGCCTACGAGAAGGCGATGGCCGCGCTGTCGTCCACCCCGATGACCGACGAGGGACGACAGGCCCTGACCGCGCTCGCCGAGGCGAGTGTGCGGCGTCAGTCCTGAGGCTCGTCCGCGGCGTCGGTGGCCTCGTCGGCCGGGGACGCGTCCGCCGGGTTCTGGTCCGACGACTTCTGGGGTGATGCGTCCACCTCGTCCGTGGCCTTCTTCGCCGGCAACACGATGGTGCCCTTGTCGAGGTCGATCCGCATGGGCCCCTGGGCGCCGTTGCGGCTCGGCACCACCGCCACCTTGTCGAGGTCGCGCTGACGCCGCCAGTGCGCGGCGTTGGGATTGAAGATCTCGAAGAGATTGGTCACGGGTACCTGTCACGGGGTTGCGGGGATCACTCCACTGTACCCGTCGAGCCCTCCACCCGCGTCTCTCCCACCCGCCCGGGCCCGGGGCGTCCAGGGCGAGGGCGCCAGCGCGAGAGTGTCAGCCTTGGGGCAGGTCCGCGCCCAACCCGACGCGCTCCCGTATGGCATCGGCGAGGGCACCCGCCGCGGCCACCGGGTCCTGCGCAGTGAGAACGGCCGCCGACACGGCCACCCGGCGAGCACCCGCGTCGAGCACCTGCTCGAGGTTGGCCGGGGTGATACCCCCCACGGCCGCCCACACGGGCTCGTCGCCGCGGGCAGCGGCAGCCCGCACCAGCTCGAGCCCCGGAACCGGACCGTCCTCGGCGAACACCGGGCCGACGTAGGCGTAGTCGGCCTCCCGGGCGGCATGCTCCAACTGGGCAACCGTGTGCACCGAGCGCCCCACCAGGGCGAACTCGTGGAGTCGACGGCGGGCCTGCCCCAGATCGCCGTCGCTGGCGCCCAGATGCAGCAGATCTGCCTGCTGGGCGGCGGCGGCCGCGGCGTCTCGTCCGACGACCACCAACTTGCGACGCTCGAAGGCGACCTCGTGCACCTTCTCGACCAGCGCCCGGTTGGCGCCCAGGGCGGGGTCGCGCAGCTGCACGAGGTCGACGCCAGCATCGAACAGATCGCCGAGGAACCGGGGCAGGTCGTCGCCGCTCACACCGCGGCCGGCGCCCAGGTCGGTGATCAGGTGCAGCTTCGACCAACGGAGGTTGTCACGCATGGAGATCAGGGCAGTCACCCGCTCAGACTAACCAGCGACCGCGACGCGCGGGCGCCTTCGTGCTTCACCGGCGGCCGCCCCGACACGCGCGCGTGTGCGCACCGACGAATCACACGGGTGTCGTCTACGATGGGCCGCAGGCTTGCACGGCCTCCCTTCCCCGACCGTGTTTGGAGCTATTGGTGACCATGACCAGCGTGAGCGACCCCTTGGTCGGGCAGGTGCTCGACGGGCGCTACGAGATCCTCGCGCGCCTCGCGCGGGGTGGCATGGCCACGGTCTACCGGGGGCAGGACCGCCGACTCACCCGCACGGTCGCCATCAAGGTGATGCACGAGGGTCTGGGTGGCGACACCGATTTCGCCAAGAAGTTCGACCGCGAGGCACGCGCCGCCGCCACCCTCACCAACCCCCACGTGGTCAGCGTCTTCGACCAGGGCCAGGACAACGGTCGTCCCTACATCGTGATGGAGTACGTCGACGGCTCGACGCTGCGGCACCTGCTCAATCGCGAGGGGCCGATGGAGCCGCTGCGCGCCCTCGACCTGATCGAGTCGGTGGTGCACGCCCTGGCCAGCGCTCACGACGCCCGCATGGTGCACCGCGACGTCAAGCCCGAGAACGTGCTGATCTCGAGCCGTGGTCAGGTGAAGGTCGCCGACTTCGGTCTCGCCCGCGCCGTCACGGCCCAGACCGCGACCGCCACCCAGGGACTGCTGATGGGCACGGTCAGCTACATGCCCCCCGAGTTGGTGACCCGGGCGCGCGCCGACGCCTCCGGCGACGTCTACTCCACCGGCATCGTGCTGTTCGAGATGCTCACGGGGCAGAAGCCGCACGTCGCCGAGACCCCGATCGCGGTCGCATGGAGCCACGTGCACAACGACATCCCCGCCCCCAGCACCCTGCTGGGCAAGGCCACGGAGTCCACCCGGATCATCCCGCCCTACCTCGATGCGCTGGTGGTCGCCTGCACCCGTCGACAGAGCGCCGATCGTCCGCGCGACGCCCGGGAGTTGCTGGCGCTCGTCCGCACCGCCCGTCGCGCGCTGCGCAAGGGAGTGATGGACGACCCCGCGCTCACCGAGCGGATGCTCGCCTCGACCCGGCCCGACCCCACCCGGGACGAGCGCACCGTCCCCGATCCCGACGGACGAACCGCGCCGCCGCGCCCAGTGAGCCACCGGCCCACCTCCCCACACTCGGAGCCGTTGCCGGCACTGGCAACGTCGGCCCACCGCCTGCCCGCCCCCACGCCGCAGAGCCCGGTCGACCACAGTGCGCCCGGCCACGGCTCCGACTATCGCCTCGACCTCACCGGGCGCGACCTCACCTCGCCCAACCATCTGGACGAGGACGACCAGGACTCCGACTCCTTCTCGGTGCCGCGCCCGGCCCGGACCTCGGCTCGTCCGCGCACCCACCTGACGCCCAGCCGCAGCCCGCGCAGTCCCCGCACGCCCGTGTTCGCGCACATCTCCCAGGAGCCGGTGCACCGCCGCCGGCGTGGACTGGTGGCCGCCGTGCTCGTGCTGGTGCTGGTGGCGTCGCTGGTGCTGACGAGCTATCTCTACGTGACCCGCTGGTCGTACACCACCGCCCCCGCGCTGGTCAGCCTCTCCGAGGGGCAGGCCACCGCCGAGGCCCACTCGGCCGGTTTCTCACTGGTCACCGACACCGTGTTCTCCGAAAGCGTGCCCAAGGGTGACGTCATCTCGAGCGAGCCCGTGGCCGGGGAGCGCGTGAAGAAGGGCACCCAACTGCACCTGTTCGTCTCGGCCGGGCCGGAACGTTACCCCGCCCCCAAGCTCGTCGGCCTGACCCTCGACGAGGCCAAGCAAGCCCTGACGCAGGGCCGCCTCACGCTCGGCACCGTGACCCAGACCTGGCACGAGACGGTGCCCGCGGGGCAGGTGCTCAAGGCCTCGCAGTCCGAGGGTGCACCGCTGAAGAAGAACACGCCGATCGACCTGACCGTCTCGAAGGGGCCGCAGCCGATCACCATCCCGAGTCTCGTCGGCAAGCCGGCCGTCGAGGCCAAGGACTCGCTCACCAAGCTCGGGTTCGAGGTCACCAGCACCGAGAAGAACTCCGACACGGTCGCCAAGGGTGCGGTCATCTCCCAGACGCCCGCGCGGGGCACGGGCAAGAAGGGTGACAAGATCGCCCTGGTGGTCTCGAAGGGGCCGGTGCTCGTCAGCGTCCCCCGGGTCACCGGCAAGGACGAGGCCGCCGCCCGTGCGCTGCTGACGCAAGCCGGGTTCAAGGTCTCGGTGGTCTACAACACTCCGGACTGGCTAAGACTGAATGTGGTCGCGGGTCAGGATCCCGGCAGCGGCAAGCTGATTCCCAAGGGGTCGACGGTCACCGTCTACATCAGCTGACCCGCGGCACCGGCTGCTCCCTCGCCCACCAGCCCCAGCATGATCAACCCCCGGCATGATCAACCTCCAGCGTGATGAACCTCGCGCGTGGCCGCGAGTGTGACCAACACAACATTATGGCGTCGCGTCCCGATTTGGGAACAAATTTCACTCCCTGTACGCTGAGGCCACGTGAAGAACTTGCATGTGAACCGCCTTGCCCCCGCATCTCTTGTCGCGATGGCGGTTCTGTGGGGTTCCACCCTGGTGGTGATGAAGGACCTGCTGGCCGTCATGGGCGCCACCGATCTGGTCTTCGTCCGTTTCGCCATCGCCGCCCTCGCCCTGCTGCTGATCGTTCCGCGCGCCCTGCGGATGTCGCGGCGCACCCTGCTGCAGGGGATCGGCCTGGGGCTGTTGTTCGTCAGCGGACAACTCGCCAGCACCTGGGGGCTGCTCGACATCGACGCCTCCGTCTCGGGCTTCCTCACCGGCCTCTACATCGTCGCCACTCCCCTGCTCGGCTGGGCGATGTTCCGCGCGCGCCCCGCCAGCAACGTCTGGGCGGCGGTCGCGATGTCGACCCTGGGCCTGGCCGCCCTCTCGCTGGGTTCGGCGGGGAGCGGCATCGGACAAGGTGAGCTGCTCACCCTGATGGGCGCCGTCCTGTACGCCGTGCACATCCTGGCCATCGGCCGCGTGGTCACCCCGCGCACGGCCATGAGCCTCACGCTGGTGCAGACGATCACCATCGCGGTCGCCACCGCGTTCGTCGCCGTGCCCGATGGCGTCAGCCTGCCCTCAACCGCCGCCCTGTGGTGGAAGCTCGCCTACCTGGCCGTCATCTGTGGCGCCCTGCCGCTGGCCCTGCAGGTCTGGGCCCAGGCCCACGTCGAGGCCACCAAGGCCGCCGTCGTGATGGGCACCGAGCCGCTGTGGGGCGCCCTGTTCGCCGTCGGGCTGGGAGGCGAGTCGGTCACCCTGCGCCTGCTGCTGGGTGGCACGGCGATCATGGTGGCAATCGCTCTGGTGATCGCCCCCGTCGGCCGTTGGCGCGGACGAGCGACTCGCTCCCGTGGTCGGGTCACCGCCGCCCGCACGGAGGTCGGAACAATCGCGTGACGCAGTGGCCGTTGTGGGCCCTCCAACGCCATCCAGCGGTGACTGCGTCACGCGATTGTCGTGGCCGGTTGGTCGGAGCCCAGCGGGGCTGAGGTTCGTCCGATGGTCGCCCGCTGCCTCGACACCGGTCGTGACAAGCTTGGGGCTGACGAGAGGAGACCGACATGGACGGAGCGGGAGGCTTCATCATCCTGCTGCTGGTGATCGTGGGCATCGTGGCTGCCTGCCTGATCGCCTGGGGTGTGGTGCGGGCGCGGTACGTGAAGTCGCTGCGCGACAAGGGCTGGCAGTTCATCACCTCGCCCACCGTGTCGATCGTGCACGGGCTGAACGTGCCGCCCTTCGGCATCGGTTTCGACCGCAAGGTTGACGACCAGATCGTCGGGAGGTCGTCCTCGGGAGTGCCCTTCCAGGCGTTCAAGTACTCCTCGAGCGCGAGTTCGTCTGGCGAGGGCTACATCGTGGTGATGCCGCTGCCGCATGCCATGCCCGAGTTCCACACCTTCCCGGTCGGGACGGCCAGGCCCGGCATCAACGCCGTTGAGTTCAGCCAGGTCGGGGGGCTGCGCCAGATCGGGCAGGATGCCTCGTTCGTGCAGGCCGCCGCCCAGGCGCTGGACCCCAGCCTGCGAGCCCTCTCCCAGGTCGTGCCCCCGCAGGTGACCATCGACCACGCCTCGTTGGTCGGCCTCGGCGCCCCCAAGGACGCCGACGCCCTGCAGGGGTTCATCGAGGCCCTCGCCATCGGGGCGCAGGCCCTGGCCGGGCCGTCGTTCCAGCAGTTCCAGGGGGAACCCGCCCCGGCCGAGCTGAGCTTCTACCAGCGCACCGACTGGACCTACCGCCCCCGGGACGACGGCATCCTCGCCCAGGTCGAGCACACCACGGCCGGCTCCAACCACCAGGCCAAGAACGTCATGTTCACCTCCGAGGGGCCGATCACCATCGTGGCGCTCACCCATCACTGGACGACCACCCGCACCGTCACCGAGTCCGACGGCAACGGCGGTACCCGCACCAGGACGGTGACGGACCACCACTCGGAGGATCTGCGGGAGTTCCACCCGGGATTCCCCTTCGGGGAGTTCAAGGTGAACTCGGGCTGGTTCGGCAACAAGCGACAGTTCGAGTCCATCGACTTCAACGAGCGGTTCACGGTGCGCGCCCCCGACGCCCGTTTCGCCCACGACATCTTCCATCCGCGCATGATGCAGTGGCTGATGGAGGTCAATCCGCCGCCCTTCGAGTTCGACAACGGTCGGCTGCACGTCAACTGCGAGCACACCCTCGACTCGATGGAGGGCGGGCGGGCCTTCTTCCTCGACTTCTTCAGTCGGGTGCCGAACTACGTCTGGGAGAACCTCGGGCTGGCCGTGCCGCCGGTGCCGCTCCATGGCGCCATCGAAGCCGACCTCGATGGGGGCCAGAGCCGGTCCGCGGTCGAGGCCCCGGAGCCGCGTCAGCCGATCCCCGGGGCTCGTCCGTACTGACGGGTGACGCAGATGTGACTGCTCGACACCGACCAGGCCCCCTGTGGGCCCGGTTCCGGCGTCGAGCAGTCACGATCGCGTCAGGGTGTCAGGGTGTCCAGATGTCAGGGCGTCCAGTACCGCGCCCAGGCCGCTGCCTTCGCAGGGCTCAACTCGGCAGTTCTCGCGGCATCGGTCAGGTGCAGGTACTCCCGCGCCGACTCGCCACCGCGCAGCGCCGGCCAGCCGCTGACCTTCCCCGTGGTGGCGAACTCGACCAGCCGGTTCGACATCGC
Source organism: Aestuariimicrobium soli (assembly GCF_051192575.1). NCBI lineage: Bacteria > Bacillati > Actinomycetota > Actinomycetes > Propionibacteriales > Propionibacteriaceae > Aestuariimicrobium > Aestuariimicrobium soli. Next base: position 21,760 of record NZ_JBPJSQ010000009.1, on the reverse strand, counting down.
CACCCCCAACGCCCGGTCGGTGCTCGTCCACGGACGGTGCCAGGTGTCGGAGAAGTAGTTGAACCAGTAGCCGACGTCGCCGGTGTGGAACGGGCCGAAGGCCGCCATCCGCTCGGGGGTGTCGGGCACGTCGCGCGAGAACTCGTAGACCAGCGTGGTGCGGTCGGCATAGTGGCTCGCGCGCACCTCGGCCTGCCGCATGGCCTGGGCGACCAGACCGTCGGCCTGCAGGGCGCGGGCCGTCTCGATCACATTGGTCGCGGTCGGGTCGGCCGGGTACAGCTCAAGGAACTTCGCCCCGAACTGTTCTGTGACCGCTTGGGCGTAGGCGGCGGGGGTGACCGTCTGCACCCGATCGAACGCGTCGCTGTTGTCGTCCGGCAGCCGCAGCAGGCCGAACAGACCGGCGTCGCCGTCGACATTGCCGATCATCAGGTCGACGGCGTTGGCGGTGCCCGCGGCGTAGGCCTCGGTCAACGAGCTGGTCACCACCGCGCCGTCGATCACGGCCCCCGAGGGGTTGTACCGCGAGGTCAGTGCCTGCACCTGCTGGGCACTCATCGAGCGCAACTGCGCCAGCGTGAACTCCCCGAACGCCTGGCCGGCGCGGTCCTGAGCTTGGGCCAGCGAGGTGACAGCCCGGTCGATGCTGTTCGAGCTCATGGTGACCGCCCGACGGAACAGACCCGCGGCCGCCGGCGAGGCGATCAGCGTCTGGATGTCGCTGCTGCCGGCCGACTGACCCGCCACCGTCACGTTGCCGGGGTCGCCGCCGAAGGCCGCGATGTTGTCACGCACCCAACGCAGCGCCGCGACCATGTCGAGGAAGGCGAAGTTCCCGGTGACCTCGTCGCCGGCCGCGTCCTTCATCGCCAAGAAGCCGAAGATGCCCACGCGGTAGTTGATGGTCACGTGCACGACACCCTGCTGCGCGATGTTCTCGCCCGTGTAGACCTCGTTGCCGCCGCTGCCCGAGGTGTTGGCGCCGCCGTGGATGTAGACGATCACGGGTCGGTTCGCGTTCGGGGTGGCGGTCGTCCACACGTTCACGCGCAGGCAGTCCTCGCCCATCAGCCCGTTCTCGAGGCTCATGAAGGTGTCGAGGTACTCCCAGGTCCACGGCCCGAACGGCGCCGTGGCGACGTTCTGCACGGCGATCGGCCCGAACTCGGTGGCCGAACGAACGCCGGTCCACGGCACCACGGGTTGCGGTGCGCCCCAGCGGTTGGGTCCGGCCGTCGACGCGGCATACGGGATGCCCTTGAAGACCTTGACGCCATTCGCGTCGACCGTTCCGCGGACGACTCCGCCGGTGACCTTCACGGTGGCTCCTCGGGTGGGGCTGGCCTGGGTGGGGGCGGCCTGGGCTGGTGCAGCCTGGGCCGCAGTGCAGGTGAGGGCCGAGGCCGCGGCGGCCGCGGCACCCCCGGCCAGAACGTGTCGTCGGGACAGGGATGGCATGGCGAACTCCCATTCGTCGTTGAACAAGACTCGCGACCGGTCGTCCGGTCGGAAGGCTCACAGCCTCACCTCGACCCAACCATACTGAACGCTTGTTCAGCAATAGGTTTGCTCCATTGTCTCGCTCCGAGAAGGCCCCCGAGGCTGGTCACCGAGCCTCAGGTCAGGCGGTCGGAGTCCACGGCTCCCCCGCGCGCAGGTCGACCATCGAGGTCGGGGTCATCTCGCCGATCCGGCCGTGCACCAGGGCAAACCCGCGCTCACTGAGCAGCCCGTCGTGCACGATGAACCCCTGCGGCGCAGCCACCTCACGGGCGAAGTCGACCGTCTCCTTCATCGCGGCCCACGGCCCGTAGCCCGGCACCGCGAGCACGTCGACGCCGGCCGGGCAGGTGGCCAGCGAGTCGCCGGGGTGGAACAAACGCGGCTCCCCCTCGCACTCCACCACCAGCCCCACGTTGCCGATCTGGGGGATGTCGCGGTGGATGACCGCGTGCAGTCCGCCGACGGCGCTGACCCGCACCGACCCCAGATCGACGGACGAGTCTGCCGCGAGCCCCTGTGCGCGACCGGCGGCGGCACCGAGGTCCACCCGCTCAAGCACCTGTGGTTCCACCCACACCTGGGCGTCGGGATTGGCCGCCAGCAGGGCAGGCACGCGCTCGGTGTCGACGTGATCGGGATGCTGGTGGGTCACCAGCACCGCGTCGAGGTCGGTCACCGAGTACCAGGCGGTCGAGAAGTTGCCTGGGTCGATGAGCAGGCGCCGGTCGGCGACTTCGACGAGCACGCAGGCATGTCCCAGGTGAGTGATCCGCATGGCACCCACTCTGCCACGCGGGATCGGCCGGCGGAGCGGTCAGCAGACGGCCAGCAGGGTGCGGTCCACGGCCTCCAGCCGCAGTACTCCCTCGGGTGCGGGCATCGTCCAGCGATCGCCGCGCACGACTCGTCCGAGACCGCTCTCGGTGACGGCGACGCAACCATCCCCGTCGACCACCACCACCTCGTCGCCGACCCGCACCATCACCGGTTCGCCCGCCCCCGGGAACCGGCTGATGGCGACCTGCCCCTCGGCGATGCCGTCGAGCAGCGCATCGACCGACGAGTCCCGCGCCGCGACCCACGTGGTGGGCGTGCCCGGCGGGTAGCCCTGCTCGGGGTGGTGGAAGTCGGAACCCCCCACCAGGATCGGGTCGGGCCAGCCGGCGGCGCGACTGGCTTCGCGCCACTGTCGCCAGAACGCCCACGCCCCGGTCGCCGTCTGGTCGAGGAAGCCCGAGATGTGCCAGAACTCCAGCAGCGGTGGGCGCACCATCAGCGGATGCTGCCAGGCACAGTCGTCCTGAATGGGGTGGTTGACGCTCAGCAGGCCGTCCTCGACCAGCACCTGCGACACCCAGACGTCGGGGTTCGTCCGGAAGTCGACCCACGAGATGTCACCCAATGCGTTGGCGTGGCCGCGGTGGGTGGTGACCTCCTGGCCGGGCACCAGTCGGACGCCGTGGCGCGCGGACGAGGAGGCCAGGTGCGGAAAGTGGCTGGTGGTGTTGTGGTCGGTGACGGCGAGGAAGTCGAGTCCGCGCGAGGCCGCCAACGCCGCCAACTGGTCGATCGACAGGCTGCCGTCGGAGTGAGTGGTGTGGGCGTGCAGGTCACCGGCGAACCAGGTGAGTCCGGGCGGAGCGGGCAGCCCGCGAGCGCTGCCACGGGGAGTCTCGGCCACGGTGTCGGCCACCGGGGCCAGGGGTTCTTCCCGGATGGTGCTCTCGGCGGGCATGAGCACCTCGACGGTGACTTCGAGCGGCTCGACGTTCCGGGTGAACGGCTGCCTGGGATCGGTCGCCGGGGCGAGTTGGTGGAGCCCCAGCACCACGTGCCAGGTGCCGGGGGCCAGCCCGGGCAGGTAGCCGGGGGTGGCGCGGTCTCGTCCGACCACGAACCGGTCGCGCGCACCGCCCGACCAGCCGCGCCACTGCTGCTCGAAGGCACCCAGGGGTGCCTCGCAGCCGAGGTCGACCACGGCGCCGGAGCGGTCGTACGCGAGCCGCACTTCGAACGAGTCAACCCCTGCGGGCACGTCGAACGCCACCGTCGGGTAGCGGTTCTCGAGCTGGTCGGCCAGCGTGAACCGACGGGTGATCAGGGTCACGGTCGCGCTCCTTCGGGTTCGGGGATGTCGTCGAGGTCGGCCACCGGTACCGCGCCAGCCTCGGGCACCCGGGTGACGAAGGCCAACACCAGCCCGACCACGGCGATCAGCGCCGGGTACAGCCCCAGATAAGTGCGGAACGCCTCCCCCGGACGAGGCCCCGGGTCGTCCCCGGAGTGGTAGCCGTAGAGCCACGCGAGGGAGGCCAGCGCCAGCCCGTTGCCGGCGGCGGAGAGTCGTCCGAAGACGCCAAAGACCGACAGGAAGACACCCTCGCGGTGCACCCCGTGGCGGCGCGCGTCGTCGTCGAGCAGCCGGGCCTGGATCAGGTCGGTGGTGGCCATCAGGCCCGCCCATCCGACGGCGATGATGCAGCCGGCGACGATGGCGCCCACCAGACCGCGGGCCCACCACAGGGCGGCGAAACCAGCCACCAGGAAGCAGTAACCGATCCGCCACACCATCGGGGCACCCCGACGGCGGATGACGGCGGTCCAGCCGGCCACGCAGGCACCGGCCACCACGATCACCAGCCCCTGCAGCACGAGGGCGTCGCTGACCGGACGACGCAGCCAGTACTTGATGTAGAGCTGCAGGCCGCCCACCACCATGGCCAGCGGAATCAGGTAACAGGCGCCAGCCACGGCGATCACCCAGAACAGCCGGGTCGTGACGATGCTGCGGATCGACGACAGGAACGGCGGCGACGACTCGTGGGCGTAGCGCGGGTTCTCGTGCACCCCGAGTGCCATCACCAGCAGGCTGACGAGCGCGATCCCCGCATAGATCACGGCGGTGGTCGAGAACCCCTCGGACGAGGTCTCGGTGCCGAAGACCGCGGTGGTGAGCAGCGGCGTCAGGGCCAGCGAGATCACCAGGGCCACCAGTTGGAAGCCCTGCCTGAGTCCGTTGGCGAGGGCGCGCTGCCGCTCGGTGGGGAACAGTTCGGGCAGCAGGGCCCCGTAGTTGGCCGAGACCATCGAGTCGGCGGCCTCGCACAGGATCGCGAACACGGCGAACCACGCGACCAGCGCGGCACCCTCCGCGGCCGAGGGCACGGTGAAGAACGCCACCAAGCCGGCGCAGACGAGCACCGTGCCCACCACGAGCCAGGGCTTGCGGCGCCCGAAGCGGGTGCGGGTGCGGTCCGAGAGCCAGCCCAGCACGGGGTTGTCGATCGCGTCGATGACGGCGTAGACCCCCATCACGATGCCGTACGCCCGCACGTCGAGGCCGAGGATGTCGACGTAGAACAGCAGCAGCGAGCCCCGAATCATGGTGATCGGAATGCTCATGCCGAACATGCCCAGCGCGTAGCGCCAGGGTGCGGTCTGGCGGGTGTCGGTCACGAGCGTGACCCTATCGAGGCGCGGTTCCCCACACAGGCGTGTCGCTCCCCACACACGCATGCCCTCTCCCCGCACACACGTGCCTCTCGTCGGCGCAGCGATCCGAAACGGTGTCCCCGTGCGCGTTCTTGCCACCTGGTGGCAAGAACTCGCACGGGCGCGCCGATTCGGATCGGTGTGTTCACGAGACCGGCAACCCGCCAGCCGGCGAGGGGGCTCAGCCGGCGAGCAACTCGCCCAGGATCGCGCCGGCAGCCCGGCACTGGTCGGTGGTCACGTCGAGGTGGGTGACCGCCCGGACGACGCGCGCCCCGACAGCACTCAGCCGCACTCCGCGCTCGGCCGCTGCCGCCACCACCTCACCCGCCGGACGATCGCCGGTCGCGACCACCACGATGTTGGTGGGCACCCGCTCGGGATCGACCGCACCGGGGGCCGCGAGGGCCACCGCCTCGGCGAACGCGCGGGCCGCTGCATGGTCATCGGTCAGCCGCTCGACGTGGTGGTCGAGGGCAAACTGCGCGGCCGCGGCCAGCATGCCGGCCTGCCGCCACCCGGCCCCGAGGCGCTTGCGTTGCACCCGGGCCCCGGCGATGGCCTCGTCCGACCCGACGAGCACCGATCCCACCGGGGCTCCGAGCCCCTTCGAGAAGCACAGCGACACCGTGTCGAACAGGGCCGCGTAGTCGGCGATCGAGACTCCCGTCTCGACGTGCGCGTTCCACAGCCGCGCGCCGTCGAGGTGCAGCCCCACCCCCACCTCGCGGCACAGGGCCGAGACCTCGCGCAGGTGCTCGATCGGCTGGATCGCGCCGCCCGCGAAGTTGTGGGTGTTCTCGATCTCGACCGCGGCGGTCGACACCAGATAGGGGCCGGCATCGGGCGACAGCAGTTCGGCCACCTGCGCGGTCCGGGCCACGCCGGGCGTGCCCGACTCACGCCCCGAGGCCACCCAGGTGCGCATGGTCACCCCGTGCAGCGAGCCGTGGGCACCCATCTCGGCTCGCGCGATGTGGGCCGAGGCCTCGCACAGCACCTCGGTGCCGGGAGCGACCAGGGCGTTCACCCCAAGCAGGTTCGACAGCGAGCCGGTCGCGCAGAACAGCGCCGCCGGCTTGCCGCACAGCTCGGCCACCCGCGCCTCGAACTCGAGGATCGCGGGATCCTCGCCGTAGACGTCGTCACCGACCGGGGCCTGCGCCATCGCGGCGCGCATCGCCTCGGTCGGGCGGGTGACGGTGTCCGACCGCAGATCGATCGAGGCCACCCCGGTCACCGGTTCACAGCTCGCGCGACTGGTAGGCCTGCACGGGGTTCGTCCCCCGCTTGGCCTGACCCTCGCGGAGCCGCTCGGCCACCATGAAGGCCAGCTCCAGCGACTGGTTGCGGTTGAGGCGGGGGTCGCAGGCCGTCTCGTAACGGCTGGCGAGGTCTTCCTCCTTGAGCTCATCGGCGCCGCCGACGCACTCGGTGACGTCGTCCCCGGTGAGCTCGATGTGCACACCCCCGGGCCACGTGCCCAGGTCGTGGTGCACGTCGAAGAAGCCGTTGACCTCGTCGACCACGTCGGAGAACGCGCGGGTCTTGTACCCGTTGGCGGCCTCGAAGGTGTTGCCGTGCATGGGATCACACACCCAGACCACCTTGCGGCCCGACGCCTCAACCGCCTCGACGATGCCGGGCAGCTTGTCGCGCACGTTCTTGGCACCCATCCGCGTGATGAAGGTGATCTTGCCCGGGATGCGCTCCGGATCGAGTCGATCGGCCAGCGCCAGCGCCGTCTCGGCATCGCTGGTCGGGCCGAGCTTCACGCCCACCGGGTTCTGAATGTGGCGCATCAGCTCGACCTGGGCACCGTCGAGCTGGCGGTTGCGCTCGCCGATCCAAACCATGTGGCCCGACGTGTTGTAGGGCAGCTGGGAACGGGAGTCGATGCGGGTCAGCGAGTGCTCGTAGTCGAGCAGCAGCGCCTCGTGGCTGGCGTAGAAGTCGACCGTCGACATCTCGTCGGCGTCGATGCCGCAGGCCACCATGAACGCGAGCGCACGGTCGATCTCGGCCGCGAGGTCTTCGTACTTGGCCTCGACATTGGAGTTGCGGACGAAGTCGGCATTCCACGCGTGGATGCCGCGCAGATCGGCGAACCCTCCCCGGGTGAAGGCGCGCACCAGGTTGAGCGTGGCCGCCGACGCGTTGTACACGCGGACGAGCCGCTGCGGGTCGTGGGCGCGGGCCTCGGCGGTGAACGGGAAGCCGTTGACCGCGTCGCCGCGGTAGGCAGGAAGGGTGACCCCGTTGCGGGTCTCGTCGTTGTTGGAGCGCGGCTTGGCGTATTGGCCGGCGATGCGCCCGACCTTGACCACCGGCACCTGCGCCGCGTAGGTCATCACCACGGCCATGCTCAACAGCACCCGCAGTTTGCCCTTGATGTTGTCGGCGTTGACCGACGCGAAGGTCTCGGCACAGTCGCCACCCTGGAGCAGGAAGGCTCGTCCCTCGGCCACCTGGGCCAGCTTGGCCCGCAGGTCATCGCACTCGCCGGCGAACACCAGCGGCGGCAGCCCGCGCAGGGTCTCGATGGCCTGGTCACGCTTCGCAAGGTCGGCATAGGTCGGCTGCTGGATGAGGGGTCGTTCACGCAGGTCGGCCAAGGAGGGAATCAGCGAAGACATGGCGGTAAGGCTAGTCGGTTGGTCGGCGTGGGCCGAACCGATTCCCGACTGGCGGAAACGAGGGGCGGGGCCGGGGGCCGGTCAGCCCTACGGGCCCTCCGAGTAGCCCTGCTCGATGGCGTACAGGGTCAGCTCGACGCGGTTGTGCAGTTGCAGCTTGCGGAGCACGTTCTGCACGTGGTTCTGCACGGTGCGGTGCGAGACCACCAACTCGTCCGCGATCTCACGGTAGGCGAGGCCCTTGGCGACCAGCCGCAGCACCTCGACCTCGCGGGAGGTGAGGATCGGCCCCTCCTCCTTGTGCTGGTGCGCGACGGTGACCATGCGGCGGAACTCGCCGAGCACCAGGCCGGCCAGTCCGGGAGTGAAGACGGCATCACCGTCGGCGGTGCGGCGAACCCCGTCGAGCAGTTCGGGCTTCGAGGCGCTCTTCAGCAGGTACCCGAGGGCGCCGGCCTTGACGGCGCGCAGCACGTCGTCCCGCTCCCCCGAGGCCGACAGCACCAGGATGCGCATCTCGGGGAACTCCTTGAGCAGGATCTCCGTGCACGAGGCGCCGTCGGGTTCGGGGATCTGCAGGTCCATCACGACGACGTCGGGACGAGTGGCCCGGGCCCGTCGCAGGCACTCATCACCGGTGTGGGCCTCGGCGACCACCTCGAACCCCTCCGCGGTGAGGTCGTCGCGCAGGGCGTCGATCCACATGGGATGGTCGTCCACCAACATCACTCGTTTGCCGCTCACGGGCTCACTTCCTCTGCTCGGGAATCGGTCAACGGGGCCTTGAGTTCCCATTCCACCCCACGTCCGGGGTCAGACTTCAACGTGGCCGTGCCGCCCAGGTCGACCAGCCGTCCCCTGATGGAGGCCCGCATGCCCATGCGGTCGGAGGCCATGGCGGCGGCGATCTGGTCGGCATCCATGCCGACGCCGTTGTCGCGCACCGACACCGTCACCTCGCCGTCCATCTCCTCGACCAGCACCCAGACGCGGGCGTCCGGCCCGGCGTGTCGCTGCGCGTTGTACAGAGCCTGGTTGACGGCCGCCATCAGTTCGCCGGCACGCCGCCGAGGCATCATCACCTGTCCGGCCATCATCGAGACGGTCACCTGATCGGACGACTGCGCGTCCAGCAGCGGCACCAGATCGACCATCGCCTGTTCATCACCGGAGTCGACGATGTCGACGGTGCGGTCCTGCAGGATGGCCCGCAGGCGGGTCTCCTGGTTGCGGGCCATGCGCGACAGCCGCATGCCGGTCGGGCCCAGGGCGGGGCCCTCCCGCTCGACCATCGACAGCACCTGCAGGGCGCCGTCGTGCACGATGCGAGCCACCCGGTCGCGTTCGGCGAGCGCGATGGCCCGGGCGACCGTGGCGTCGCGCTCACGGATGGTTGACCGCAGCAGTCCCACCAATTGACCCACGCCCCAGGCGATCACGCACACGGCGAAGGCACCCGACCAGCCCCGCGGCTCCAGCGACGGCAGCAGCACGATGGTCGCCGCCCCCACGGCACCGGCCGCCGCCAGCCCCCATCGGGCTCCCTTGGCGACCGCGATCGACAGAGGAGCCGCGACATGCCAGTAGACGGTCACGGGAATGTAGCCGCGCTCGTAGGTGTGTAGCCCCAACAGCCAGCTGGACGAGAGCACCAGACCCACCGTCACCGAGAGATCGGCCACGTGGAACCAGTCGCGGGGTTCGACCTCGCGGCTGCTCGTCCACCAGCAGATGGCGGTCCACACCAGCATCACGATTCCGGCGCCCACCACCAGCGCCAGGTGCCGGATGGCGTCGCCACGCATCAGGTTGAAGATGACGGCGTGCCCGACCAGCAGCAGTCGGGTCGCGTTCAACACCCGGAAGGTGGGGCGCAGCAGATGGCGTTCCGGGGCGAGCTGGCGGGCGATCAGCCAGGCCATCAGCGCTCCCGCGATGTGCCGTCGTGGTGGTGCTCCCGATCGCGACGGGCGGCGTCCTCGGCATGCCGGCGGGCCACGATCTCGGCCTCCTCGGCACGGCGGGCGAGGTCGGCCCGCTCCAGCTCACGCTGGTTGCGACGCGCCACCTCGGCAACCTTGACGGCGCGACGGCGGGCTGCAGCCGACACCCGCCGCGCAGTGATCTGCTCGCGGCGTTCGCGGCGGGCCTGGGAGCGGGCGCCCGCCGAGGTCGAGTCGTCGTAGTCATGGCCCGAGACCTGCAGCACGGCCTCCATCACCTCGTCGGTGACGGCGCGAGCCAGGGTGCGGGTCACGGGCAGGCCCGCGTGGCGCTCGAAGGTGACCCGCGTGCCGAAGCGCACCGATCGTCCGTGGTCGACCAGCGCGGCGGGAATGACCGGCAGCTGATGGGTGAGCACGACGGCACCCAGCCCGATGTGGCCGCGGTGCACGAGCCCGTCGGGGCTGGGCTGCCCCTCGGGGAAGGTCAGCAGCAGCTCGCCCTGGGCGACCAGGTCGGCGAGACGCTCGGCCTCGTCCTCACCGTGACCGGGCCAGGCATTCTCCACCGACACCACCCGTGCCGTGCGGTCGAGGGCGGCCTGCACGATGGCGGTGTCGAGGGTGGAGCGGTGGTTGCAGGCGATCAGCGCGGCCCCGGTCGCGGGCACGTTGTCGAGACCCTCGACCTCGAGGTGGCGGAACTCGGCGACCGCCGGGGCTCCCACCAGGGTCAGGGCACGATGGACGACGCGCCCGGCGACGCGCTTCACGGCGCGGAACGAGCTGGCATTCGACGACGGCATGGTGTCCTCGCTTGTCAGGCCCGGGCGTCGGGTCGACCGCGATCGCCCCCGGGGCGGACGCGCACGTGCTCGGTGAGGTCGCCGCCGGCCAGATCGCCGTACTTGACCCTGGTGGAGTACACGTCGACGTAGGACTGCCCGGTCAGCTCCTGGATGCCGGCCATCACTTGGTCCGTGACGTGGCGCAGCACCTTGAGCTCGTCGGCGCGACCGGCGAACTCGCCGAAGTCGATCGGCTTGCCGATGATCACCCCCGGGCGGTGCATGACCGGGATGCCGAAGAGTCCCTTGCGGAACTCGGTGTTGACGAAGCCGACGGGGAGCACGGGCACCCCGGCCTCGAGGGCCAGGCGGGCGACGCCGGTTCGTCCCTTGTAGAGGTTGCCGTCGCTCGAGCGGGTGCCCTCGGGGAAGATGCCGACCAGACCTCCATCGGCCAGGGTCTGCATCACCGGTCCCAGACCGGTCGCCGAGGCGCGACCTCCCGAACGGTCCATGGGCACCTGACCCACGGCCGTGAGGAACCAGGCCACCACCTTCGAGCGGAACCCGCGGTCGCCCTTGAACAGTTCGGCCTTGGCGGGAAAGGTCAGTCGACGCCGGATCAGTGCGGGCAGCAGGAACGTGTCACCGGCCGACAGGTGGTTGCCGGCCAGGATCGCGGCTCCCTCGGGGATGTTCTCACTGCCCGTGATCCACGGCCGGAACGCCACGATGCACACCGGACGAAAGAGCGTCCACTTCAGGAACCAGTACCACACGCCCCACACCCTACGGCACCCGGGATCGGGCCCGGTGGAGGACAATCTGACCTCTCGCTCTCGATTCTTCGAGCCGGCCGACCTACGGTGGAGGGGTGGATCCCACCGACGTCGATCGCAGGTTCGCCGAACTGGTCACGGCCGAGTTCGGCGAGGGCGCCATGCGTGGCGATCACGGTGCTCCGCATGAGGCCGACGTCGAGGTTGCCGAGCCCGGGAAGCCCGAACCCAGGACGCCCGAGCCCAGGAAGCCCCAGCCCAGGATCTCCCAACCCAGGATGCCCGAGTCGGCCCCGCCCGTGCGGGTCGAATCCGCCGGTGACGTCGAGCCCGCGGACGACGTCGACTACCGCTCCCCCGGCCCTCGACCGCCGTTGCCGGCCGACATCCGGATCGCGGCGGCGGTGCTGGCCGTGGGGCTGGTCGTGCTGCTGCTGGCCGGATTCGTGCTGAACGTGCCCGCCAACCTCGTCTGGGTCGGCCCGGTGGCCGCCGGTGGCGGGGTGGTGTGGCTGCTCGTGCGCGCCCTGCGGCGCCCGCCGCGCGACCCGGACGACGACGGCATCCACCTGTGAGGTCACCCCCGACGGGGCGGCTCCATCAGCTCACGGATGCGCAGTTGCAACCGGGACGAGCGTGGACGGCCTCGGCGTCGGGGCCAGAAACCGCGGGCCGGGCCCGGCGGCTCGGTGATCGAGTGTCGGGCGAGATCGGCGGCCCCGATCAGGCCGGCGTCGTTGCGGAAGTGCGCCAGCGCGACCGTGGCGACCGGTCGGAACCCGCGCCCCGTCAACCCGCGTTCGAAGGCCGCCCGCGCCGGGGCGACCAGCAGGTCACCGGCGGCGCTGACACCCCCGCCGATCACGAACAGGTCGGGGTCGAGGGCGGCCGCCAGATTGGCCAGCCCCCGGCCGAGCCAGGTGCCGACGTCGCCGATCAGTTCGATGGCCATCGGGTGACCGGCCAGCGCCGCGGCGGTGATGTCGGGGCCCGTCAACAGCGCCGGGTCGTGGCCCTCGACGTGGTCGAGCAGCCCCTCGGCCTGCGGTGACTTCGCCTCAATCAGGGCCCGCGCGTCGCGCACCAGCGCATTGCCCGAGGAGTACTGCTCCCAGCATCCACGGTTGCCACAGGGGCACCAATGCCCCTCGGGCACCACACCCATGTGCCCGAACTCCCCGGCCATGCCGTACCGGCCGCGGAAGAGTCGTCCGTTCATCACCACGGCGCCACCGATGCCGGTGCCCAGCGTGATGCACACCACCACGCGGGCCGACCGACCGGCACCGAAGCGGTACTCGGCCCAGGCGGCGGCATTGGCGTCGTTGTCGACCAGCACGGGCACCTGCACGCGGGCGGCGATCCGGTCGCGCAGGGGCTCGTTGCGCCACGCCAGATGCGGCGAGAACCGCACCACGGCCTGGTCGGTGTCGACCCAGCCGGCCGCTCCGATCCCCACCGCCGCGATCCGGTACTCGCGGGAGAACTCGTCCACGATCTCGCAGATCGCGTCTTCCACGGCGGTCGGGCTGTGCGACGGGGTGGGGCGTTGCAGACGTCGCAACACCTCGCCTTCGGGGGTGACGACGCCCGCCGCAACCTTGGTTCCGCCGATGTCGATGCCGATCGTGAGCACGAACTCGAGCCTAACCCAGCGACCCGACCCGCGGCGTCGACTGGGATGGTGGCCGACCCGATCGCGGTCAGTCGCCGGCGCCACCCTCCGCGGTCACCGTCAGCAGCGACTCGACCACCGTGGCCGAACTGCCGCCGACGTGCACCTCGATCTGGGTGGCGTCCTGCACCCAGTCACGGGTCGCCCCCGACCAGTAGCGCAGTTGCTCGGGCCCGAGCTCGAAGCTGACCTCGGTGCTCGTCCCCGCCGGGAGGTGCACCCGCCGGAACCCCTTCAACTCCCTGATCGGACGAGTGCTGGTGCCCCACCGCTGGTGGATGTAGAGCTGCACGACCTCGTCGGCGTCGACGGACGAGGTGTTGGTCAGGGTCACCGTCACGGTGGCGGTCTCCCCCACCGTGACGGTGTCGGGGGTCACGGTCAGGTCGGAGTACTCGAAGGTGGCGTAGCTCAGCCCATGGCCGAACCCGAACAGCGGGGTCGACTCCTCGTCCCAGTAGCGCTGCCCCTGCGCGTCGGGCTGGAAGGTGCGGTAGTGGGACAGGATCATCGGCACCTGCCCGACGTGGCGTGGCCACGTGAACGGCAGTCGTCCGGCCGGGGAGACGCGACCGAACAGCAGGTTCGCGACCGCCTCGCCACCACGGGTGCCCGGGTACCAGACGTGCAGCACCGCCGGCGCGAGGTCGACCACCTCACGCAGGTCGAGCGGACGGCCCGACATCGACACCACCACGACCTTCGTGCCCGTCTCGACGATGCGACGCAGCTGTTCGACCTGTCGGCCACCGAGCTCAAGGGTCGAGGTCGAGGCCGCCTCGCCGATCTGGTTCTGTCGCTGACCGATCACGACGACCGCCACCTGACTGCGGGCGGCGAGCTCAACGGCCCGGGCCAGTTCGGCCTCGTCGTTGTGGTCGTCGGGGGTGAAGGCGCGCAGGGCATCCATGCGGTCGAACATCGAGGGGATCACCCGATTGGGAATGCCCACGCCATCGGCGTGCTCCACCGTGACGCCCTCGCCGAGCAGGGCACGCAGCCCCTCGACGATGGTGACCGTCTCGTCGTTGTCCTGATCGAAGACCCACGGGCCCACGGTGTCGCGCTTGGAATGACCCAGTTGCCCGATGACGGCCACCGAGGTGAGACCGTCGGCCGCCAGGGGCAGGGTGGCATCGCGATTGGTGAGCAACACGGCCGACCGTTCGGCGGCCCGCAGCGCGACCTCGCGGTGCTGCTGGGACGACAGCACCGAGCTGACGGCGGCCTCGTCGACGAAGGGGTGCTCGAACAGTCCCATGCGAAACTTCACCCGCAGCACGCGGCGGACGGCCTCGTCGAGCACCTCGGCACTGATCCGACCCGAGGCGACCCCCTGGGGGATGCGGCTGAAGGCCGGGTCGAACATGCACATCTCCATGTCGTTCCCGGCGACCAGGGCCCGGGCCGCCGCCTCGGCCAGGTCGGGCACGTGGTGCTGGGTCTCCTGGGAGCGCACGCCGTTGGCGTCGGAGACGACGAAGCCGTCGAAGCCCCAGTCGCCGCGCAACACATCACTCAGCAGCCAGGCGTTCGACACGGCCGGGGTGCCGTTGAGATCCATGTAGGCCGTCATCACGTTGCCCGCTCCGGCGTCGACGGCGGCCTTGAAAGGCGGCAGGTAGACGTTGTGCAACTCGGAGTCGGAGATGTCGGAGTCGTCGTAGTCACGGCCGCCGCGGGCGGCTCCGTAGCCGGCGAAGTGCTTGGGGCCGGCCACGATGTTGTCCGGTGCGAACTCACCCTGGAACCCGCGCACCTGGGCCGCGGCCATGGCGGCGCCGAGCACCGGATCCTCCCCCGCTCCCTCGACGATGCGCCCCCAGCGGGGGTCGCGGGCGATGTCGAGCATGGGCGCGAACGACCACCGGATGCCCACGGCGCTGGCCTCGCGGGCTGCGACCCGCTGGCCGTCCTCGGCCAGCTGCGGATCCCACGAGGCGGCCACGCCGATGGGCACGGGCATGATCGTGCGGAAGCCGTGGATCACGTCGAAGCCGAACAGCACGGGAATGCCGTGCGGGTTGCCCTCGATCGCCAACTTCTGCAGGCGGTTGGCGTTGGCGGCGTCCTTCACGAACAGCAGCGACCCCACGGCCCCCTCGGCCAGGGCCCGCTCCACCAGGAGGGGTTGCTGGGCGAACAGTTCCGCGTCGACCGGCATGGCATCGGCCTCGGCGTCGCCCGCCTCGGCCTGCGCCTGGGCCGCCGTCTCGGCGAAGGCGCCGAAGTAGAAGTACTGGGTGAGCTGTCCGGCCTTCTCGGCCACGCTCATGCGACCCAGCAGGTCATCGACTCGCTGCTCGACTCCCAGGGCGGGGTCGAGATAGGGCACCTGTGACATGCACGTCTCCTTCGACATGATCACGGGCATCGTTGCCCGCTCACGGCGAGGTTAACGCCTATTCAGTAATGCGCGCCAGTGTCTGATCAGTTCTGGCGACGAACCTGCCTCAGCCGACGCGGCGGGCACCCATGAACGGCATGTAGTTGCCGGTCACCGAGGTCACCCGAATGCCGCTGCGGGGGTTGGCCGCATCGACGATCTTGCCGTTGCCGACGTAGATGCCCACGTGGCTAATGCCGGAGTAGTAGAAGACCAGGTCGCCGGGCTGCAGCTGCGAGACGCTCACCGGCACGCCGACGCCCCACTGCCCCTGCGAGGTGCGCGGCAACGACACTCCGGCAGCGCGCCAGGCGGCACCGGTCAGACCGGAGCAGTCGAACCCGGTGGGGCCGGTTCCGCCGTAGACGTAGGGGCCACCGACCTTCGACAGGGCGTAGCTGGCGGCGACCTGCCCGCGGGAGCTGCCGGCGGGCACGCTGACGGTCGGCTTCGTGGTCTCGGTTCCGGTGTTGGACGAACCGGTGGTCGCCGGGCGTCCGTTGGAGCGCGACGTGGTCTGCTGGGCCGCGACCCGGCGGGCCTCGGCGTCGGCCTTGGCCTGACGCTCGGCCGCGAGGCGCTTCTGCTCCTGGGCGGTCAAGGTGGCGACCACGGCGCGAGCATCGGCCTCGCGCTTGTTCTGCTGCTTGATCAGGGTCGCCTGCTCGGCCTTGTCGGTGACCAACTGCTGCTTGGCGGCGGCCAGCTGCTTCTTGGTCGACTCGAGCTTGGCCTGCGACGACTGGTAGGACTGCACCCGGTCGTTGGCCAGGGTGGTCACGCTCTGCACGGTGGCCAGGTTGCGAATGAACGCGGTGTCGTCGGGGCTGGCCAGCAGGCGGGTCGTCAGATCGACGCCGTTGGCCTGGTACTGCAGCAGCGCGAGCTGACCCATGGAGCCCACCTGAGCGGTGATCTTGGCCTGCTGCTTCTTGAGGTCGGCATCGAGACCGGTGATGCGGGTGGTGGTCTCCTTGAGACGCCCGTCGAGCTTGGAGTACTGCTCGGCCATCTCGGTGCCCTGCTGCTCGATCTGCTCGAGCTTCTTCTGGGCGGCCTTGACGGCATCGGGGTCGGCATGCGCCGTCAGCGACATCGGGAGCACGAGGGCCGCCACGCTCAGGCCGACACCCACGCCGGCCAGGGAGACCTTGCGCCACGCGTTCTCGATCGCCACGATCACTGCCCTTCCACGCCACGGCGGAGGGTCCCCGCGGCCTTGTCTGAGAAAATCTTAACCGACTTTCAGGAGCGCGGCCAATCGCCACGCCAACCCTCCGTTGGCGCAGGGCGATCACCCGACCGCGCGACCGGGAGGCTCCCCCGGCGCACCGGGCCCCGGCCGCACGAGCCGCAGCGGAGGCACCAACCCCGAGCCCGCGAGCGCCGCCACGGCGGCCTGTTCGTCGGCATCGAAGTGGTGGTGGCCGGTCTCGGCGGGTTCGAACAACACGGTCATGACGCAGTCGGCGCAGCCGACACCGCGCACCTGGCAGGTCGAGCAGTCAACGATGAGTGAGTCCATACGCCCAGCACACCCTGACCCTCTGACAATTTCGTGCCGCCGACATTTTCTGGCCGCCCCCCATCGGTGGCCACCCCCTGTGGGCCGCGTCGACGGCTTTTGTCAGAGTCGGCGCCTAGCGTTCCCGCCATGACGTCGACCACCCCACCACCCGGCAACCGAGCGCGTGCTCGCACGTCTCCCCCTGCCCGATCGGGAACCGCCGCCTACCGCAGCTTCCAACCGAGTTTCGACGACCTGGGCACCCCCCTGTCGCAGGTGACGTTCGTGGTGGTCGACCTCGAGACCACCGGCGGCTCCGATGCCGACAGCATCACCGAGATCGGCGCCGTCAAGGTGCGCGGTGGCGAGGTGATCGGCGAGTACCAGACGCTGGTGAATCCGAGCGAGGCCATCCCGGCGATGATCGCGGTGCTCACCGGCATCACCAACCAGATGGTCACCTCGGCGCCGCGCATCGAACAGGTGCTGCCGAGCTTTCTGCAGTTCATCACCGGCAGCGTGCTGGTGGCCCACAACGCCGGCTTCGACGTGGGGTTCCTCAAGCGCGCCACCGCCCGTCACGGTCACGAGTGGCCCGGTTGCGCGGTCGTCGACACGGTGGCACTCGCCCGCCAGAGCCTGCTGAAGGACGAGGTGCCCAACTGCAAGTTGGCCACCCTGGCCGCGTTCTTCCGCACCACCACCCAGCCGAATCACCGTGCCCTCTCCGACGCCCGGGCCACCGTCGAGGTGCTGCACGGACTGCTGGGTCGGGTCGGCAACCTCGGCGTCTCCACCCTGGAGGACCTCACCGAGTTCACCCACCGGGTCTCGCCCCAGCGCCGCGCCAAGCGCACCCTGGCCAACGGTCTGCCCGATGCCCCCGGCGTGTACTGGTTCTTTGCCGACCTGCCCGACGGTGCTGGCGGCACGCGCCGCGAGGTGCTCTACGTCGGCAAGTCACGCAGCCTGCGCACCCGGGTGCGCACCTACTTCACGGCCTCCGAGAAGCGCGGCCGCATCGAAGAGATGCTGCGGGTCGCCGACGGGGTCGACCACGTGGTCTGCGCCACCGAACTCGAGGCCGAGGTGCGCGAGTTGCGCACCATCGCGGCCCACGCGCCCCGCTACAACAGAAGGTCGAAACGGCAGCACCGCACGCATTGGGTGAAGCTCACCCAGGAGGCATTTCCCAGGCTGTCGGTCGTGCGGCAGGTGGCCGACGACGGTGCTCGCTACTGGGGCCCGTTCTCGTCGTCGCAGTCGGCCCACGACGGCTGCCTGGCCCTGTACGACGCCTACCCCATTCGTCAGTGCACCACCCGGCTGTCGGCCCGTCGTCCCTCGCCCGGCTGCGCCCTGGGTGAGATGGGACGATGCCTGTCCCCCTGCCAGTTGGGCGAAGCGGCCGAGGAGTACTCCCGGGTGGTCGACGCCTTGACCCGGGCCCTCGATCAGGACGTGCGCCCGGTCGTGCGGGCCGTCGGGAGCAAGCTGAACCGGCTGGCCGCCCAACACCGCTACGAGGAGGCGACCGAACTGACCCGCCGCCTGCAGACCTACACCAGCACGACCCGCCGCTGGCACCGCCTCGCATCGTTGGCCCGCTGTTCGCAGATCGTGGCCGCCCGGCGCATCGACTCGGGCTGGGAGGTGCACGTCGTGCGCCGCGGACGACTGGCGGCCGCCGCCCATTGCCCCGTCGGTGGCGTGCCCCAGCAGGTCGCCCGCGAGGCGGTGGCGCTGGCCGAGTCGGTGCCCGACGGCCCGGCCTGGCTGCCGGCGGCCACCATCGAGGAGGCCGAGCGGGTCGCGAGCTGGATGGAACTCCCGGGAGTGCGGCTAATCGAGATCGACGGCGAATGGTCGTGGCCAGCGCGGATCGGGTTGGCCGACGGGGAACTCGCGCACGTGGCCGACGTGCAGCCCGACCGGCTCGCGCTGGTCGACCCCGATGACGTCGACGGTGGCTGGACGAGCCGCGAGCTCCGGATGGCGGGTGTCCCCTCCCCTGGGCGGAACGAGGCCGCCCCAGCCGACGCCACGGCCGGCGGCCGCAGCGCTCGGGGCTCCGCTCGTCCCGCGTGAGCGCCCGACGCGCCTAAGATCGCAGCATGATCACCGCCATCGTCTTCGTCCACGCCGAGACCTCCCGCATTCCGGAGGTCGCGCAGCAGATCGCCGAGATCCCGGGAGTGACCGAGGTCTATTCGGTGACGGGGCAGATCGACCTGATCGCGATCGTGCGGGTCGCCTCCCACGACGCGGTGGCCACCACGATTGCGGACCGGCTCAACAAGGTGCCCGGGGTCATCGACACCGAGACCCACATCGCCTTCCGGTCGTTCTCGCAGCACGACCTGGAGGCCGCCTTCAGCCTGGGCGGCAACTGAGCCAGCAGCTGACCCGGCGACCGACTGACCAGGGCGTCCGGCCCGGTCAGACCAGGGCAGACCAGCGCGCGGCAAGCAGCACCAGGCAGAGCACGGCGACACCGGCGGCGCCGAGCTTGAGTCGTGAGGCGAGCCTTGGCCCACGGCGAGTACGCGTACAGGGCGCCGAGGCCCACGCCGACCACGATGCCGCCCAGCTGCCCGATCCAGTTCTGCGAGCCGACCACGATGGAATAGATGACCATCAGGGTCAGCAGAATGATGTCGGCGCGAATGTCGATGCCGGCGCGATACTTCAGCACGGCGTACCCGGCGACGATGCCGAAGACGGCACAGATGGCCCCGTTGAGCGCCACGGGCGGCCCGACCAGGGTCATGGTGGTGGCCGCCCCCAGACCGCACAGCACGAACGCCCCGGCGAGATGCGCGCCGCCGAGCTCATTCTCGAGCCCGCGCCCCATCAGGTAGAGGATGACCGCGTTGATGGCGGCCTGCAGCAGGCCGGCCGACGTGAACCCGTACAACAGCGGCCGCCAGTACTCCCACGCCAACGAGGGGTGACTGCCGACCACCAGCCACGAGGCCAGCGGGGTGAACGAGCAGGCCAAGGCCACCACGACCACCGCCCCGACGAGGGCGAGGGTCACCCGGTTCTCCGCGGGGGCGGTCGTGAATCGGAAGTCTTGGCGCTGGTTGCTCACGGGTGGCTCCGAATCATTGGCGACGGGGGTCGTGTGGGCGAAGGGGTCGCGGGGCGAAGGGGCCTGCGACGAAAGGGGTGGACGATGCCGGGCCCCGGGATGAGCGGGGCCCGGCATCAGCGGGTCAGTTGACCTCGACGGAGGTGATCACCACGGGCTCGACCGGGCGGTCCTGGAAGCCGGTGCGCACGTGGGCGATGGCGTCGACGACCTTCTTGGACTCCTCATCGGTGACCTCGCCGAAGATGGTGTGGCGACGGTTGAGGTGCGGGGTGGGCACGACGGTGATGAAGAACTGCGAGCCGTTGGTGCCGGGTCCGGCGTTGGCCATGGCCAGCAGGTAGGGGCGGTTGAAGCTGAGCTCGGGGTGGAACTCGTCCCCGAACTTGTAGCCGGGGCCGCCGGTACCGGTGCCCAGCGGGCAGCCGCCCTGGATCATGAACCCGTCGATGACGCGGTGGAAGGTCAGGCCGTCGTAGAAGTTGCCCGTCGTCTTCTCACCGGTCTCGGGGTCCAGGTACTCCTGGGTGCCGGTGGCGAGACCGACGAAGTTCTTCACGGTCTGGGGAGCCTGGTCTTCGAACAGCTCAATGGACACGTCACCGTGGTTGGTGTGCAGGATGGCAGTCGCCACTCGTTGCTCCTCTGGATCTGTGCCGGATGCATCCTGAAAGCGCGCCCGACATCTTCTGGTGCCCGTGAGCCTACCGGGGTGGCACGACTGGTGGATCCGGCGGCCATCTTCCACCGGACCTACCCGAGCCCACCCCGGGGCGTGATCTGCACCCTGAACCGCCCCCGAGAACGCCCGATCCCCGGTGTCGGTGACCTACCCCGCGCTAGCGTGGGCGGTGCTCGACCACGAGCTGACTTGGCGATCACGCCATGCAACCCGACACAACGGAGGAACTCCCTTGTCGCTCAAGAAGAAGAAGAACAAGGTCGTCATCGAGGTGCCCTCGCCCACCGAGCGCGCCCACGACGCCATCGATGCCGCCGTCGCCTTCCTGGCGCCGTACGTGCAGCAGGCCCAGGAGAAGGCCAGCGAATCCGCCGACAAGCTCGGCCCGATCGCGCTGTCCGCCGCCAAGTCTGCCGCCGGTACCGCCGCCGAGGCGGCCAGCAAGGCCAAGGAGACGCTGCAGCCCCACGCCGATCAGGTGTTGAAGCAGGTGGCCCCCTACACCGACCAGGCCAAGACCAAGGTGCAGGACGACCTGGTTCCCAAGCTGGTCGCGCTGTTGCACGAGGCCGAGAAGCACCCCGCGCTGAAGGAGGCCAGCAAGCGCTCCGCCGCCACGCTGGCCGCTGCCAAGGGTGAGCTGGCCCTGCCCGAGACCAAGCGCAAGCGCAAGGTGGGCAAGACGATCGCCGGCCTGGTGGCCGCGACCGCCCTGCTGGCCGGCGCGGCGGTTGCCGTTCGGCAGTACCTGACCTCAAAGGACTCGGGCTGGACCGCCCACGAGCCGTCGGCCGGGTACACCCCCGGGCAGCGCGCCACCGAGGAGCCGGTGCAGACCTTCTCGGCGTCCGACCTCAACGAGGACGACGCCGCGAACGCCGCCTTCGACGATGCCGACTCGGCCTTCGCCCCCGACAACGACGTGACCCCGGTCGTCGAGACCGAGAGCGCCGATCAGGGCGGCGAGAGCGCCAAGTACGGCGAGGGTTCGTTTGTGGGTGAGCACGCCCCCGAGGGGTTCACCATCAAGGGCAACGAGCGTTCGATGAAGTTCCACGTGCCCGAGTCGGGCGGCTACGACCGCACCATCGCCGACGTCTGGTTCAACAGCGAGGAGGCCGCCGAGAAGGCCGGCTTCACCCGCGCCCAGCGCTGACGCGACCCGGCGCCCGCCCCCTCGGGGGCGCCAAAGCCGAACGGCCCGCGGCCGGTCACCCATCGTGGTGACCGGCCGCGGGGCGTGGTTATGTTCCCCCTGGTGCCGTTGCCATC
>NZ_JBPJSQ010000008.1:0-14855 GCF_051192575.1 Aestuariimicrobium soli | reverse complement strand
AGTCCACAACCCCCAACTCTCCTTCTTCTGTCCCCCCCCCGTGACCCCCCCCCCCGGGCCGTTGTCATGTCCGCGCTGGCGCTGGCGCCCTCAGGCCTTGGCCAGGGCCTGCTCCAGATCGGCGATCAGGTCGTCGATGTGCTCGATACCCACCGACAACCGCACCATCTCGGGACGCACGCCGGCCGCGACCAGTTCGTCCTCGGTCAACTGCGAGTGCGTGGTGCTGGCGTTGTGGATCGCCAGCGACTTCGCATCGCCGATGTTGGCGAGGTGGCTGAACAACTGCAGGCTCTCGATGAAGGTGCCGCCAGCCTCTCGTCCGCCCTTGAGGCCGAACGCGACCAGCCCGCCGAAACCGCCGTCGAGAATGCGCTGGGCGACCTCGTGCGACGGGTCGCCGGGCAGACCCGGGTAGTTGACCCAGGCCACCGCCGGGTGCTGGCTGAGGTACTCGGCCACCGCGAGCGCGTTGGACGAGTGCCGCTCCATGCGCAGGTGCAGGGTCTCGAGTCCCTGCAGCATCAGCCAGGCGTTCAGCGGGGCGATGGCGGCGCCGGTGTTGCGCAGCAGCACCGTGCGGGCACGGATGATGAACGCGGCCGGCCCGGCCGCATCGGTCCACACCACCCCGTGGTAGGCGCCGTCGGGCCCGGTCAGCGACGCGAAACGCTCCGCGTGGGCGGCCCAGTCGAACTTCCCCGAGTCGACGATGATGCCGCCCATGCTGGTGCCGTGCCCACCCATGTACTTGGTGGCGGCATGCACGACGATGTCGACACCGTGGTCGAAGGCGCGGGTCAGGATGGGGGTGGGCACCGTGTTGTCGACCACGAACGGCAGTCCGGCCTCGTGGGCGGCCGCCGACCAGGCATCGAGGTCGACCACGTTGATGTTGGGGTTGCCGACGGTCTCACCGAAGACGAGCTTGGTGCGGTCGTCGACGTGCGCCGCAAGGTCCTCGGGCTTGTTCGGGTCGACGAACCGAGTCTGGATGCCGAACTGCGGCAGGGTGTGGGCGAACAGCGCGTAGGTGCCGCCGTAGAGCGTCGACAGAGCCACGATGTTGTCACCCTCGCCGGCGAGGGTGAGCACCGCATAGGTGATCGCTGCCGCTCCCGACGCGGTGGCGAGGGCGCCGACACCACCCTCGAGGGCGTTGACCCGCTCCTCGAAGACGTTCTGGGTGGGGTTCATGATGCGGGTGTAGATGTTGCCGGAGGCGCGCAGGGCGAACAGGTCGGCCGCGTGCTCGGTGGAGTCGAAGACGTAGCTGGTGGTCTGGTAGATGGGCACGGCCCGCGCGTTGGTGGCCGGGTCGGCCTGCTCCTGACCTGCGTGGACGGCCAGCGTGGCGGGATGGCGAGGAGTATCGGTCATGGCTGACATTGCAGTGCACGCCGGCCGCTCCCGGAAGGGGTCTCACCTGTCGGCGAGACCGATTCCGCTGCAGGCATGACGACGGGCGCCCTCACCCCCGGGCGCCCTCACCCCCGGGCCCCAGCCCCCCTGCACTTGGCCCCCCTGCACTGGGTAGGGTGCCAGCGTGATCGCCGCCGGATACGCCTCGCTCGTGGGGGCGCTGGCCTGCCCCGCCGTCGCCGCGTTGCTGTGGTCACGGCTGTCACGCCTGACGGAGCCCATCGACGATGACCAGTCCGGCGACCTCGTTCCCGGCCAGTCCCCCGCCTGGGTCAAGCCGACCTACGCCGACGTGGCCTCGCGCCGCGACTGGCTGGTGGCCACCCTGCTGGTCGCCGCCGCCCTGGGTGCGTGGGCGGGAACGGCGGACGACCCCTGGCCCTGGTTCGCCTGGGCCTCCGCCGGGCTGGTGCTGGTGGTCGTCGACCTCGCCACCACCTACCTGCCCGTGCGCCTGCACTGGTGGGCGGCCGCCCTCACCCTGGTCGGGGTGGCCGCGGCCCTCGTCCGCCAACCGAGTTGGGCCCTGCTGGGCAGCACCGTCGGCGGCGCCGCGGTCGCCGCCGGGTTCTTCTGGTTGGTCTGGCGGTTCAGCGGCCAGTTCGGCTTCGGTGACGTGCGCCTGGCCGCACCCCTGGGAGCCCTCGCGGGGCTGCTCGGCTGGCCGGGCTGGTTCGCGGCGCTGCTGGCGGGCACGGCGCTGGGGGCGGTGCACGGTCTGGTGGTCACCGCATGGCGACGCCGTCACCCGTCGGGGTTGGGCACGGCCTTTCCCTACGGCCCGGCCTTGTGGTGCGGGCCGTGGGTAGCCCTGCTGGTCTCCCAGCTCAGCCGCTGACGGCCTGACTGCGCTCCACCCACCGGTCGAGCAACCGCGCGCAGGCGCCAGAGTCGAGGGCGGCGGAGGCCTCGTCCACCCTCACCCGCAACTGCTCGACCAGGGGCACGTCGAGGTCGGGGCCGTGGAAGGCCAGCAGCGCGGCCGCGGCATTCAGCGTGACGATGTCGCGCACCGGACCGGTCGCGCCCGCGAACAGGTCACGGACGACCTGGGCGTTGTGGGCGGGCGGCCCGCCGACCAGATCGGCCGGCACCGCCGGTTGAAGACCCAGCTCGGTCGGGTCGAGCGTGGTCTCGACGACCCGCCCGTCGCGGAACAGCCAGACGGTCGAGGTGGTGGTGGTGGTCAGCTCGTCCAGTCCGTCTCCACCGTGGAAGACCATCCCGCGGCCGCCGCGGCCCGCGAGCACGCCCGCCATCAGCGGAGCCATGCGGGCGTTGGCCACGCCCACGGCCTGCGCCAACGGACGAGCCGGGTTGGCCAACGGGCCGAGGAAATTGAAGAAGGTCTGAATGCCGAGTTCCTTGCGGGCCGGCGCGGCGAACCGCAGCGCCTGGTGGAACTTCGCCGCGAACAGGAAGGTGATGCCCAGGTCGGCGAGCAGGGCCGCGTGGGCCTCGACCGGCACGTCGAGCGAGACGCCCAGGGCCTCCAGACAGTCGGCGGTGCCGGTCTGGGAACTGGCCGCCCGGTTGCCGTGCTTGACCACGCGGGCACCCGCAGCGGCCGCCACCATCGACGCCATCGTCGA
Source organism: Aestuariimicrobium soli (assembly GCF_051192575.1). Lineage (NCBI taxonomy): Bacteria > Bacillati > Actinomycetota > Actinomycetes > Propionibacteriales > Propionibacteriaceae > Aestuariimicrobium > Aestuariimicrobium soli. The sequence continues at coordinate 11,841 of NZ_JBPJSQ010000008.1, read as the reverse complement.
GATGTTGACGGTGTTGGCGCGATCGCCCCCCGACCCGACGACGTCGACGGCCTCACGGTCGAGCTCGATCTGCGCGGCCTTGTCGAGCATGGCATCGGCCAGTCCGGCGACCTCGGTGATGGTCTCGCCCTTGGCGCGCATCGCGACGGCGAAGCCGGCGATCTGCACGGGCGTCGAGTCACCCGAGAGCACCTGATTCATGGCCCAGGTGGCCGCCGCCTGGTCGAGGTCTCGTCCGTTCACCAGCGCCGTCAACACGTCGGGCCACGTGTGCGGCAGCGCGTCGACCGCGGACGAACCGGCCGGTGCGGCCGACGCCGACATCAGTGCGTGACCTCGAGGCCGGCGCGGTGCCGGCGGACGAGGTCGGCGGCCGCCTGGGGCAGCCGGATCGGGTCGACGGGGTGAGCCTGGATGGCGTCGGCACGCGACCACGTGGCGAGCCAGGCGTCGGCGACCCGCTGCACCAGCAGCAGCACCGGCGGGCAGTTCGGCACCTCGTCCTTGATCTGGTAGGCCAGCCCCATGCCGCCGTGGGGCACGGCCTCGCCGTCGAAGATCAGCAGGTCGTAGTGGGTGTTGTCGATCGTCCGCAGGGCCGCGGGCGCGGTGGCCACGTCGAAGACCTCGAGCTCGGGCAGGTCGGCGGCCAGTCGGCGCCCCAGCGCGAGGCGAATCTGGTCGCGGACGGTCCGGTCGTCGGAGTAGACCAGAACCTTGAGCGTGTCGGGCGTCGACTCAGTTGACATCCATCGTCCTGTTCAGTGCGCAGCGTCGCTGCTCGGCTGGGGATTGGAGGGGACGGACCCCTCGCCTGCATCGTAGCGCTGATGCCGCCGCTCGCCAGTCGGCCCATCGTCACCGAGCGGCGGTCCAGTCTGTCCGGCTCCATTCTGTTGAGATCCACTCTGTTCAGATCCACTGGCGGCGCGACTGGCCGCAGCCGCCGCCAGCGCCTCCTCACGATCCAGGGCCCGATCGAGGCGCCGGGCCTCGCGTTGGGAGTCGCGGAACCACGACAGGGCCAGGGCCGACATCACCGAGATCATCGTGAGATCGCCGGTCGCCCACAGGATGGCCCCGGCCCAGTACTGGTCGTCCATCGGGCTCAGCCCCCAGTCCCGCTCGAACGCCAGGTACCAGTCCTCGGCGATCAGCCGGGTGGCGCCCATGATGGTCACCCCGATGAAGGCGTGACCGGGCATCTGCAGGAAGACCAGCAACAGCCGCAGGGGGTGCGGCAGCTTGTTGGGCAGCGGGTCGACGCCCAGGATCGGCACGAAGAAGGCCACACCGATCCAGATCATCCAGGTGTGCAGCAGGTCGTGGGCCCAGTCCTGCCGCAGCGTGATGTCGTACAACCCGCTCATGTAGAGCGCGAACGGGTACCCCACCATCGCGAGGGTGTTGAGCGGCGGGAAGAGCAGCAGCCTGGCCACCCAGGAGTGCAGCACCGCCAACAACCACCGACGCGGACGAGGCGGGAGCGTGCGCAGGGCCAGCGTCACGGGCGCCGCCTGCGCCATGTTCACCCCCGCGAACATGGTCAGGATCATGTGCTGCACCATGTGCACCCAGAACAGCACCGTGTCATAGACGCCGAGGAAGCCCATCGTGGCGAACGCCAACCAGGCCATCGCGATCAGCCACGAGACGGTGCGCAGCACCGGCCACCGGTCTCCGCGTCGGCGCAGTTTCACCACGCCCGCCAGATAGAGCGTGAACGCGGCGACGATCAGGAGCCCCCCGACCCAGTTCCAGCGCCAGGCCGTCACGTACCGCCACCCGCGCAGGGGGGCGATCGCGTCGTCCGGGTTGGCATGCAGGGGAACGAGCGCCACCAACGATTCCATGGCTTCAGTCTTCCACCGGTCGCCGCCCGGGCCTCAACCGGCCCGTCGCGGGGGTGTCCGCGCGGCCCACCTGCATCACCGGGGCGCCCGTGAACCTGCACGTCAGGTCGAGGATCACGCGCCGGATCACCCTCTCCGAGCACAACCCGGGTCCACACCCTCGAAGGAAACATGACCAAACGGCGGTTTGCGGCAATAATGAGCCCGTGGCCACTACCCAGCATGACGTGATGACGCAGAACCAGGGTTCGGTGGCGATCCCACACGGTGCCGTGCACCCGATCGCCCCCGCCCGCCTGAACAAGCCCGTGGGACGTCCCGAGACGGTGCCGTTGGGCACGTGGATCTGGCTGGCCAGCGACCTGATGTTCTTCGCGGCCCTGTTCGCCGCGTACTTCATGATTCGCGAGACCACCACGGGTATGGCGGCCTCCGGTCAGCCCACGCTGTGGGAGACGCAGAGCCACCACCTCGACTTCCCGTTCGCGGCCGTCAACACGATGATCCTGGTGCTGTCGTCGGTCACCTGCCAGATCGGGGTGCACGCCGCCGAGCACGGCAAGGTCAAGCGCTCGGGCAGCCTGTTCAACCCGCTGAAGTGGGGCATGCGCGAGTGGTACATCCTCACCTTCATCATGGGCGCGATCTTCGTGTCGGGTCAGGTCACCGAGTACGCCACGCTGATCAGCGAGGGCTACACCATCTCGTCGAACGTGTACTTCTCGGCCTTCTTCCTGGCCACCGGCTTCCACGGCCTGCACGTGGTCGGCGGCCTGATCGCCTTCCTGTTCTGCCTCGGACGCACCTACCTGGCGCGTCGCTTCACCCGCGAGCAGGCGGTGACGGCGATGGCCGTCTCGTACTACTGGCACTTCGTCGACGTGGTCTGGATCATCCTGTTCACGGTGATCTACATCCTCAAGTGACGCCCCTCATCCACCCGCACCCGACAGTCGATAGGTAAGGACTCATCGTGGGATTTCTGTCCAAGCGTCGCCGGCACAAGGCGGCCAAGCCGCTGGCCATCGTGTTGGCGCTCTTCCTGATGGGTGCGCTGTACTCGCTCGTCTCCCCCGCCACCCAGTCGCGCGCCGAGACGGCCACGCCCGAGCAGATCGCCCGCGGCCAGGAGCTGTTCCAGCAGACCTGCTCGTCGTGCCACGGCCTGAACGGTGAGGGCACCGTCGAGGCGCCCACCCTGCGCGGCGTCGGCGCCGCCTCGGTCGACTTCCAGATGGGCACCGGCCGCATGCCGATGGCTCGTCCGGAAGCCCAGGCGCCGGCCAAGCACACCAACTACACCGATGAGGAGATCTCGGCGATCGCCGCCTACGTGGCGACGCTCGGCGAGGGTCCGGCCATTCCCACGGCCGACCAGTACTCCGGTGAGGGGCTGACAGCCGAGGAACTGGCCCGCGGTGGCGAGCTGTTCAAGACCAACTGCTCGGCCTGCCACAACTTCGAGGGCTCGGGCGGCGCGCTGCCCAACGGCAAGTACGCCCCCTCGCTGAAGAACACCTCCGACAAGCACATCTACGAGGCCCTGCGCACCGGACCGCAGCAGATGCCCGTCTTCGGCAAGGGCACGCTGAAGGATGAGGACGTCAAGGAGATCATCGGCTACCTCAACACCCTGCACGCCCAGGAGGACAACGGTGGTCTCGCGCTCGGCGGCCTCGGCCCCGTCGGTGAGGGCTTCTGGGGCTGGGTGATCGGCCTGGGTGGCTGCGTCTTCGTCGCCCTGTGGCTGGCCAAGCGGGGGGCGCGCGCACGATGAGCCACGACGAGTTGAAGAAGGACGAGTTGAACACCACGCACGGCACCGAGTTGGCGGTCACGGACGAGTACCCGGTCGCCGACCCCGGTCTGCCCCACGAGGGCCCCCGCTACACCGACGCCGACGAGTCGGCCGGCAACCGGGCCTACGTGCAGGTGCTGGGCCTGCTGGCGCTGGTGCCGGTGCTGGCCATCGCGTTCGTGGTCTGCTACTTCGCGATCCCGAAGGACTGGATCTTCGACTTCGGGCCGTTGCACTCCAACGCGCTGCACCTGGCGCTCGGTCTGACCGGCGGTCTCGCGGTGCTGCTGATCGGGCTGGCCTGCATCCACTGGGCCAAGCAGCTGATGAACGACACCGAGATGGTCGAGGAGCGTCACGCCTCGGCCTCCCCCGCAGCCGACATCGAAGAGGTCGGCCAGCAGTGGGAGGACGGCGTCTCCGACACCGGCCTGGGCCGCCGCAAGCTGATCGGCGGAGCGCTCGCCGGAGCCGTCGGCAGCATCCTGGTGCCCGTCGTGGTGATGTTTGCCGACATGGGCCCCCACCCGGGCCCCGGGCTGCGTCGCGCCACCATCGAGAAGACCATCTGGGCCGAGGGCGTCAAGCTCGTCAACGACGTCACCTTCGAACCCATCAAGGCCGCTGAGATGGAGATCGGGTCGCTGGTGAACGCCGAGCCCGAGAACCTCCAGGAGCACCACGGTGCCGACCTCATGCGCGAGAAGGCCAAGTCGCCGATCGTGATCGTGCGCATGGAGCCCGACCGCATCAAGATTCCCGAGTCGCGCAAGGACTGGCACGTCGCCGGCATCCTCGCCTACTCCAAGATCTGCACCCACGTCGGCTGCCCGATCTCCCTGTGGGAGCGGACGACCCACCACCTGCTGTGCCCCTGCCACCAGTCGACCTTCGACCTCGGTGACTCCGGCGTGGTGGTGTTCGGTCCCGCCGCCCGCGCGCTGCCGCAGCTGCCCATCGCCGTGGACGGTGAGGGCTACCTGGTGGCCAAGTCGGACTTCACCGTTCCGGTCGGTCCGTCGTACTTCGAGCGCGACTCGCGCCACGACTACAAGAAGGGCGACAACTGATGGCCACCCGTGCTGGAGTGAAGGACCACTCCGAGGCCACTGAGGTCAGGACTCCCGCCAAGCCGCATTCGATGAAGGCGGTCGCCGGACCGCTGAAGTGGGCGGACGACCGCCTCGGCCTCGCCACCGCCGGCAAGTCCGGACTGCGCAAGGTCTTCCCCGACCACTGGTCGTTCCTGCTGGGCGAGGTCGCGCTGTACTCGTTCATCGTCCTGCTGCTGACCGGCGTCTTCCTCACCATCTGGTTCAAGCCCTCCATGGGCGAGATCGAGTACGAGGGTTCGTACCAGTTGCTCAAGGGCATCCAGATGTCGGAGGCCTTCGCCTCGACGCTGGACATCTCCTTCGACATCCGCGGCGGCCTGCTGGTGCGCCAGATCCACCACTGGGCGGCCATCCTGTTCGTGGCGGCGATGATGGCGCACATGCTGCGCGTCTTCTTCACCGGCGCGTTCCGCAAGCCCCGTGAGATCAACTGGCTGATGGGCGTCGGCCTGTTCGCACTGGCCACCATCGAGGGCTTCGCCGGTTACTCCCTGCCCGACGACCTGCTCTCGGGCACGGGCCTGCGCTTCGTCGACGGTCTGATCCGCTCGATCCCCCTGATCGGCACGTGGGCGGAGTTCTTCGTCTTCGGTGGCGAGTTCCCGGGCACGCTGGTGATCCCGCGCCTCTACATGGTGCACATCCTGCTCGTGCCGGCCATTCTGCTGGGCCTGATCGCCGGCCACATCGGCCTGGTCGTCTACCACAAGCACACCCAGTACCCCGGCCCCGGTCGCACCGAGAAGAACGTGGTCGGCTACCCCATGTTCCCGATCTACGCCGCGAAGGCGGGCGGCTTCTTCTTCGTCGTCTTCGGCATCCTGATGCTGATGGGCGGCTTCATGCAGATCAACCCGGTCTGGAAGTTCGGCCCCTACAACCCGACGCAGGTGACCGCCGGTTCGCAGCCCGACTGGTACATGGGCTGGGTCGAGGGTGCCGTGCGCATCATGCCGAACTGGGAGTCGCACATCGGCCCGACCACGTGGTCGTGGAACATCTTCCTGCCCGGTGTCGGCCTGATGGGTCTGCTGTTCACCGTGCTGGGGGTCTGGCCGTTCGTCGAGCGGTGGATCACCGGGGACGATCGTGACCACCACATTCTCGACCGCCCGCGCAACGCGCCCACACGCACCGCGCTCGGCGTCGCCGGCATGACCTGCTACGCGATGTTCTGGCTGGCCGGTGGCAACGACATCATCGCCACCCACTTCCACGTCAGCCTGAACTCGGTGACGTACTTCATGCGGGTCGCCGTGTTCGTCGCCCCGGTGATCGCGTTCATCATCACCAAGCGCATCTGCCTGGCGCTGCAGCGCAGTGACCGCGAACGACTGCTGCACGGTTCCGAGACCGGCATCATCGAGCGCGCCGCCGACGGCAACTACTCCGAGCCCCACGTGGCCATCACCACCGACGAGGCCTACACCCTCACCCAGCACCACCTGCTGGAGCCGGTGGAGCAGTCGGAGGGGCTCGACGCCAACGGTGTGCCCGACAAGTCGCTCAAGGTGTCGGGGACGCGTGCGGCCCTGTCGCGCTGGTTCAGCGGGGCCAACCTCGCCAAGCCGACCCTGGCCGAGCTGGAGGCCGCGCACCACCACGGTGACGACGACCACGCCGCTGACTCCGGGACCGGCGAGGACGACGCCCACGGCGCGCTGGACGATGACCAGCCCAAGGAGCTGAGCTCGACCCACTGAGTCACACGATGTGCACCGCGAACGGCGGGCCCCGGTCGGGGGCCCGCCGTTCGTCGTTCGCGGGGATCACGACAGCGGCGCAACCGTGAGAGAATGAGGGACGTGCGTTTCCTGACTGAGCGACCCAGCTACGACCTGACCTACAACGACGTCTTCATGGCGCCCAACCGGTCCGAAGTCGGATCCCGCCTCAACGTCGACCTCACCTCGACCGACGGGCTCAGCACTCCCCTGCCCCTCGTGGTCGCCAACATGACCGCCATCTCGGGCCGGCGCATGGCCGAGACCATCGCCCGCCGTGGCGGCATCGCCGTGCTCCCCCAGGACATCCCGACCGACGTCGTCGGCAAGGCGATCGCCCGCGTGAAGGGCGCCCACAGCGTCTACGACACCGCCATCACCGTCTCGCCCGACACCACCGTCGGCGAGGCCATGGTGCTGCTGCACAAGCGCGCCCACGGTGTCGTCATCGTGGTCGAGGGTGGTCGTCCGATCGGACAGGTCTCCCCCGCCGAGGCCGACGGTGTCGACCGCTTCGCCCAGGTGCACGAGGTGATGACCACCGACCTCACGCTGGTCTCGCCCGAGACCAGCCCCGAGGACGTGTTCAACCAGCTCAAGGAGCAGCACCAGAAGGTCGCCCTGGCGGTTGACGACGACGGACGACTCGTCGGCCTGATGACCTCCCGCGGAGCCCTGCGTGCGGCCCTCTACACCCCGGCGCTCGACCCGAGCGGACACCTGATGATCGGCACCGCCGTCGGCATCAACGGTGACGTCGCCGGCCGCGCCCAGGCGCTGCTGGAGGCCGGCGCCGACGTGCTGGTGATGGACACCGCCCACGGTCACCAGGAGAAGATGATCGCCGCTCTGGGAGCCGTCCATGAGGTCCGCGAGGCGCATCTGGCCGCCACCGGTCGCCGTATTCCCATGGTGGCCGGCAACGTGGTCACCCGCGAGGGTGTGCGCGACCTCGTGCAGGTGGGCGCCGATGTCATCAAGGTGGGGGTCGGCCCCGGCGCCATGTGCACCACCCGCATGCAGACCGGGGTGGGTCGTCCGCAGTTCTCGGCCGTGCTCGAGTGCTCCGAGGCCGCCCGCGAGCTGGGCGCCGCGGTGTGGGCCGACGGCGGCGTGCGCCACCCGCGCGACGTCGCCCTCGCCCTGGCCGCAGGTGCCGGCTCGGTGATGATCGGGTCGTGGTTCGCCGGCACCCACGAGTCGACCGGTGACCTGCAGGTCGACCACCAGGGCCGCCGCTACAAGGAGTCGTTCGGCATGGCCTCGGCCCGCGCCGTGCGCCACCGCACCATGAACCAGTCCGCCTTCGAGCGGGCCCGCGCCTCGCTGTTCGAGGAGGGCATCAGCTCGTCCAAGATGTACCTCGACCCCGAGCGTCCCGGCGTCGAGGACCTCGTCGACTGGATCACCTCGGGGGTGCGATCGTCGTGCACCTACGCCGGTGCCGCCAACCTGACCGAGTTCGCCGAGAAGGCCGTGGTGGGGGTGCAGTCCTCGTCCGGTTACGACGAGGGACGACCGCTGCACGCGAGCTGGTGACCCCAGCCCGGGTGACGAAGGAGCCGACATGCCGATCCCCCCGTACCACGCCGCCCTGCGTGAGCACATCGGCACCGCACTGATCTGGGCGCCGGGTGTCTCGGTGCACATCCTGAGGGAACGCGGTGACCGCCTCGAGGTGCTGCTGCAGCGCCGCTCCGACGACGGCAGCTGGAACCCGATCTGCGGCTCGGTCGACCCCGGGGAGGACCCGGACGTGTGCGCCGTCCGGGAGGCCAGGGAGGAGACGGGCATCGACATCACCATCGACGCCCTGCTCGCCGTGCGGGCGCTCCCCCGCCACACCATCGCCGGCAACGGCCACCAGGTGCAGTACCTGGACCTCGCCTTCGTCGGACGACCCGTCGGCGACGGGGACGACGCCCACGTCGCCGACGAGGAGTCCCTCGAGATCGGCTGGTACCCGACGGACGAACTGCCGCCCATGCCCGACCGGCACGTCCGGACGTTGCGGTTGGCCGTCGACCAACGCCGGGGCACCCACCCCGGCGGCGTGGAGTTCGGCATGGGTGACCCGCGCCAGCTCTGACCAGTCCTGGGAACAGCCCCTCCCTGGGAATCGCACCCGGAACCGACGAAGCGTCCCACAGCTGAGTGGTGGGCCGCTTCGTCGTGCGCGGGTGAGCGCGTCGAATTGGTCGAATCAGTGGGCGTAGTCGCCGCGGTAGTACTCGAAGACGAGTCCGCTGGTGGCCCAGACTCCCACCCCGAAACCGATCAGCGAGATCCACCACCCGAACACCGGGCCGAGGAAGATCACCGTGATGGCCAGCGCACACCAGAACGGCCAGATGCTCTTGGGCGGGAAGAAGCCGAGGGTGCCTGCGCCCTGGACGATCTCGCCGTCGGGGTCGTCCTCGGGACGAGGCTTGCCGACCTCTCGTCCGACGATCGACAGGTAGACCACCAGGATCAGGTTCAGCACGGCCGACAGCGTCAGCGCCACGGTGCCGGCCACCTCGTGGGTGACGAAGTGGTAGGCGGGGGCCACGATCAGGAAGAAGATCAGCAGCGAGGCGAACACCCAGGTCTCGGCCGAGAGGGCCTTGCCGACCTTCGTGCGGGGCTTGGCGGTGCTCACTTCTTGTCCTCCACGAGTTCGTGACGGGTGGGTTCCTGGCCCTCGATCGCCTGGGCCACCACGGGCTTGTCGGCGACGCCCTCGGGCTCACCCGCCAGTTCGGGGTGGGCGAGGTCGAACGCCGGGTAGGGCGAACGGATGCGCGGCAGGCTGGTGAAGTTGTGCCGCGGCGGCGGGCAGGAGGTGGCCCACTCGAGCGAGCGACCCCAGCCCCACGGGTCGTTGACGGTGACCTTGGGTGCCTTGCGGGTGATCCACACGTTGATGAAGAACGGGATGAAGCTGACCCCGAGCAGGAAGGCACCGAAGGTGGAGATCTGGTTGAGGGTGGTGAAGCCCTCCCAGGCTCCGTAGTCGACGATGCGACGCTGCATGCCCTCGACGCCCAGCCAGTGCTGCACGAGGAAGGTGGTGTGGAATCCGACGAAGAGCAGCCAGAAGTGGATCTTGCCCCAGGTCTCGTCCAGCATGCGGCCGGTGATCTTGGGCCACCAGAAGTAGTAGCCGGCGAACATCGCGAACACCACGGTGCCGAACACGACGTAGTGGAAGTGCGCCACCACGAAGTAAGTGTCGGAGACGTTGAAGTCGAGCGGCGGGCTGGCCAGGATCACGCCGGTCACACCACCGAAGAGGAAGGTGGTCAGGAAGCCCAGGGCCCACAGCATCGGGGTGTCGAGGCTGATCGAGCCGCCCCACATGGTGCCGATCCAGTTGAAGAACTTCACGCCCGTGGGCACGGCGATCATGAAGGTCATGAAGCTGAAGAACGGCAGGCTGACCGCACCGGTGACGAACATGTGGTGCGCCCACACCGCGACCGACAGCATGCCGATCGACAAGGTGGCGAACACGAGGCCGACGTAGCCGAAGACCGGCTTGCGGCTGAACACCGGCAGCACCTCGGTGATGATGCCGAAGAACGGCAGCGCGATGATGTAGACCTCGGGGTGGCCGAAGAACCAGAACAGGTGCTGCCACAGGATCGGTCCACCGTTGGCGGCGTCGAAGATGTGGCTGCCGAGCACGCGGTCGGCGAGCAGCACCAGCAGACCGGCGGCCAGCACCGGGAACACCAGCAGCACCAGCATCGAGGTGATCAGGATGTTCCAGGTGAAGATGGGCATGCGGAACATGGTCATGCCCGGGGGCCGCATCGTGATGATGGTGGTGACGAAGTTGACGGCACCGAGGATCGAGCTCAGACCCAGCACGTAGAGGCCGACGATCCACAGGTCGCCGCCCACCCCGGGCGAGTTGATCGCATCCGACAGCGGCGCGTACGCGAACCAGCCGAACGACGCGGCACCCGACGGGCTGAGGAAGCCGGAGCAGGCGACCAGCGCACCGAACAGGTACAGCCAGTACGAGAACATGTTGAGTCGCGGGAAGGCGACGTCGGGAGCGCCCAGCTGCAGCGGCATGATGGCGTTGGCGAAGCCCGCGAACAGGGGCGTCGCGAACATCAGCAGCATGATCGTGCCGTGCATCGTGAACAGCTGGTTGAAGACCTCCTGGTGCATGAACTGGATGCCGGGAGCGGCGAGTTCCAGTCGGATGCCCAGGGCGAGCACACCACCGAAGGCGAAGAAGCACATGGTGGTGATGAAGTAGAGCTGACCGATCTTCTTGTGGTCGGTCGTGGTCATGTAGTCGAGAACCTTCGACCCCAGAGTGTGGGTGCGCGTCGAGACCTCTGCGGGGACGCTGCGCTCGGCGGTGGTCACTTGCCTTCCTCCTGCTTGGCCGGCTCGGACGGCAGTGCACTGGCCGACAGCGGCGGCTTGATCTCACCGGTGGCGCCGGCGGCCTTGAGCTTGTTCATCTCTTCGTTGTAGGTCTGCTCGTCGACCACCTTGACCTTGAAGATCATGTGGGCGTGGTAGGTGCCACACAGCTCCGCGCACTTGCCGTCGTACTCACCGATCTTGGTGGGGGTGACGTCGAAGGAGTTCGGGTGGCCCGGGATCACGTCGAGCTTGAAGTAGAAGGCCGGGATCCAGAAGGAGTGGATCACGTCGGCCGAGGCCAGGTTGAACCGGACGGTCTTGCCCTCCTGCAGGTACAGGGTGGGGATGTCCGACATCGTGCCCACCGTGTGCACCGGGGTGCCGACGGCCGGGTTGCCCTCCTCCATGTAGTTGAAGGTCCACGACCACTTCTGCCCGATCACGTTGATCGTCTTGTCGGGCTCGTTCACCTTGGCGAGCGTGTCGTTCTGCGCCCGCACGGTGAAGAAGAACAGCACGCCGATGATCAGGAACGGCACCAGCGTGTACAGCACCTCCATCGGCAGGTGGTACTTGGTCTGGCGGGGCACCTGGTTCTCACGGGTGCGGCGGAACCGGATGACGGCGTAGAAGATCAGCCCCCACACCAGGACGGCGATGACCAGTCCGGCGATCCAGAAACCGACCCACAGGTTGCCCATGTAGGGGGCTCGGTCAGAGGCGGGCGGAAGCAGGCCGAACCGGGCGGCCTGGCTTTGGGTCTCCTGGCTGCACCCTGCCAGGGCGAGCAGGGCACCAGCCCCGATCACGCCGGCGAGGCGCTGGGCGCTACGCATTCGGTTCACACCCGCACACTAACGCATCCGACCCCCCGCGGTCGCGCTCGACAGGGGGTCTGCTCAGGCAATGAGAACGCCGCGCCGACCAGCCCAAAAAAGGGGGGTGGGGGGGGGTCTGGGGGGGGTGGGAGAGAGGAACAA
>NZ_JBPJSQ010000007.1:0-281410 GCF_051192575.1 Aestuariimicrobium soli | reverse complement strand
TTTTTGAGGGGGGTTCTACTAAGGCAATAAAAACGCCACGCCGACCAGCCCAGACGGGCGGTCGGCGCGGCGTTCGCGGGGTGTGCGCGGAAGGCCTCAGTGGAACGAGTCGCCGCAGGCGCAGGAGCCCTGCGCGTTGGGGTTGTCGATGGTGAAGCCCTGCTTCTCGATGGTGTCGACGAAGTCGATGGTCGCGCCCGACAGGTACGGCGCGCTCATGCGGTCGGTGACGACGTTCACGCCGCCGTAGGTCTTGACGACGTCGCCGTCGAGCTGGCGCTCGTCGAAGAACAGCTGGTAGCGCAGGCCGGAGCAGCCTCCGGGCTGCACCGCCACGCGCAGGCTCAGGTCGTCTCGTCCCTCGCCGTTGAGCAGTGCCTGGACCTTGGAGGCGGCCTCGTCGGTCAGCAGGATGCCGTCGGCCACCTGGGGCTCAGTGGTGGTGGTCATGTGTGTCCTCTCGCTGGAACGTCATAGCGTCAACCCGGCGTACGCGTCGAGTATTCCCTCTCGGAGTTTCTCATCCTCGCTGGGGAGTCTACTCACCGTGATTGCGCGGCCCAAGCTCGTCCGGGCTCAGCCCAGCCCGTAGTAGGCGGTGACCTCGGCGACCACCTGCTGGGCCTGGTCGAGCGACGCCATCTCGGCGAAGACGCGCAGCACCGGCTCGGTGCCCGAGAACCGGATCACCGTCCAGCCGCCGCCGACGAAGTGCACCTTGCAGCCGTCGAGCCAGCTGACCTTCTCGACGGGGAACGAGAACGTCGGCAGGTCGTGGCCCTCCATCAGCTGCGCCTGCAGTTCGACCTTGCGGGCCTGGCTGAACGCGAAGTCGGTCTCGACCATCTCGAGCGACCCGTACTCGGCGACGATGTCGGCGTAGAGCTCCGACAACTTCTTGCCGCTGACCGCGAGGGCCTCCACCAGCAGCGAGGCGGCGTAGATCCCGTCCTTGCCGGGGATGTGCCCGCGCACCGTCAGACCACCGGACGATTCGCCCCCGATGATGGCGTCGTGGGCATCCATGCCGGCCGAGATGTGCTTGAACCCCACCGGAACCTCGATGCAACGCTCCCCGTGGGCCTCGGCCACCCGGTCGAGCAGGTGGGTGGTGGCCAGGTTGCGCACCACCGGGCCCTTCCATCCCTTCACGGTGAGCAGGTAGTGGTAGAGCAGCACCAGGATCTGGTTGGGATGCAGGAAGGCGCCACGGTCGTCGATGATGCCCAGCCGGTCGGCGTCACCGTCGGTGCCGATGCCCAGGTCGGCGCCGCGGTCGAGCACCGTCTGCCGCAGGAAGCGCAGGGTGTCGACGTTGGGCGAGGGCAGCTTGCCGCCGAACAGCGTGTCGCGCCGGTCGTTGATCACCTCGACCTGGCAGCGGGCGGTCACCAAGATGGTCTCGAGACAGGTGCGGGCCACCCCGAACATCGGGTCGAGCACGATCGACAGCCCCGCATGGCGAATCGCGGGCATGTCGACCTGCTCGATGATGGCGTCGATGTAGTCGTTGAACGAGGTGTGCAGGTCGATCAGCCCCGAGGCGATGCCATCGCCTGCCTCGACCGCGACCACCGACGATGCGTCGACGGCGTTGATCTCGGTCTGCAGCTCTCCCGTGGTCTCGGCGTCGGCGTCGCGACCGCCGCGGGTGAACACCTTGATGCCGTTGTAGAGGGCCGGGTTGTGGCTGGCCGTGACGGCCATGCCGTAGGCGCAGTCGAGTTCGCGGGTGGTGAACATGACCAGCGGGGTGGGCGCCGGACGATCGATCACGTGGCAGCGAATCCCGTTGCCGGCGAACACTTCGGCCGCCCAGAAGGTCGCCTCGCGGGAGAGGAAGCGCCGGTCGTAGCCCATGGCGATGATGGGCTTCTCGGCAGCCTCGCGACCACCGGGGTGTTCGCGCCAGACACGGTCGGCGAGCCCCTGGCTCAGCAACCGGACGTTCTCGCGGGTGAAACCGTCAGCGATGATGGCGCGCCATCCGCCGGTACCGAACTCGATCATGCTGCGACGCTAGGGCCACGCGCTCGTCGTCCCCAAGCAGTCGCTCACCCGACTGCACGTTCGCTCGCCGCGTGCGAGCAGTGCGCTCACCAGCTCCAGGAGGCGGCCACCGGGCCGGTGGCCTCGGTGATCTCGTCGGCCGTGACGGTGTCGACGTCCTCGGTGCCGGGGCGCACCGAGTAGGCCGCCTCGACCCCGACGCTGCGCAGTTCGCGCGGCGAGATGAAGTTCGATCCCGCCACCACCACCAGCGGACGAAGCGCGTCCCCCGCCAGCTGGGTCACGTGCGCCAGCACTTCGCCGCCCATGGTGCCGAAGTCGAGTCGCCCTCCCCCGCTGACCACCAGATCGGCCGCCTTCGCGGTGGTCGGCAGGCCAGCTCGTTCGGAGCACCACTGGCTGCCGGTGACCACTCGTCCGCCCACGGCCAGCACGGCGAACCCGAGCCCGCCGGCGGCGCCCGCCCCGGGCGTGGTGGCGAGCTCGGGAGCCGCGCAGGCCGACGCGAGGTCGACCAGCGCCTGGTCGAGGGCCAACAGGTCGGCGGGATCGGTGACCACGCCCGCGGCGTGGCCCTTGACCGAGGTGATCCCGCGCAGGCCCACCAGGTGGCGGGGGGCTTCGTCCGCCGAGACCACCAGGGTGAGGGAGGTGGTGCCCAGCCGCTCACGCACCGGTGCGAGGTCGAGGGAGCCGATGCCGCGCAGCCCGTCGACCCCGCGGTCGAGGGCCACGTCGGCCGTGGCGCCCAGGGCGGCGAGCAGACCCGCGCCGCCGTCGTGGATGGCGGTGGCGCCCACTTCGAGCACCAGTTCGTCGGTCCCCTCGTCGAGCACGAGGGCAGCGGCTCGTCCGAGGGTGAGCGACGACGCCGACCGGTCGATGCCCGACGGCGCCTCGAGGTCGACCGGATCGACCTCAGCCGGGGCGGTGACCACGGCGACCGTCGGGGTGCGGGTCAGGGTGAGGATCGCGTCGTCGAGGGTGAGCGCCTCGACAGGGGCGCCGAGCAGGTCGGCGGCGGCGGCGCCGAAACCCCGACCGGCGGCACCGATCGGCACCACGGCAACCTGGGCACCCCGCTCGGCGAACGCGGCACCCATGGCGGCACCGGCACGAGCCGACGACACGGCGGGGAAAGAATCGGTGGCGATGACGACTCGCATCATCGCCACCGAGGGGCGTGGCTGTGGGCGCGATTCACGCCGACAGTCTGTCAGGTTGCGCTGGCGGGTGGGTGTCAGGGCCGCCCGGGCTCAGGAGGGGTTGGGGATGAGGCCCTCGTACTCGCCGGCCTCGCTCAGCCAGGACCGCATCTCCTCCAGACGCACGGACGCGTCGGGCACGATCAGCTCGGAGTCGGCCAGCACGTCGTCGGGCACCTCGGTTCCCTCCAACCGGACGATCGCGAGCAGCGCCTCCACCGCGCTGGTCAGCGCCTCCTGGTCGGAGTTCTCGACGGCCTTCTCGATGAGATCGTCCTGCACGTTGAGGGCCTCGTGGGCCTCGTCGGGAACCGAGTACTGCCCCTCGCCCATGATCCGGATGATCATGCCTGCTCCTCGGCGACGGGCTCCTGGGGAGCGGGCTGCTGGGGAGCCTGCTGGGGGGCGGGCTGCTGGTAGGTCTGGCCCTGCTGGAAGGCCTGACCCTGGAAGGCCTGACCCTGGTGAGCCTGACCCTGGGGAGCCTGCTGGGCCGGGTCGCCAGCGGTCAGCTGACCGGTCGGCTGGGCGGGACCGGAGCCCACCGACAGCTGGGCCTTCATCGCGGCGAGCTCGTTCTCGACCTGCGAGGTCGACGCCAGGGCATCGAGCTCACGGGTGATGTCGTCCTTGTAGGTGCCCGAAGGATCCTCGAGGGCGCCGGAGGCGAGCAGTTCGTCCACGGCGGAGGCGCGAGCCTGCAGCTGCAGGGTCTTGTCCTCGGCACGCTGGATCGCCATGCCGACGTCGCCCATCTCTTCGTTGATGCCGGTGAAGGCCTCCGAGATGCGGGTCTGGGCCTCGGCCGCCGAGTAGGTGGCCTTGATGGTCTCCTTGCGGGTGCGGAACGCGTCGACCTTCGCCTGCAGGCGGGTGCTGGCGCGCACCAGCTTCTCCTCCTCACCCTGCAGGGCGGCGTGCTGCTGCTGCAGGTCGGCGAGCTGGCCCTGCAGACCCGACTTGCGGGTCAGCGCCTCGCGGGCGAGGTCTTCACGACCGGCCTCGAGGGCGCGGCTGGCCGACAGCGTCAGCTTCTCGACCTCCCCGTTGAGCTGGTTGGCCTGCAGTTCGACGCGCTTGCGGCTGGTCGCGACGTCGGCGACACCGCGGCGCACCTTCTGCAGCAGCTCGAGCTGTCGCTGGTAGGAGTAGTCGAGGGTCTCGCGGGGATCCTCCATCTTGTCGAGGGCCTTGTCGGCCTTGGCGCGGAAGATCGTGGAGATGCGCGAGAAAATGCCAGACATGCGGGTCCTTCCCATTGGTGGGGTCGAGCCTGTGATCAGGCAACGACGTACGGTCACCACCCTAGTTTCACCGAGCGCCACTTTCGAGGGGTGCGCGGGAACCGTCCGCTGACTGGGGGGCCAAGGCCGGGGATGATTCAGGGTGATCCCACGACTACGATGGGACGAGCTTCGCTCCCCCCTGGAGCGGACGATGATCCCGAAGGACCCCACCGTGGCGCTGTTCCGCCCCTACCAGCAGACGACGGCAGACGAGCGCGCCGAGGCCAAGGCCAAGGCGTCCGCCGAGCAGGCCGAGGCTGCCCTCAAGGAGAAGCAGGAGCGTCGCGAGTCGTTGACCGCATCGCGGCAGGCGGCAGTGGTGACCCCGGATTCGTCCGCTCCGCAGGCGGTTGGGGGTCGTCCGACCGCACGCCTGACACCCAAGAAGGATCGTCCGACCCCCACGCGCGCCGAGGCCGAGGCGGCCCGCAAGGCGCGCGTGAATCCGCAGTTGTCGCCCAAGGAGGCGAAGCAGCAGCTGCGCGAGCGCAACCGCACCGCGCGGCTGAAGGCGATGGCCGAGCAGGAGAACGAGCCCACCAAGCAGTTGCTCCGCGACTACATCGACCACCGCTGGACGATCACCGAGTTCCTGATGCCCACGATGATTCTGCTGGCGGCGGGATCGATCGCCTTCGGGCGCTACCTGCTGGCGCAGCAGTTGTTCTCGCTGGCGATGCTGGCGCTGTTCGCCGCCTGGGTCATCAACGTGTGGTGGGTGTGGCGCGGGTTCAAGAAGCAGGCCAAGGAGCGCCTGGCCCAGCCGAACTTCCGCGGGCTGCTGATGTATGCCAACAACCGCATGCTGCAGATTCGCCGCTTCCGCCAGCCGCCGGCGCGCATCAAGCGCGGCGAGTCCTACTGACCGACCAGGCGATCCGCAAACTCCGAGGAAAGGGTGCAACCCGCAGGAAACTTCCTGAGGGCCGCATGTTTGCGTGCGAGTTTGCGGACATCCGGCGCGGCGCTCGGGTGACCGGGCGCTCGGGTGGCCCGGCGCTCAGGTGACGCGCCGGCGGCGAAGCTCCGCCGCCAGCAGCACTCCCCCGAAGGCCGCCACCGCCACGCCAGCGCCGATCACCGAGGGGCGCGAGGCGTTCGCCGAGGCCCTGCGCTGTTCGTAGCTCTGCGTCTGCTCCGAGGTGACATCGGTGAAGGACGACTTCACGCACACGTCGCCCGGCTTCATCTCGACGCCGCGGCAGGTGACGGGCCCTCGTCCGACGACCAGGAGGCCGACGACGACCGCCGCCAACCCCAGCGCCACCAGGGCGGCGTTCAGCCAGACTGCCCAGCGCCTCACGCCCCGCGCACCCCGGGGGTGACGAACGGGGGCTTCACGACCTGGAAGGCCTCGGTGCGGTTGCGCACCGCGACCTGCACGACGTCACCCAGGTCGATGGCCGCATCGATCAGCGCCAGCGCGACGCCTGTGCGCAGGGTCGGGCTGAACGTTCCCGAGGTGACCTCGCCGATCGGCTGACCGGCCTCGTTGACCACCGCCATGCCATGCCGGGCGATGCCCCGGCCGACGGCCTTCAATCCGCGCATGCGGCGGGCGGGGCCCTCGTCCCTGATGCGCTGCAGGGCCTCCCGTCCGGGGAAGTCGGCCTGCTTCTTCCAGCCGATCGCCCACGACAGCCCCGCCTCGACCGGGTTGATGTCGACCGAGATGTCGTTGCCGTGCAGCGAGTAGCCCATCTCGGTGCGCAGCGTGTCGCGGGCGCCCAGACCGCAGGGGCGGATGCCGAACGGCTCGCCTGCGGCCATCACCTCGTCCCAGACGGCGGGCGCGATCGCCGAGGGCACCACCAGTTCGTAGCCCACCTCTCCGGTGTAGCCGGTGCGGCACACGGTGTAACCCGACTGGTCATCGCCCGACTGGTTGTCTCCCGATTGGGGGGCGCCGCCGTGGTCGACAACGGTGAAGCCCATGTAGTCGAACTCCGTGGGCAGCCCCATCGCCGCCAGCACCTCGCCCGCATGCCTGCCCTGCACGGCGATCACCGCGTAGTCGTCGTGCCGGTTGGTGATGGTGACGTTTGAGAACTCATCGGACGATGCCGCCAGCTCGGTGAGCCGGCGGCAGACCTCGGCGGTGTTGGCCGCATTGGGAATGACGAACACCTCGTCGTCGCCCTTGAGGTAGCAGATGAGGTCGTCGACCACGCCACCCTCGGGCGTGCACAGCATGGAGTACTGCGCCTTGCCGGGAGCGATCTTGTCGAGGTCGTTGGTGAGGGCGTGGTTCAGGAAGTCCTTGGCGCCCGGGCCAGCGACGACGGCCTTGCCCAGGTGTGAGACGTCGAAGATGCCGACACCGTCACGCACGGCGTGGTGTTCGGCGAGCACTCCGCCGCCCGCGTACTCCAGCGGCATCTCCCACCCGCCGAACTCGGCGAACTTGGCACCGGCCGCGACGTGGCGGTCGTGCAGGGGTGAGTGCTTGACCTCGGCCATCGAGTCACCTTCCGTCGCTCGTCGACCCGTCCACCGGGTCGTCCGGATGAGCCGTCCGAATGGGCCGAGGCTATCCCACCCGATAGCCTGCAACCGAACGCTCACAACGGCGCACCGACGCCGGAAAGGACGACGATGTCAGCTCTCGCCACCCACCAGGCCCCGACGGTCAGCGCCGTGCAGCAGCCCTCGAAGAAGGCAGGCGTGCTCGTGGTCGGGCTCGCCGACGGGCCGACCGTGCTCGGGCTGCCCGATTCCGTGGCCAAGCAGTCGTCCAAGGCCCACGGTGACCTGGCCGCCCTGGCCACCAGCCTCGGCGGCACCTCCGAGGCCAACGCCGTCACGGTGCTGCCCCCCGTCGACGGCACCGTGGTGCTGGCCGTCGGTCTGGGCGAGGTCGACGTGACCCCTGAGGTCGTCCGGGCTGCCGCAGGTGCAGCCGTGCGCAAGGCCGCAGCGCTGGCCAAGGACGCACCCGCCACCGTCGCCGTCTCGCTCGACCTGACCGACCCCGAACTCGTGCAGGCCGCCACCGAGGGGGCCCTGCTCGGCGCCTACACCTTCGCCAAGGTCTCGTCCGCGAACCCCAAGCAGGGCGTCGCGGCCGTCGAGATCGTCGTGCCCCAGTCGAGCCGCGAGCTCAGCGCCGCCGTCGACCGTGGCGCCCGCGTCGCCGGCGGTGTCACTCTGGCCCGCGACTGGATCAATGCCCCCGCCAATCAGCTCTACCCCGAGACCTTCGCGGCCGAGGCCCGCGAGGCCGTCAAGGGTCTGCGCTCGGTCAGCGTCGAGGTGCTCGACGAGCGTGATCTCGCCAAGGGCGGCTACGGCGGCATCCTCGCCGTCGGCGGCGGCTCGGCTCGTCCGCCGCGGCTGACCCGGCTGGAGTACAAGCCGCGCGGCGCCCAGCAGACCCTCGCGCTGGTCGGCAAGGGCATCACCTTCGACTCCGGCGGCCTCGACATCAAGCCCGCCGACGGCATGTACACCATGAAGTGCGACATGTCGGGGGCCGCGGCCGTGATCGCCGCCGTCAAGGTGATCGCCGAACTGGAACTGCCCGTGCACGTCATCGGCTACGCGTCGATGGCCGAGAACATGCCGAGCGGGTCGGCCTACCGCCCCTCCGACGTGCTCACCATGTACGGCGGCACCACCGTCGAGAACGTCAACACCGACGCCGAGGGGCGCCTGGTGATGGCCGACGCGCTGGCCCGCGCCAGTGAGGACGAGCCCGACCTGCTGGTCGACGTCGCCACCCTGACGGGCGCCTGCATGGTGGCCCTGGGGCTGCGCACCGGCGGGCTGATGGCCTCGGACGACGCCACCGCCGACTCGGTGCTCGATGCCGCCGAGACCGCCGGCGAGGCGTTCTGGCAGCTGCCGATTCCCCAGCACCTGCGCAAGGGGCTGGACTCGAAGGTGGCCGACCTCAAGTCGGGCGGCTCGCGCTACGGCGGCGCCCTGACCGCCGCCGCCTTCCTGCAGCGATTCGTGGGTGAGGGCATCTCGTGGGCCCACCTCGACATCGCCGGCCCCGCGTTCAACGACGAGGAGCCCTACGGTCACGTCAGCACCGGTGGCACCGGTGCGGCGGTGCGGACGCTGGTGGCCCTCGCCTCGTCGTTGGGTCGCTGACGATGTCGGACGACCAGCCCGCCGGCGCCGCCGCGCGTGACGCCGTCGTGCGCGATGTCGTCGTTGTGGGCGGCGGCTCCGGCGGCTACGCGGCCGCCCTGCGCGCCACCCAGCTCGGCCTCTCGGTCACCCTGGTGGAGGCCGACCTGCTGGGCGGCACCTGCCTGCACCGGGGCTGCATCCCCACCAAGGCGCAGCTGCACGCGGCCCACGTCGCCGACCAGGCCCGCGAGGGAGCTCGGATCGGCGTGCGGTCGTCCGTCGACGGCATCGACCTGTCGGCCCT
Organism: Aestuariimicrobium soli; assembly: GCF_051192575.1. Taxonomy (NCBI): domain Bacteria; kingdom Bacillati; phylum Actinomycetota; class Actinomycetes; order Propionibacteriales; family Propionibacteriaceae; genus Aestuariimicrobium; species Aestuariimicrobium soli. The sequence goes on along the minus strand of NZ_JBPJSQ010000007.1, from coordinate 272,525 downwards.
GCAGGGCTGGCAGCAGTCGGTGATCGACCGACTGCACAAGGGACTCTCGGGGCTGGTGTCGTCGCGCGGCATCGAGGTCGTGCAGGGGTTCGGGCGACTGGTCCGCGATCGCGAGGGGTGCGGTGTCGAGGTCGACGGTCGCCTGATCCGCGGACGAGCGGTCGTGCTGGCCACCGGCTCGGCCCCCCGCACGCTCGGGCTGCCGGTCGACGGCCGCCGCATTCTGACCAGTGACCACGCGCTGCGGCTCACCGAGCTGCCGGCGAGCGCCGTCGTGCTCGGGGGCGGTGTCATCGGGGTCGAGTTGGCCTCGGTGTGGGCGTCCTTCGGGGTCGAGGTGACGGTCGTCGAGGCACTCGACCGGCTGGTGCCCGCCGAGGACCCGGCGGCCTCGAAGGCCCTGCTGCGGGCGTTCGGCAAGCGGGGCATCACGGTGCGCACCGGAGTCGGCGTGGCTTCGGCCACCGCCTCGGATTCCGGGGTCGAGGTCACCCTGGCCGACGGTTCGGCGTTGAGTGCCGACGTCTTGTTGGTGGCGCCGGGGCGGGCACCGGTCTCGTCCGGGATGGGATTCGAGGAGGCCGGCGTCGTGCTCGAACGGGGGCACGTGCGCGTCGACGAGAACCTGGCCACGTCGGTGCCCGGGGTGTTCGCGGTCGGTGACCTGGTCGCCGGGTTGCAGTTGGCGCATCGCGGTTTCGGGCACGGCATGTTCGTCGCCGAGCGCATCGCTCACCTGGCCGGATCGTTCCCGACCCGCCCGAAGCTCGTGCCCGAGCACCTGATTCCGCGGGTCACCTACGCCAACCCCGAGATCGCCTCGGTCGGCCTCACCCAGGCGCAGGCAGAGGCGCGCGGGCCCGTCCATGTCGTCGAGTACAACCTCGCCGGCAACGGACGATCCCAGATCCTCGGCACCCAGGGCTTCGTGAAGGTCGTGCGCGAGGCCGATGGACCCGTCGTCGGCGTCACGATGGTCGGGCAGGGCGTGTCGGAGCTGATCGGCGAGGCGCAGGCGACGGTCGGTTGGGAGGCCACCCCGGACGACTTCGCCGGTCTGGTGCACGCCCACCCCACGCAGGGTGAGGCCTTCGGCGAGGCGCTGCTGGCCCTGGCCGGAACTCCCCTGCACGTGCACGACTGAGCGCCACCCGCACCACCCACCGCATCCACACACGACCAGACACCCATGGCGGGCTGCAGCCCGCACCGGCTACGGCTAGGCTGGCCGGGAACGCTTGAAGCAAAGGAGCACGCCCCATGGCGACCGAAGTCACCCTTCCCGCTCTCGGAGAGTCCGTCACCGAGGGAACCGTCTCGCGCTGGCTCAAGGAGGTGGGTGACACGGTCGAGGTGGACGAGGCGATCGTCGAGGTCTCCACCGACAAGGTCGACACCGAGATCCCCTCCCCCGCCGCCGGGGTGATTCTCGAGATCCGCGTGCAGGAGGACGAGACCGCCGACGTGGGTGCCGTGCTGGCCGTGATCGGCGATGCGGACGAGTCGTCCGCCGCCGAGCAGGCCGCCCCGGCCGAGGAGGCTCCCGCCCAGGAGGCGCCGGCCCAGGAGGCACCGGCCCAGGAGGCCGCTCCCGCCCAGGAGGCTCCCGCTCAGCAGGCCGCTCCGGCTCAGGAGGCTCCCGCTGCGCAGGCCTCGTCTGGCCCGGCGCAGGGCACCGAGGTGACCCTGCCGGCCCTGGGTGAGTCGGTCACCGAGGGCACCGTTTCCCGCTGGCTGAAGCAGGTCGGCGACACCGTCGAGGTGGACGAGGCCATCGTCGAGGTCTCGACCGACAAGGTCGACACCGAGATCCCCTCGCCGGCCGCCGGCACGATCCTCGAGATCCGCGTGCAGGAGGACGAGACCGCCGACGTCGGCGCCGTGCTCGCCATCATCGGCGACGCCTCCGCTGCCCCCGCGACGCCCGCTCCCGAGGCGCCCGCTCCCGAGGCCTCGGCCCCCGCCGTTCAGGAGCAGCCGAAGGCCGAGCCCCCGCAGCAGCAGCCGTCCGAAGAGGCCCCCGTGCAGGCCGCTCCGCCCGCGGAGCAGCCCCAGCAGGAGGCCCCGAAGGCCGCCCCCGCTCCCCAGGCAGCCGCTCCCCAGCAGCCCGCCGCGCAGCAGGAGGCCCCCAAGCCCGCGGCTCCCGCCCGCGCGGCCGCGTCATCCGAGGGTGAGGGTGCCGGCTACGTCACCCCGCTGGTGCGCAAGCTCGCCGCCGAGAACGGGATCGACCTGGCCGAGGTGCAGGGCACCGGAGTCGGTGGCCGCGTGCGCAAGCAGGACGTGATCGCCGCCGCCGAGGCCAAGAAGAAGGCCGCCGAGGCACCCGCCCCGGCCGCTGCCGCCGAGGCCGTGGCCTCGTCCGCCCCGAAGAGCGAGGTCTCGGCCGAGGCCGCCGCGAAGCGGGGCACCACCGAGAAGATGTCGCGTCTGCGCGCGACCATCGCCAAGCGCATGGTCGAGTCGCTGCAGGTGTCGGCGCAGCTGACCGCGACCGTCGAGGTCGACGTCACCGCGATCTCGCGACTGCGCGCCCAGCACAAGGAGTCCTTCAAGGCCGCGAACGGTGCCTCGCTGTCGTACCTGCCGTTCATCACGAAGGCCGCCGTCGAGGCGCTCAAGCAGTTCCCGAAGGTGAATGCCACCATCGACACCGAGGCTGGCACCATCACCTACGCCGACGCTGAGCACATCGGCATCGCGGTCGACACCGAGAAGGGCCTGCTGGTTCCCGTCATCAAGGACGCCGGTGACCTGAACCTCGCCGGCATCGCCAAGAAGATCGGCGACCTAGCGGCGCGCACCCGCGCGAGCAAGGTCACCCCGGACGAGTTGGGCGGTGGCACGTTCACCATCACCAACTACGGCTCGGCAGGCACCCTGTTCGACACCCCGATCATCAACCAGCCGCAGGTGGCCATCCTCGGCACCGGTGCGCTGGTGAAGCGCCCCGTGGTGATCTCCGACAAGGTGCTGGGTGACACCATCGCGGTGCGCGACATGATGTACCTCTCGCTGAGCTACGACCACCGCCTGGTCGACGGCGCCGAGGCCGCCCGCTTCCTGAGCGCGGTCAAGGCCCGCCTCGAGGAGGGCGACTTCGCCTCCGAGCTCTGAGCCGCGGCAAGCACCCAAGCACCACCACCACGACGGCGGTCCCTCTGCGGAGGGGCCGCCGTCGTCGTCCTGCTGGGGTTCCGCCGGTCCGACGGCGGCCTGTTCGCGTACGACCTGGGGCGAGGTCTGGTCGTGCCCTCGTCCCTGATGCGGCCGGTGAGCCCCGGGCTGCACCCCACCCCCGGTAGGGCGCAGTAGGCTCACCATGGCTCGTCCGGTGCTGATCGGTGAGCCCACCACCGACACGACATCCCCTGTGATGGACATCCCTCTGGGAGAGGACACCTGAGTGAACTGGTTGCACGCGATCCTGCTCGGCATCGTCGAGGGGATCACCGAGTTCCTGCCCGTCTCGTCGACCGGCCACCTGAACGTGGTCGAGAAGCTGCTGGGTTACCAGATCGACTCGGTGGGCATGACGGCCTTCACGGCAATCATCCAGGTGGGTGCGATCATCGCGGCCATCATCTACTTCTGGAAGGACATCGTCGCCATCGTGGTGGCGTGGTTCAAGGGCCTGACCAACGCCGAGGCCCGCAAGGACCCCAACTACCGCCTCGGCTGGGGCGTGATCCTGGGCTCGATCCCCGTTGCCGTCGTTGGCCTGCTGTTCCAGGGAGCCATCGAGACCACGATGCGCAACCTGTGGGTGATCATCGCGGCCCTGATCGTCTGGTCGTTCGTGATGTGGCTCGCCGACCGGCACGCGGCCAAGCGCCCCGCCGAGAAGCTTCGCGGCATGGATGACGTGACCATCGTCGACTCGCTGATCATCGGCCTGTTCCAGGCGCTCGCCCCCGTCTTCCCCGGCTTCTCCCGCTCGGGCGCCACCATCTCGGCCGGCCTGTTCCGCGGGTTCGACCGCGTCACCGCCACCCGGCTGTCGTTCTTCCTGGGCATCCCCGCGCTGGTCGCCGCCGGCGGCCTGCAGGCGGTCGAGAACTACCACCAGGTCTCGACGACCGTGGGCTGGGGCCCGACCATCATCGCCACCGTGGTCAGCCTGATCGTGGCCTACGCCAGCATCGCGTGGCTGTTGAAGTACGTCTCGAAGAACTCCTTCACCCTGTTCATCATCTACCGCATCGTGCTGGCCGTCGTGCTGGCGGTGCTGGTGCTCACCAAGGTGGTCGCCGCCTGATGCTCGAGTTCCAGCGGCACGGTTTCGGCACCCACCACGACCGCTTCCCCGGTCTGGTCGAGTACCGGGAGGGCTGGGACTTCCAGCGTGAGGTGCACGCTCTGGTGGCGGCCGGTGAGATTCCCGACCAGTGCCTGTTCATCGAGCACGAGACCGTCTACACGGCCGGACGACGCACCCTGCCCGAGGAGCGGCCCTTCGACGGCACCCCGGTGGTCGATGTCGACCGCGGCGGCAAGATCACCTGGCACGGCCCGGGCCAACTGGTCGGCTACCCCATCGTGAAGCTCACCGAGGGCGTCGGCGTCGTCGACTACGTGCGCCGGGTCGAAGAGGCGGTGATCCGCTGGCTCGCCGGGTTCGGGGTGACCTCGGGTCGCATCCACGAGCGCACCGGCGTGTGGCTGGCGGCGGCCGACGGCAGGCCCGAGCGCAAGATCTGCGCCATCGGCATTCGGGTGAGCAAGCGGACGACCCTGCACGGGTTCGCCCTCAACCTCTCCAACGAGCTGGTCGACTTCGCCAACATCATTCCCTGCGGCATCAGTGATGCCGGGGTCGGCCGGCTGGCCGACGAGATCGACGGCACGGTGCCGAGTCTTGACGAGGCCGCCGACGGTCTCGAGCCGCTGCTGGGCGACCTGCTGGCCTTCCGCCCCTACGAGCTGTCGCCCGACCTCGACCGGGGCTGAGCCTCGGGTTCGCCACGAGCGCACCCGCCACCCCCGCCCCGGGTGTCGGCTCCAGCGGCCCACGGCTAGACTGCTGAGGTGACTATTGCACCCGAGGGACGACGTCTGCTCCGGGTCGAGGTGAAGAACGCCCAGACCCCCATTGAGCGCAAGCCACCGTGGATCAAGACCACGGCGAAGATGGGGCCTGAGTACCGCGATCTGCAACGGCTCGTCAAGGACGAAGACCTGCACACCGTCTGCCAGGAGGCCGGCTGCCCCAACATCTTCGAATGTTGGGAAGATCGCGAGGCCACCTTCCTGATCGGCGGTGACTCCTGCACCCGGCGCTGCGACTTCTGCCAGATCGAGTCGAAGAAGCCCTCGGGCTACGACACCGGCGAGCCGCTGCGCGTCGCCGAGTCGGTGCAGAAGATGGGTCTGCGTTACGCCACCGTCACCGGCGTGTGCCGCGACGACCTCGCCGATGAGGGCATCTGGCTCTACTCCGAGACGATCCGCAAGATCCACGAGCTCAATCCCGGTGTCGGGGTCGAGATGCTGGCCCCCGACTTCTCGGGTCGCCGCGAACTGCTCGAGCAACTGTTCGAGACCGGCCCCGAGGTGTTCGCGCACAACGTCGAGACCGTGCCGCGCATCTTCAAGCGCATTCGTCCGGGGTTCCGCTACGAACGCTCGCTCGACGTGCTCCGCTGGAGCCGCGAGGCCGGGCTGGTGACCAAGTCGAACCTGATTCTCGGCATGGGCGAGACCCGCGACGAGATCTCGCAGGCGCTGCGCGACCTGCACGAGGCCGGCACCGAGTTGATCACCATCACCCAGTACCTGCGTCCGAACGCCCACCTGCTGCCCGTCGACCGCTGGGTCACCCCCGAGGAGTTCGTCGAACTGGCCCAGGAGGCGCGCGAGATCGGCTACTCCGGAGTGCTGTCGGGGCCGCTCGTCCGTTCGTCGTACCGCGCCGGCAAGCTGTACCGTCAGGCGATGGAAACCCGGGCCCAGGCGCCCCTCACCCAGAAGGTCTGATCGATGGCATCGCAAGCCGCCAAGGAACTGGCACGCAAGCAGAAGGAGCAGGCGCGCGCCGAGAAGGAGCGCCGCAAGAACTCCGACAACCCGCGTGACTGGGGAACCATTCGCCAGCTGACGGAGACCTACAAGCGCACCCACGAGTACGACACGTCGCTGCCGTGGCTGCTGGCGGGAGCCTTCGTCGTCACGGTGATCGTGTTCGTGGTCGTCGGCCTGCTGGTGAAGCCGTGGTGGCTGTGGCTGCTGCTGGGCCTCTCGTTCGGCCTGGTGGCCGCCATGCTGATCCTGCTGTGGCGGGTGCGCAAGGCGACCTACGCCCGCTTCGAGGGTCAGGCCGGCTCGGGTGAGGTCGCCCTGACGATGCTCGACAAGAAGAAGTGGACGACCACCCCCGCCATCACCGGCACCCGCCAGATGGACGTCATCCACCGCGCTCTCGGGCCGTCCGGTCTGTACCTGATCGCCGAGGGTGACCCCAACCGCCTCAAGTCGCTGTTGAACACCGAGGTGCGCCGCCACGAGCAGGCCACCAACGGGGTGCCGGTCACCATCGTGCAGATGGGCAACAAGGCTGGTCAGGTGCCGCTGAACAAGCTGGCCGACCACCTGAAGAAGCAGCCGAAGACGCTGGACGCCGCCAAGCTCGTCGACCTGCAGTCGCGGCTGAAGGCGCTCGACACCATGCGCAACAAGCTGCCGATCCCGAAGGGCCCCATGCCCACGCGGGTTTCGCGGTCGTCCCTGCGCGGTCGCTGAGCGGATGGCCACCGGACCCAACCTGGTCAACGCCGAACGAGTCACCAAGCACTACGGCACCCGCACCCTGCTGGACGAGGTCTCCCTCGGCATCGGCGCCGGCGACGTGATCGGTGTGGTCGGGCGCAACGGTGACGGCAAGTCGACCCTGCTCGGCCTGCTGACCGGCGCCGTCGACCCCGACGACGGCCGCATCACCCGCACCGGCAGCGTGTCGATCGGCGTGCTCACCCAGGCCGAAGTGGTCGTGCCCGACACCACCGTGCGCGACCTGATCGTGCACGGCGAACCCGACCACGTCTGGGCGGCCGACAGTTACCGGCGCACCGTCGTCACCGAACTGCTCGACGGTATTGCGTTGGACGAGTCCCTCACCCACCTCTCCGGTGGTGAGCGGCGGCGCGCCGCTCTGGTGGCCATGCTGCTCGGCGACCACGACCTGCTGGTGCTCGACGAGCCGACCAACCATCTCGACGTCGAGGCCGTCGCCTGGCTGGCCGAGCACCTGCGCACCCTGCAGGCCCGCGGCACCGCGATGCTGGTGGTCAGCCACGACCGCTGGTTCCTCGATGCCGTCTGCACCCGCATCTGGGAGGTGCACGACGCCCGCGTCGACGCCTACGACGGTGGCTACGCCGCCTACGTGCTCGCCCGGGTCGAACGCGACCGGCAGGCGCAGGCGATGGAGCAGCGCCGCAAGAACCTCGCCACCAAGGAACTCGCCTGGCTGCGCCGCGGCGCCCCCGCCCGCACGAGCAAGCCCAAGTTCCGCATCGACGCCGCCACCACGCTGATCCAGGACGTCCCTCCCCCGCGCGACCGCATGCAGTTGCAGGAGTTCTCCGTCGCCCGACTGGGCAAGAACGTCGTCGACGCCATCGATGCGTCGGTGGTGCTGCCCGACGGCCGGGTGCTGCTGAACCACCTCGACTGGTCGATCGGCCCCGGCGCCCGGATCGGGCTCGTCGGTGTCAACGGCGCCGGCAAGTCGACGCTGCTGCGGGTGCTCGCCGGTGAGCAGGAACCCACCGGCGGACGGGTCAAGCACGGCCTCACCCTGCGGTTGGGTCACCTCAGCCAGCACGTCGGCGAACTCGACGAGAACGAGCGTGTGCTCGACTCGGTGAACCGGCTGAAGCAGGAGACAACGGTCGCGACCGGCAAGCAGTTGACCGCCTCGACACTGCTCGAGGACTTCGGCTTCACCGGCCAGAAACTGGTCACCCGGATCGCGGAACTCTCCGGTGGGGAACGCCGTCGCCTGCAGTTCCTGCGGCTGCTGCTCGCCGAACCGAACGTGCTCTTCCTCGACGAACCCACCAACGACCTCGACATCGACACCCTCACCGTCATCGAGGACCATCTCGACTCGTGGCCGGGCACCCTGGTGATCGTCAGCCATGACCGGTACTTCCTCGAACGGGTCTGCGACGTCACCTACGCGCTGCTCGGCGACGGACACTGCGTGCTGCTGCCCGGCGGGGTCGACGAGTACCTGGAGCGGCGGAGGTCGGGCACGGCGGGAACGGCCGCTCGTCCGTCGACCCCCACCTCACCCACCACCACGGACGAGCCCGCGGCCCCGGTCGCGGCGCAGCCGACCGCGAATCCGGCGGTCGTCCGGCAGGCCAGGAAGGACATGTCGCGACTCGAGCAGCAGATCGGCAAGGCGCAGTCCAAGCAGGCCACGCTCGAACAGCGGATGGCCGACCAGGCCAGCGACCACACGGCCCTGATCGGGCTGCAGGCCGAGCACGATGCCCTCGCCGCGCAGATCGAGGAGTACGAACTGGCTTGGCTCGAAGCCGCGGAACTGGCGGGCTGAGATGACCCACGCCCCGGCGCGTCGCCGCCACGCCCGCTTCGACACCCCGGTCGGCGAGCTCACCGCCACGCTGGCGTGGGACGAGTCGGGTGACGGGCGCGCCACCGCGCTCACGGGCCTGTACTTCGAGAACCACACCTACCCACCGGGCAGCGACCTGATGGGGGCGCCGATCGCGGCCGACACGCCCGGGGTGCTGGAGCAGCTGCGGGCCGAACTGCGCGAGTACTTCGACGGTCGGCGGACGCGTTTCACGGTGCCGTTGGAGACCCACGGAGACGACTTCTCGGAACGGGTCTGGGCGATCCTGCGCGAGATTCCCCACGGCACCACCACCACCTACGGGACGATCGCGGAACGGCTGGGTTCGAAGGGTCTGGCGCAGCGGGTGGGGCAGGCGGTCGGTCACAATCCGATCAGCATCCTGATCCCCTGCCACCGGGTGGTCGGCGCCGATGGCTCGCTGACGGGGTTCGCGGGCGGCATCGATCGCAAGCGCTTCCTGCTCGAGCTCGAGGAACCGGACGACGCGCCCGTCGTCCGCCTGTTCTGATGGGCCCTGTTCTGATGGGCCCTGTTCTGATGGGCCCTGTTCTGATGGGCCCTGTTCTGATGGGCCCTCTTCTGGTGGGCCCTGTTCTGATGGGCCCGGCGACGTGGCTCTGATGGCCCCCGCAACCACCCGGATCGAGTCGGTCGGAACCTTCGACCACCGCTCGGCGCTGGAGACCCTGGCGGCCCACTCGATCGCGGGCATCGACCGGGTCGACGTGGCCGCCGGACGGTTGGAACGGTTGGTCGAGCTCGACGGACGACCCCACCCGATCACGGTCACCCTCGATGCTGCTGGGGCGACGCTGGTCGGGCCGGCCGAGCTGGCTCGCCGGGTGGCCGACTGGTTCGACCTCGCCGTCGACCCCACCCCCGCCGACACCCTGCTGGGAGCCGACCGCGTGTTCGCGCGGCAGGTCGCGGAGCGACCGGGGCTGAGGGTCACCCGCTTCCCCGACCGGTTCGAGGCGATCTGCCTGACCATCGTGGGCCAGCAGGTGTCGCTGGCGGCGGCCCGACTGTTCTGCTCGCGGCTGGTGGCGCTCCTGGCCCGCCCGGGAGTGAGCGGCCTCGTCCGTTTTCCCACCGCCTCGGCCATCGCCGCCCACCCGACGGACGACCTGCGGGCCGCCATCGGCCTCACCGGTGCACGGGCGGCCACCCTGCAGGCCGTCGCCGGATTGTTCGCCGACGCCGCCCCCGACACGCAGCCGACGCTCGCCGATCTGGCCGCCGTGAAGGGCATCGGGCCGTGGACGCTCGGTTACCTCGCGATCAGGGCCGACACCGACCCGGATTCGTTCCCGGCCGGTGATGCGGCCCTGAAGCGTCAGCTGCGGCTTCTCGGGGCGGACGATCCCGCCCGCGTCGCGCGCTGGGCGCCCCATCGCAGCGTGGCCGCGTGCCGACTGTGGGCCATGGCCCTGGCGGGCTGAGGCCCGCCGGTCGAGCAGGGAGCGGTCAGCGGGGCACGACGGCGCCGGCCATCTTCTCCAACAGCGACGAGAAGTCGTCGACCTCGTCCACTCCCCAGTCGTTGACCGATTCCCGCAGTAGCTGGCTGAACGGGTGGCGGGCGTGCTCGAGACGCTCGCGTGCCTGCGGGGTGGGCTCCACGAGTCTCACCCGGGCATCCCGGGGATCACTGGTGCGCAGCACCAGCCCGCGCGACTCCAACTCGCTGACCGAGCGGCTCACCTGGCCCTTGTCGGAGGCGAGCTGCTCGGTGAGGGCCGACACCGACACCGGAGCGAGCCGGTCGATGCAGACGAGCACCTTGAAGGTGTGCGGTTGCAGCCCCGGGTCGAGCTGCTCGGCCACCTCCCGGTAGTAGTCGCGAATGCGGCGACCGAGCAGCTCCATCGCCTGCTCCAGGCGTCGGATCGCGAGATCACGATCCGACGCCTCGGGGCCCAGAACGTGCCGGTCGGTCATCGGGCCGTCGTCGACTCGTGGTCGGTCTCGTCCATGACCTCCATGCCCTGGGGCACGCTGTGCACCGCCAGGTCACGCTCCCCGGCGTCGCGGCGCTGGGAGGCGGTCATCCGCGTCAGCGGCGTGTTGGGCAGGAAGATCACGGCGATCAGGCTGACCACGGCGACGGGCACCGCGATCAGGAAGGCGTGGGTGATACCACCGGCGTAGACGTCTTCGAAGATGACCCGCAGCGACTCGGGCATGTCGGCGACGCGGGGCACGGCTCCGCTGTTCAGCTGCTCCATCCAGTACTGGGCCTTGTCGCCCAGCCCCGCGAGGGCCTGGCCGATGTCACCCTTGCGCTCGGCCGCCAGCGAGGCGGTGCGGGTCGCCATGGCGGCGCCCATCACCGACACCCCGATGGTGCCGCCGAGGCTGCGGAAGAAGGTCACGCCCGAGCTGGCCACGCCGATGAGCTCCGACGTGGTGGTGTTCTGCACCACCAGCACGAGGTTCTGCATGGTCATGCCGACTCCGGCACCCATCAGGAACATGTACAGCGAGACCAGCGCGAAGTTGGTGTCGTAGTGAATGGTCGTCAGCAGGTAGAGACCGGCGATCAGCAGCACCGAACCGCTGACCACGTACGGCTTCCACGAGCCGAAGCGGGTGATCAGCTGGCCGACCACGATCGAGCTGACCAGCAGCCCGCCGACCATCGGAATGGTCATCAGGCCGGCCATGGTCGGGCTCGCGCCGCGCGAGAGCTGCATGTACTGGGCCAGGAAGACCGAGGCGCCGAACATGGCGATACCGGTGGCGATCGAGGCCACGACCGCCAGCGAGAAGGTGCGGCTCGAGAACAGGTCGAGCGGGATCAGCGGCTCGGGGGTGCGCAGTTCGACGATCACGAAGGCGATGGCGCAGATGACGGCCAGGCCGACCATCCACAGCGTGGTCACCGACCACCACGCGTAGTCGGAGCCGGCGTTGGTCACCCAGATGAGCAGCAGCGAGACGCTCGCGGCCAGCAGCACGATGCCGGCGTAGTCGATGCTGACCTTGCGCTTGGCGGCTGGCTTCAGGTGCAGGGTGGCCTGCACGATGATCAGGGCCACCACGGCCACGGGCAGGGCGACGAAGAAGTTCCAGCGCCAGCCCCAGTTGTCGGTGATGACGCCACCCAGCAGCGGGCCGCCGACGGTCGAGACCGCCATCACGGCACCGAACAGACCCATGTAGCGGCCGCGCTCGCGCGGGCTGATGATGTCGGCCATGATCACCTGGCTGAGGGCGGCCAAGCCACCGGCGCCGATGCCCTGCAGGGCGCGGGAACCGATCATCATCTCGGGGTTCTGGGCGAGGCCGGCGGTGGCGCTGGCCACCACGAACACGATGATGGCGAGCTGGAACAGCAGCTTGCGGCTGAACAGGTCGGCGAGCTTGCCCCAGATCGGAGTCGAGATGGCGCTGGTGAGCAACATGGCGGTGACCACCCAGGTGTAGTCACGCTCGTCGCCGGAGATGTCATGGATGATCACCGGGAGCGAACTCGACACGACGGTCGAGGCCAGCATCGACACGAACATGCCGAGCAGCAGCCCCGACAGTGCCTCGAGCACCGCCCGATGGCTCATGGGTGCCGGTGAGTCGGTGGCCGACCCGGGCACGACGGAGGTTTGTGACACAAGTAGCTTCTTTCCGCGGGCAGAGGCCCGAGTGGGGGCAACGGGGGGAATGGTTGACACACATCAATATTTGATCGGGGTCAACAATACGCCGATGGTTGACCCCGATCAACTTGTCTCTGCGGCTCACGGATCAGCCCTCGGCGAACCGCCTCAGACGATCGCCTGGAAGCCGAAGGTGAAGCTCAGCGGCTCGCCGGCGGGCACCCGGTACTCCTCGTGGGTCATCGCCCCCCAGGACTGGTCGCCACCGGCTCCCCGCCTGACCAGCGCCGGCCGCAGCACCGTGTGCTGGATCGGCGGCAGGTCGACGTGGTGGTTGGCGGCCTCGATCTGCTGCGGCGTCCAGGCCAGCGCCGACAGTTCCATCGGGGCGTCGGCGTCGAGGCGCAGACCTCGTCCGTGAACGTCGGTGACACTCGCCCAACGCACCTCGGTGCGGTTGCCGGCCTCCTGCGGACGCAGGTAGGGGGTGAGCAGATCGGCCACGCGGGCCTGGTGACGGGCCAGCCTGGCCCCCTGACGACGGTCGTTGTAGGTCTCGTCGGGGCCCTCGCCGTACCAGGTGAACCGGTCGAACTCCGGCCGCGTGGTCAGCAGGAATCCGAACTCCGGGGCATCCGGCAGCGACGCGTCCGGGGTCATCTCGAGGGTCACCCGCACGTGCCCGTCGCCCGCCACCGCGTAGCGCACGACGCACTCGGCGGTCGTCGCGGACCCCGTGGCCAGCTCGTAGACGTAGGTGACCTGCACCCGGTCGTCCACGACCTCGACCGACGGGTTCGGTGCGCCTTCGTCACCCGGACGAGGCCGGGCATGGCTCGAGGCCAGCTTCCAGGCGCCATCGCGCATGGGCATGCCCCACCCCTGTTCGTTGGAGGTGGGTGCGTGCCAGAAGTTCGGTCTGGGCACACTCGACAGCAGTTCCTCACCGCCGTGCGCGCGATACGACAGCAGCCCACCGTGGATGCGCGAGAACAGGGCCACGAAGTGCTCCCCGCGCACCCCGATGTTGTGGATGCCGTGCACCACCTCGGGCGCCTCACCGCGGCGAGGAGCCGCGCCACCCTCGACCACGCGCACCGCCTGCCCGAAACCGACCTCATGGCCGGCCTCGGCCCACGAGGTGGTCTCGCGCACCCGCATCGAGACCTCGACGACGTACTCACCGGGCGCCGACGGCAGCGCCAGCGGCAGGGCGATGGTCTCGGTTCCCAGCGGAGCAACGGCCGTGTGCACCGACGCCCGGGCCAGCACCCGGCCCTCGCGCTGCACGGTGGCCACGGCCTCGAAGGCGTCCGAGCCGACGAACAGGTGACGGTTGGTGAGGGTGAACTCGACGTCACCCACCTCGATCACGAACGGGGAGTAGAGCGCCTTCACCGCCTGCAGCGCCGGCTTCGGGGTGCGGTCGGCGAAGACGATGCCGTTGCCCGAGAAGTCGGAGTCGTGCGGAGCCTCGCCGCAGTCACCGCCGTAGCCGAAGTACTCGCGACCGTGACGGTCGACCAGGGCGATGGCCTGGTCGGCGAAGTCCCAGATGAAGCCTCCCTGGAACAGCTCATCGCTCCAGGCCAGGTCGACGTACTTGTCGACGGCCCCGAACGAGTTGCCCATCGAGTGGGCGTACTCGCACAGAATGAAGGGCTTGTCGCGATGCCGGCGCAGGTGCTCCGCGACCTCGGCGGCCGGGGTGTACATCTGGCTGGTGATGTCGGTGGTCTCGGGGTACCGAGCGTCCCAGTGCACTCCCTCGTAGTGCACCGGCCGGGTCGGGTCGAGCCGCTTGAAGTGCCGGGAGATCTCGAGCAGGTTCGAGCCGCCGAACGACTCGTTGCCGCACGACCAGATCAGCACGCAGGCGTGGTTCTTGTCGCGCTCGAACAGATTGGTGGCCCGGTAGGTCAGCGGCGGCAGCCAGGTCGGGTCATCGCCGGGCACCGCATCGGCGAGCGCGCGACCGCCGCGCACGACCTCGTCCCAGAGCCCGTGCGTCTCGAGGTTCATCTCGTCGATGACGTAGAACCCGTAGCGGTCGCACAACTCGTAGAACCACGAGGCGTTGGGGTAGTGCGAGGTGCGCACGGCGTTGACGTTGTTCCGCTTCAGCAGCACGAGGTCGTCCTCGGTCTGCTCGCGGCTGACGGCGCGGCCGTTCAGGCCGAACTCGTGCCGGTTGACCCCGTTGAAGACGATCCGCTGACCGTTGATGCGCATCACCGCGTCGACGATCTCGAAGCGCCGAATGCCCACCTTGACCGGCACGTACTCCACCATGTCGCCGGCCGGATCGCTCACCTCGACCACCAGGTCGTACAGGTGCGGACGCTCCGCGCTCCACAGCTCGGGCGCCTCGACGACCACCGACCACTCCCCCGGCGCCCGCTCGGTCAGCTCCCCCACACCGGCCAGCGTCAGCGCGAGTGAGCCCTCGCCCTCGAGGTCGGTACGGACGACGACCGTCGCCCGGTCGTAGGAGTCGGTCAGCTCGGTCACCACCGCCAGGTCGCGCAGGTGAGCCACCGGACGACGGGTCAGCTCGACATCGCGGAACAGCCCCGAGAACCGGTAGAAGTCCTGATCTTCCAGCCACGACTGCGAGGTGAACTTCACCACCTGCACCACCACCTGGTTGACGCCCTCGCGCCAGGCGGGCGTGAGGTCGAACTCGGCGGGCGTGAACGAGTCGGTGGACCAGCCGATCCACTGCCCGTTCAGCCAGACGGCCAGGCCGCTCTCGGCCCCGTGGAAGGTGATGGCGATCCGCTCGCCGTCAGCCAGGGGGCCGCCCGGGGTCTCGTCCGCCTCCAGGTCACGCACATAGGTGGCCACCGGGTTGAACCGGCGGGGCGCCTGCCCCGGGCTGATCTCGTCCAGACCGTCCCAGGGGTACTGGGTGTTCACGTACTGGGGGCGGTCGTAGCCCTGCAGCTGGATGTGACCCGGCACCCGGATGTCGTCCCAGCCTGCGGTGTCCACCCGCTCACCGGGGGCATCGTCCGACCAGGGAGCGACCCCCGGGTGCGACGCGTAGTGGAACTTCCAGACCCCGTTGAGGCTGGTCACCAGCGAACTGGCACCCAGCTCTGCTTCCTCGGCCGAGGCGAAGAGGCGGTGGTCGGAATGGGGCGCGAGACGGTTCTCGGCGAACCACGAGGGGTCGTCGAGACGGGAAACAAAGGTCACTTGACAGCTCCGGTGATGCCCTCGGCGAAGCTTCGCTGAAGGATGAGGAAAAGGATCATGGTGGGCAGAGAGGCGAACAACACGGCGAGCATCAGCACGCCGTAGTCGGTGACGTAACCCGAGGTGAGGCTGGCCACCAGCATCGGCATCGTCTGCAGACGCGAGTCGACCAGGATCACCTTGGGCCACAGGAAGTTGTTCCAGGCCGCCATGAAGGTGATCACCGCGGCGGCCGCGTAGGTCGACCTCATGGTGGGCAGGAACATGCGGAAGAAGATCGCCAGCTCCGACAGGCCGTCGAGGCGGGCCGCCTCGATGATCTCGTGCGGGAAGCTGCGCGACGACTGCCGGAACAACAGGATCAGGAACGGGGTGGCGATCGTCGGCAGCACCACGGCCGGGATCGTCGAGACCAGGTTCAGGTTCGCGAACATGCGGAACAGCGGAATCATCGTGGCCGCGAACGGGATCATCATCGTCAGCAGGAGCAACCCCATCAGGCGGTCCTTGTTGCGCGAGTGATAGATCTCGAAGCCGTAGCCGGCGATCGAGCAGACCAGCAGGCTCAACAGGGCGCTGGAGACGGCGTAGATGGTGGAATACCCCATCGCGGCGCCCAGATTCTGTTGGTGGACCAGCTTGTCGAGGTTGTCGGCGAACGCGCCGCCGGGCAGCAGCCGGGAGCGGCTGACATCGGCCGAGGTGTTGGTCGCCGAGATGAACATGAAGTACAGCGGGAACAGCGAGCAGATCGCGGCCAGTGTCAGGAAGACGTACTTGAGTGCGGCGAGCGGAGTTCTAGTCACGCTTGTCACCCACCTTCATCTGAATCGCGGCGAGCACGGCCACCAGGATGAGGATCACGTACGAGACCGCCGAGGCGTAGCCGAAGTTCGGGTTGTTCTGGAACGACAACTGGTAGAGGTAGTGCGACATCGTCTTCGAGGCGTTGGCCGGGCCGCCGCCGGTGAGGGCCCACGACTCGTCGAACAACTGGATCGTGCCGTTGGTCGACATGATCGCGGTCAGCAGGATCATCGGACGAAGCTGCGGCACCGTCACGTGCCAGAAGGCCCGGAACTCGCTGGCGCCGTCGATCTTGGCCGCCTCGATGGTCGACGGGTCGATGTTCTGCAGGGCTGCCAGATAGAAGACCATGTTGTAGCCGGTCCAGCGCCACAGCAGGCCGAGGATGATCACCAGCCGGGCGGTGGTCGCATTGCCCAGCCAGTTGTAGGGCTGGTCGAGGATGCCGATGCCGACGAGGGCGTCGTTGATCATGCCGTCGGTGGCGAACATCGTCCGGAAGACCATCGAGTACGACACCAGCGAGACCGCACACGGCAGGAAGATCGCGGTGCGCCACAGGCCACGCAGCTTGAGTCGGCGGTCGTTCAGCAGCACGGCGAGCACGAGCGCGAGCACCAGCATCACCGGCACCTGGATGATCAGGTAGATGAAGGTGTTGGCCAGGGTGCGCCGGAAGATGTCGTCCTGGAACAGCCGGGAGTAGTTGGCCCACAGGGGGTCGGCCCAGCGCAGACGGGTGCCTCGTCCGCTTCGGAACGAGAGCAACAGGGCCTCGAGCATGGGCCAGAAGCTCATCAGGATGATCAGGATCGTCGCCGGGGCGAGGAAGACCCAGCCGGTGAGGCTCTTGCGGCGTTCGCCGGTGAGTCCTCTCCGCTTGGTCTCGACGTCGCGGACCGGCGGGTCCGCGGTGGTGGTGGTCACGCAGGTCTCCGTTCGTGTGTGGTCGCTCGGGCGACGACGGACGACCGGGCACCCGCCGGTGAGGGCGGGTGCCGGTCGCACCGGTCGATCACTGCATCGCGAACTCGACGGTCTTCTGGGCCTCCTCGAGAGCGGCCTTCGGATCGGCGCCCTTGAGGATCTTGGTCATGGCCACGCTGGCCGCGTCGCGCCCCTCGTAGTAGTAGGCGCCGGTGTTGTTCTTCGGCACCTTGGTCGAGTAGTCGACGACCTGGGCGTAGATGGCCGTGTCGTTGAAGAACTTCTGCTTCTCCTGGTACACGGTCGACTTGGCCGCGGGAGTCCAGTTCGCCAGCGCACCGGCCTTCGGCAGGATGGTGTCGTAGAGCTCGGTCGAGCCGGCGAAGGTGGCCTTGAGGAAGTCATTGGCCAGGGCGGGCTGCTTACCGGCGCTGACGGCCCACGAAGAGCCACCGTTGGCGGTGTAGTTCGTGGCCCCGTCGACCCCGTCGAGCTTGGGAACGTTGGTGATCTCCCACTTGCCCGACTGGTCGGTGGCGGTCTGCACCGAACCGAGGATCCAGACACCGTTGAGGGCCGACGCGTGGTTGCCCGAGATGAAGCCGCGAATGTACTCGTCCCACGAGTTCACCTCGACGAACAGCCCGGCGGCCTGCAGCTGCTTGAGCACGTCGATCGACTTCAGCAGCACCTCGTTGTTGGCGATGGTGGGCTTGCCGTCGCCGTCGAACAGGCTGGCGCCGGCCGACTGCAGCATCATCATGATCAGATCCGAGCTGCCCGACTCACCCGAGATCATCGCCTTGCCGGTCTTGGCCTTGAGGGCCTTGCCGCGCTCGATGTAGTCGGTCCAGGTGATGTCGGTGAAGTCCTTCATGGTCATGCCTGCCTGCTCGAGGTAGTCGATGCGCAGGGCCTGCACGGCGGTGCCGTTGTCGAAGGGCACGCCATAGTTGGCGCCGTCGACGGTGGAGTAGGCGGTGACGGCCTCGGGGAAGTCGGAGAACTTCACCCCACCCTTGGTCAGGTTCGAGAAGGCGTCGGGGTAGTTGATGACGTTCTTCTGGAAGGCGTTGTTCTGGCACAGGAAGATGTCGGGCAACTGGTCGAGCTTGTCGGACTGTGCGAGCGTGGTGAGCTTGGTCTGGATGTCGTCCCAGGGGGTCTCGACGACCTTCACCTGCACGTCGGGGTGGGCCTTCTGGTAGATCTTGGCCGCCTCGTTCATCGAGTAGATGTTGAAGGCAGGGTCCCAGCACCAGACGGTCAGGGTGCCGCTGGTGGGCACCTCGCCCTGCACGGCGCCCTCGTCGCTGCCGCCACTGGAGTTGCAGCCGGCCATGGAGACAGCCGCCGCGCCCAGGCCGAGGCCGAGCACCAGTCGTCGGTTGATGTTCATCTGTCGAACTCCTTCGTTCGTCCCGCACTGCGGTCACGGTCACCCTCGGCTCCACTGCCGGGGGTGCCACCACGGGGGCTCCCCCACAGGGCCCGCGATGTTGACGTCAACATATCAGGCCCCGAACCGGCCCACCCGGAGGGGTGTCCTCTTCGTAACGGAGTCGTTATCAACCGATCGGCTGCGAATGTGAACGTCACCACTGGCAGTGGCTAGAGTGTCGCCATGTCATCGCCGTCGAGACGTCGCCGCGCTGCCGCGGCAGCGTCGATCACCGACGTGGCCGCCCTGGCGGGGGTCTCCGCCCAGACGGTCTCGCGGGTGTCGACGGGGTCCGCGCAGGTGCGCGAGTCGACCCGCGTGCGAGTGCAGGAGGCGATGGATCGCCTGGGCTACGTGCCCAACCGGGCCGCCCGTGCGCTGCGCGGGGGGTCGTCCGGTGCCATCGGGTTGGTGGGGCACGACTTCGGACGAACGGGCGAACTGTTCACCATGCGTGCCGTGGTGCTGGCCGCCGAGGAGCGCGGCTACTCGGTCAACGTGATCAACGTGCACGACGGCACCAACGACGACTGGAACCGGGCCGTGCGCCGGCTGCCCGAGCAGCCCATGGACGCCCTCATCCTGGTGCGCGCCGAACTGGTCGACCCCGAACTGGTCTCACTGCCGCCCTCGCTGCCGGTGTGCGTCAGCGGGTACTGGCCGGGCAGCCCGCACGCCAGCGTGCAGATCGACCACGTGCAGGGCATGGTGCTGGCCGTCGAACACCTGCTCGCGCTGGGCCACCGCACCGTGCACCACGTGGCGGGGCCGGCCGACTCGGGGGTGGCCCAGGCCCGGGCTCAGGCGTGGCGACGCACCCTGACGCTGCACGGTATCTCGCCACCGGAGGCCATCGAGGGCGACTGGACGGCCGAATCGGGACGACGGGCCGCCGACGAGCTGCTGGCCCGACCCGACGTCACGGCGGTGGCCTGTGGCAACGACGAGACGGCGATCGGGCTGATTCAGGCGCTGCACGAGCGAGGCGTGCGCATTCCCGAGGACGTGTCGGTCGTGGGCTACGACGACATCGACCTGGCCCCCTACGTCACCCCGGCACTGACCACCGTGCGTCAGGACTTCCACGCCATCGGCGAGCAGGCGGTCGGGCTGGTGCTCGACCAGTTGGATCGACTGGCGCGAGGGGAACGGCCGACCTTTCCCCACGTGACCATCCCGGTCGATCTGGTGGTGCGCCACTCCACCGCCGCTCCCCCGGCGGTCAGCTGGTCGAGCCGTAGACCTCCAGCAGCCGGGTCGCCACCGCCGACGGCGAGTACCTGACCCTCGCCACCGCACCGATCACGGCGGGGTCGAACGTCGGCAGCGAGCGCAGAAACGTCTTCAGCGCGGCCACGTCATCGGCGGGGGTGGTGCCGGTGAACATGCCGACGTCGTCGGTGACGTAGTCCTCGGGGCCACCGCAGTGGGTCGCCAGCACGGGTAGTCCCGTGGCCATGGCCTCGACGAAGACGACGCCGAACGTCTCGTACTCGCTGAACAGCACGAACCCGTCGCTGCGGGCGAACGTCGCGGCGACGGCGGCGCGGTCGAGGGGGCCGGCCAGGATGATCCGGTCACCCAGGCCCAGCTCGGCGACCATGGCCTCGAGTCGGGCACGCTCGGGGCCGTCGCCGACGATCGTCAGGGTCTCCTCGCCGTCGGGGAAGGCGGTCGCGAAGGCCGTGACCAGGCGGGCCATGCCCTTGCGCGGCACGAGGTTGCCGACGGTGACCAGCGCCGCTCCCCTCGGGTTCGCCGAACCGTGATCTCGCGGCGTCGCCGGTTCCCGCAGGGGGAAGGCGTCGACGTCGACGAGGTCGGGAACGACGGTGGCGCGCACCCCGAACTCGGTCCGCAGCACCTCAGCAAGCGTGCTCGAGACCGCCAGCACGCGGTCGGCGCCCCTGAAGCCGGAGGCTTGGGAAGCCCGGTACGCGTGGGCAGCCAGCGCGCGGTCGTCGTCGGGCACCTGCCCGGGACGCAGGCGTGAGCTGTGCTCGGTCACCACCACCAGCGGACGAGGGCTCATGCGTGCGCTGGCCACGGCCGCTGCCCAGCGGGTGAAGTGGGCGTGCACGACCTCGGGTCGTCCGTGGTGGTCGACGATCGCCTCGTACAGCCGCACCCACGCGCGGCGTGCCAGGGGGCCGAACACCCGCGCAGGCAGGGCCCCGAGACCGACATCGAGGCGGGCCACGGGCAGCCCCTCGAAGGTCGAGTGGCGCACCCGCCAGGGAGTCAGCAGCCCGGGACGGCGACGGCGTGGCGATCGGAGGTCGAGCACCGCCACCACCACGTGGCAGCCGGCCTGTTGCAGGGCGAGGGCCTGGTCGATCTCGAAGCGCCCGAGCAGGGGCGAGTCGGCGGCGGGCAGCCCGCGCGCGACCACCACGACAAACGGACGCGGGGTCATCGGCGGTTCACCACCACGGTGCCGAGCACGAGGTCGTCGAGACCACGGCGTTCGGCGCCGATGATCAACATGGGAATGATCAGGCACTTCAGGGCGGTGCGGACGATGGCCTGCCACCACCGGATCGGGGTGAGATCGAGACGGACGACGCCGATGCGGGCGAGCAACTGCCCGAAGGAGCCGCCGAGAACGGCGGTCAGCACGCTGGCCTCGACGAAGAACACGGCCATCGGGGTCCACATGCGCCAGTCGCGGCCGCGCAGGGCGCCCATGCCGAACAGCAGGTAGGCGACGGCCATCGATGCCGCCCAGTCGACGATGATGGCGGCGACCCTGGCTCGCCAGCTGGCGAGCGACCCGCGACCGCGCTCGGGGAGCCCGAGGGTCTGGCCGGGATGGGTCACCTGGCTGGCGGGGGCAGTCACACGGGTGAGCCTACCGAGTCCTGTCCGGAGCCGAACCCGGCCCCGGACCTCGTCCACCTGCCCTCGTCCGCGCGCGTCTGCCCACGCACGAGCGCGTTTGCCCACGAAACGTGCGTTTGCCGCTGTTGCAACGGCGGCAGATGCTTCTTCGGGAGGCAGACGCGCGGGAGGGGTGGGTCGACCGGCCTGTTACATGACCGAAACATGGACGCAACTGATGAGCAACACCACCTGTTTAGGTTCATCACCACAAGGGTTCACCCAGATGGAGGAAGACATGTTCAAGGGACAGGACGACCTGCTCGCGTTCATCAAGGACGAGGGCGTGGAGATGGTCGACGTTCGCTTCTGTGACCTGCCCGGCGTGATGCAGCACTTCACCGTGCCCGCCGGCGCGTTCGACGAGTCGGTGTTCACCGACGGTCTGGCGTTCGACGGCTCGTCGATCACCGGATTCCAGAAGATCCACGAGTCGGACATGGCGCTGCTGCCCGACCCGACCACCGCGTTCCTCGACCCCTTCCGCGTGGCCAAGACCCTGGTCGTCAACTTCTTCGTGCACGACCCGTTGACCAAGGAGCCCTACAGCCGCGACCCGCGCAACATCGCCAAGAAGGCCGAGGCCTACCTGGCCAGCACCGGCATCGGTGACACCGCCTTCTTCGCCCCCGAGGCCGAGTTCTACGTCTTCGACGACGTGCGCTTCGAGACCAAGGCCAACGGCTCCCACTACGAGATCGACTCCGAGGCGGGCGCCTGGAACACCGGTCGCGTCGAGGAGGGCGGCAACCGCGGCTACAAAGTCAAGTACAAGGGCGGCTACTTCCCGGTCTCGCCGGTCGACCACTTCGCCGACCTGCGCGACCAGATCGTCAAGACCATGGAGGAGCTCGGCCTCATCGTCGAGCGCGCCCACCACGAGGTCGGCACCGCTGGCCAGGCCGAGATCAATTGGCGCTTCGACACCATGCTCGCCTCGGCCGACAACGTGATGAAGTTCAAGTACATCGTCAAGAACACCGCCTGGGAGGCCGGCAAGACGGCCACCTTCATGCCGAAGCCGATCTTCGGCGACAACGGCTCGGGCATGCACGTGCACAGCTCGATCTGGAACGGTGGCGAGCCCCTGTTCTACGACGAGAACGGCTACGGCGGCCTCTCCGACCTGGCCCGTTGGTACATCGGCGGCATCCTCAAGCACGCCCCCGCGCTGCTGGCCTTCACCAACCCGTCGGTGAACTCCTACCACCGCCTGGTGCCCGGCTTCGAGGCCCCGGTGAACCTGGTGTACTCCTCGCGCAACCGCTCGGCCTGCATGCGCATCCCGATCACCGGCTCGAACCCCAAGGCGAAGCGCGTCGAGTTCCGCTGCCCCGACCCCTCGTCGAACCCCTACCTGGCGTTCGCTGCCATGCTGCTGGCCGGGCTGGACGGCATCCAGAACAAGATCGAGCCGCCGGCCCCGATCGACAAGGACCTCTACGAGCTGCCCCCGGACGAGCACGCCGAGGTCGAGCAGGTGCCCGCTTCGCTCGGTGCCGTGCTGGACGCCCTCGAGGCCGACCACGAGTTCCTGCTCGCCGGTGACGTGTTCACCTCTGACCTGATCGAGACCTGGATCGAGCTCAAGCGGGCCGAGATCGACGCCATCCGGCTGCGTCCTCACCCCTACGAGTTCGACCTCTACTACGCGATCTGACCCACCCCGGGCCAGCTGACCTCCACAACCCGCACGCGGGCTTCGTCCACCCCCTCAACAGGAGGGCGGACGAAGCCCGCGTGCGGGTTGTGGCGGGAGTCTCAGACCAGCGCCGACCAGGTCCTCGGCCCGACGACACCGTCGACCACCAGACCCGACCGAAGCTGGAAGGCCCGCACCGCCGCCACTTGGGCGGGTCCGAAGCTGCCGTCCAACGCCAGCGCCGCGCCCTGGCCGTTCAGGGCCACCTGCGCCGCCCGCACCGCGTCACCCGTCGCACCGGACGACACCGCCACCACCAGCACCGGCCAGGTCTTGGCCCCGGCGGCACCGTCGACGACCAACCCCATGCGCTGCTGGAACGCCTTGACCGCCGACACGGTGGCGGGGCCGTAGCTCGAGTCGGCGGCGAGGCTCGTCCAGCCGCGGGAACGCAGCAGGTACTGCAGGGTGCGCACCCGGAACCCGGTCGCACCGACGCTCAGGGCCGGCCACGCCGAGGCAGCCGGAACGTTGACGACCGCCACGTAATAGGTCTTGCGCCACGACACCACCGTCGACTTGGGCTTCCACATGCCCGGCCCGTTCAGCGAGCTGGCCGGGTCGGCGACCAGGTAGTGCGTGTCGTTGTAACCCATGATGGTCATGAAGTGACCGCTGCCCGACCGGTAGGTGTAGTTCGGGCCACGGTTCACGTACCACGACCCCATCGCGACGCTGAAGCCGTTGTCGATGCTGCGCCGCACGTCGGCATCGAACACGGCCGCGTAGTTGCTGACCTGCCAACTGCGCAGCGAATAGGCCGAGGTGTGGGCGTAGCTGTTGAGGGCCCGCACCAGGTTGTTGGTGTCGGGCAGACCGACGGACGAGGTCACGCCCATCGCGGAGCGCAGGGTGGCCTCCGAGACGTTGATGCCGCGGGCGCTGAGCACCATCTTGGCGGCGGCCGCGGAGCAGCTCCAAGTGGTCTCCTGGGCGTGGAAGGTGTAGCTGAGCTGGCGCTGAACCGCGAAGGCTTCGGCACCGGTGGTGGCCGCGAGGGCCACGCCGACGGACAGTCCGGTGACACCGCCGAGCAGAGCCCGGCGGCTGATGATGGTGGTCATGGCAACTCCTGTGTCGTCAGTGCCCCGCGGGGGTACGGGAAGAGCGCCACGCTAGGCACCCGATGGCTCACCTGACTCGGGGCCGCACGACCCGTCGGGTGAACAAGCGGTGAACGGCGGCAGGTCGCCTGCTGCCACCCCGGCGGCACCCGCGCGAGCCACCCGTGACCAGCCTCCGGGCGCCGCTCAGTGCGGAGTGATCCGACTCAGCAGCTCGGCCCGCCCGGGGCCCGCCAGCTCGGACTCGTGGACGCGTCGTCCGGTCAGCGCCAGCAGCAGGCTCACCGAGGACCCCAGCACCTCGGGGCCGCTCCCCCGCCGAAGCCCCGCATCGGTGGCCACCAGGGTCAACCCTCGGGCGATCGCCGCTCCGCCACCGAGGGCCGCCGGCGTCTTCACCAGGTACTGCAGGGCCGGCAGCGTCGCCTTCAGCGGGTACTCCCGCACGAGTCCCAGCGGACGACGAAGGTCTTCACCGTGGGCCACCTCCTCCACCAGCCGTGAGCGCAGGTCGGCCGGCGGGGTGGCTGTCAGCTCGATCGTGGAGCGGTAGGCACCCAGCAGGTCGCGGTGGCGGAAGCGCCGCTCCCGCGCGACCCCCTCGGCGGTGGCCCGGTCGAAGTCGCCCCTGGCGGCGGCCAGTCGACGCACGAACCCCAACCGGGTCGTGGTGTTCGAGTCGACCAGGTGCGCCACCACATCGGCAATCGTCCACCCCGCGGCCCACGAGTCGCGGCTCCAGTCCTCGTCCGACAGCCCCGCGAGATCGCGCACCAGGGCTCGTCGCTCGTCGTGCACCGTGTTCCAGATGAGTGATCGGTCCATGACTCCCATCCAACCCCACATAGGGTG
This sequence comes from Aestuariimicrobium soli, assembly GCF_051192575.1. Taxonomy (NCBI): domain Bacteria; kingdom Bacillati; phylum Actinomycetota; class Actinomycetes; order Propionibacteriales; family Propionibacteriaceae; genus Aestuariimicrobium; species Aestuariimicrobium soli. Next base: position 247,447 of record NZ_JBPJSQ010000007.1, on the reverse strand, counting down.
GACGAGTGAGTCACGCGTGGATTGATGCGACTGCCGGTGTGGCCGGCGACATGCTGCTGGGGGCCTGCCTCGACGCCGGGGCCCGGCTCGAGGTGGTGCAGCAGGCGGTCGACGCGGTCATCCCCGGATCGGTGCTGCTGCGCACCGGCGAGGTCGTCCGGGGTGGGCAGCGAGGGCTGAAACTGCACGTCGACGTGCTCGCCGATGATCCGCCCCACCGCCGGTGGTCGACCATCCGGGCGTCCCTGGCCGAGGCTTCGCTGGACGAGCGGGTGCGCACCTGGGCGACGGCCGCCTTCGAGCGACTGGCCGAGGCCGAGGCCCGCGTGCACGGGTCTGACGTCGAGGACGTGCACTTCCACGAGGTCGGCGCCCTGGACTCCATCGCCGACGTCGTCGGGGTGTGCGCCGCGCTGGTCGACCTCGGGGTGACCAGGGTCGACGCCTCGCCGATCGCGGTCGGATCCGGACGCATCCGGGCCGCCCACGGCGACATACCGGTGCCCGTTCCCGCCGTTGCCGAGTTGATGGTCGGGTGGCAGGTGTCGCCTATTCCTGGGGGCGCCGGACCCGCGCACCACCACCCGCACGACCACCCCCACCCGCACGCGCACCCCCACTCGCACGCTCACGGGCACCACGACCACACCCACGACCAACCAGCGTCGGTGACCACCCCCGGCCAGGTCGGTGAGCTGGCGACCCCCACCGGCGTGGCGCTGGTGCGCGCCCTGGCCGAGGCCTGTGTGCCGCTGCCGGCGATGAGCGTCTCGTCCGTGGGCATCGGCGCCGGCGGCAAGGACTTCCCCGACCACCCCAACGTCGTCCGCCTCGTGATCGGTTCCCCCGCGGACGACACCCCCGCCAGCCCCGACCTCGACACCGATCGGGTGGTCGAGCTGCAGGCCAACATCGACGACCTCGACCCGCGACTGTGGCCCGGGGTGCTGGCCACACTGCTGGCCCGCGGGGCGCGCGATGCGTGGCTGGTGCCGATCCTGATGAAGAAGGGACGACCGGCCCACACCCTGCACGCCCTGGTGCACGCCGACGCCCGCGACGGCGTCGTCGATGCCATCCTCACCCACACCTCGACCCTGGGGGTGCGGGAGCACAGCCTCGTCCGCACGATGCTGGCCCGTGAGCACCGCACCGTCGAGGTGTTGGGTCACGACTGTCGACTGAAGGTGGCCGTGCGCGGCGGGCGTGTGGTGCATGCCACCCCCGAGTTCGACGACCTCGCCCGCATCGCCCATGCCACCGACCGCGCCGAGTACGAGGTGCACACCCTGGCGACCGCCGCGTGCGCGGCCCTCGTCACCCCCGAGGAGGATCACCGATGAGCGTCACCCACGACATCACCGCGGTCGGCCAGCAGGTCGGCCACGTCGCCCGGTTGGGGGTCGCCTACTCCGGCGGCGTCGACTCCGCCACGCTGCTCGCGATCGCCGTCGAGACCCTCGGCGCCGACCGGGTGGTGGCGCTGCTGGCGGTCTCGGCGTCCTTGGCGCGACGCGAGCGCGAGATCGCCCACCGCGTCGCCAACGGTCTGGGGGTGGCGGTGATCGAACTCGCCACCGACGAGCTCGCCAACCCCGACTACGCCAAGAACGACGTCGACCGCTGCTTCTTCTGCAAGGACGAACTGTTCACCACTATCGACGACGAGATCGTCGAGGCACACGGGCTCGACGCCGTGGCCTACGGCGAGAACGCGGACGACGCCCAGCGCCCCGACCGACCCGGCTCGCGGGCGGCCACCAACCACCGCGTGCTGCGCCCTCTGGCCGCGGCCGGGCTGACCAAGACGCGGGTGCGTGAGATCGCGCGCCACTACGGGCTCGAGGTCGCCGACAAGCCGGCCTCGCCCTGCCTGTCGAGCCGGATTCCGCACGGCCAGCCGGTCACGGCCGAGAAGCTGCGCCAGATCGACGAGGGCGAGACTGTGCTGCGCGACGCCGGATTCTCCGACTGTCGGCTGCGTCACCACGGTGACCTTGCCCGCATCGAGGTGCCCCGCGACGAGGTCGCCCGCTTCGCTGATGACGACCTGCGCTCGTCGGTCGAGGAGCACCTGAAGGGGTTGGGATTCCGGCACGTCACGGTCGACCTCGGTGGACTGGCCTCCGGTGCCTTCACGCTGCAGATCCTCAACGCCCGCGGGCTCACCCATGCCTGAGCCTGAGCCGGCCGCGCTGGACGACATCGCCACGCTCGACCACGACCGAGCTTCCCGGCGCGGGTACCCCGAGGCCGTCTACTGCTCGGGCAAGACCCCCGACCAGGTGCGTCGCATCGCCGCCGAGATCGCCGCGCACGGCGACCACACCACCCTGTTCACCCGGGCCGATGCCGCCCGGGCCGAGGCCGTGCTGGCCGAGCTGCCCGACGCCTTCCACGATCCCGTGGCCCAACTGCTCGCCTGGCCCCCGACGCCGCCCGAGCCCACCGGCGAGCTGGTGGTCGTCGCCTGCGCCGGCACCAGCGACCTGCCTGTCGCCCGAGAAGCCGAACTCACCGCCCGCCACCTCGGACGAGCCACCCAGCTGATCGTCGACATCGGCATCGCCGGCGTGCACCGGGCCCTGGCCAGAACGGACGACCTGCGGGCCGCCGGCTGCGTGGTGGTGGTCGCCGGCATGGACGGAGCCCTGCCCGGCCTGATCGCCGGCCTCGTCGAGGCCCCCGTGGTGGCCGTGCCCACCTCGGTCGGCTACGGCGCCGCCTTCGGCGGGCTGGCGCCCCTGCTGACGATGCTCAACGCCTGCGCACCGGGGGTGGGCGTGGTCAACATCGACAACGGCTACGGCGCCGGCCACCTCGCCGCACAGATCACCCGCCCCCGCTGAAACCGCCCCGCTGAACCCGACTGCCGCGGTCTCGGCCGACTCAGGAAATGCGGGTGCCCTTCCGACCACACCGGGCTACCGTCGTGGCGTGCCCGATGCCAAGTTCGCCGATGCCCGCCTCGCCCCGCTCTACGACACCTTCGAGGCCGGTCGCGTCGACCTCAATGCCTATCTCGCGATGCTGCGCGAGTTCGCCCGCCCCGGCAAGGCCGTCGTCGACCGCCTGCTCGACGTCGGCTGCGGCACCGGAACGTTCGCGCTGATGGCGGCCGCGATCGGCGTCAAGGTCACCGGGGTCGACCCCTCGGCGGCGTCGGTGGCCGTCGCCCGCGGCAAGGCCGGCGCCGATCGCGTCAGCTGGCACGTGGGCACCGCCCCCGACGCTCCCGCGGGCCCCTTCGACCTGGCCGTGATGACGGGCAACGTCGCCCAGGTGTTCGTCGATGACGCCGACTGGCTCGCCACCCTGACCGAGATCCGCGACCGACTCTCCCCCGACGGCAGGCTGGTATTCGAGACCCGTCGCCCCGAGGCCCGCGCCTGGGAACGCTGGGGCGACCCCTCGGAGGCGAGCGCCACCTTCCCCGGCGAGGGCCTCGTCCGCACCAGAAATCTGTGGGTGCGCCCCGAACTGCCGCTGGTCTCGTTCGCCGGGGTCTACGAGTTCGAGGACGGCACCGCCCTCGAGTCGACGTCGACGCTGCGCTTCCGCGACGACGCCGAGAACCGAGCGCTGCTGACCAAGGCCGGCTTCACCGTCGACGAGGTGCGTGAGGCTCCGGATCGTCCCGGTCTGGAGCGCGTCTACGTCGCGCGGGTGACCGACTGATCCCACGCCTCGGGGGGCACGGAACGCGACCAGGAGTAGGGTGAGCGCCCTCGGACCACCAGTCAGGAGGCACCCCCCATGCCCACATCCGGACACTCCCGCGTGAACCCCCGTGTCATCGTGATCGCCGTCGCGGCGGCCCTCGGTGGCTTCCTGTTCGGCTTCGACACGGCCGTGATCAACGGTGCCGTCGACGCGCTCAGCGAGCGTTTCACCCTGTCGGCCGGGCTGACCGGGTTCGCGGTCTCGTCCGCACTGTTGGGGTGCGCGGTCGGCGCCTGGTTCGCCGGCCCGATCGCCAACCGCCGCGGCCGCATCCCCGTGATGGTGGTGGCCGCGGTGCTGTTCCTGGTGTCGGCCATCGGCTCGGGTCTCGCGTTCAGCGTCGTCGACCTGATCATCTGGCGCGTGATCGGCGGCCTGGGCATCGGTGCCGCGTCGGTGATCGCCCCCGCCTACATCGCCGAGGTCAGCCCCGCCCATGTGCGCGGACGGCTCGGATCACTGCAGCAGTTGGCCATCGTCAGTGGCATCTTCGTCGCCCTCCTGTCGAACGCCTGGCTCGCCAACACCGCCGGCAGTGCTGCGAACACCCTGTGGTTCGGGCTGCCCGCATGGCGATGGATGTTCATGGTCGCGGCCATTCCCGCGCTCGTCTACGGCGTGATGTCACTTCGCCTGCCCGAGTCGCCGCGCTTCCTGGTGGCCCGCGGAGAGGTCGACAAGGCCTCGAGCGTGCTGCTGGACTTCACCGGCGAGCCCGACGTGAACCTGCGCATCGAACAGATCCGGTCGTCCATCGCCAGCGAGAAGCGGGAGTCGTTCTCTGACCTGCGCGGCTCCGCCCTCGGGCTGAAGCCGATCGTGTGGGTCGGGATCCTGCTGTCGGTATTCCAGCAGTTCGTCGGCATCAACGTGATCTTCTACTACTCCACGACCCTGTGGCGCTCGGTCGGCTTCGAGGAGTCCCAGGCGCTGACCACCAGCGTGATCACCTCGGTGACCAACATCGTGGTCACCATCGTCGCCATCTTTTTGGTCGACCGGGTCGGGCGCCGCATCATGCTGCTGGTCGGCTCGATCGGCATGGCCGTGGCGCTGGGCACGATGGCGGTCGCCTTCTCGTTCAGTCAGGGGTCTGGCGACCAGGTGAGCCTGCCCCAGCCGTGGGCCACCGTCGCCCTGATCGCCGCGAATGCCTTCGTGGTCGCCTTCGGTGCCACGTGGGGTCCGCTGGTGTGGGTGCTGCTAGGCGAGATGTTCCCCAACCGCATCCGCGCCGGGGCGCTGGCCGTGGCCGCCGCCGCCCAGTGGGTGGCCAACTTCGTGATCTCGACCACCTTCCCCGCCCTCTCGCAGGTGGGATTGACGCTGGCCTACGGTCTCTACGCGGCCTTCGCGGCCTTGTCGTTCGTCTTCGTCTGGCTGAAGGTTCCCGAGACCAAGGGGCTCGAGCTGGAAGACATGACCGAGGACGCACCCACTCGGCGCGGGCGTCCGCGTTCGGCTTAGACTCAGCACAGTGAGCAATGCCGCGCCCTCCCTGCCCCTGACCCCCGATCTCGGCCCGGAGCGCCCGGCCAGTTCACCCCCCGCCGCCGGGCTGTTCCCCGGCGTGAGCGTCAGCAGGTACGAACCCGTCCCCGGTGCCGTGACGACGCTGGCCGAGGGGATCACCCCGACCGCCGCCAGCGTGTTCCGACTCGCCGTTCATCCCGAACTCGGCTTCACCGCGGACGAGAAGCCCGTCCCCGTGCACGCCGCCACCCTGATCGGCGTGCGGGCGACCACGCCCGACGGCCAGGCTCGGTGGCTCACCGACCAGCAGGGCGTGGCGTTCACGCCCGACGTCGAGGGCGTGCTCTGGAGCGACCAGTGGAACCTGGTCGACCTCGACCTGTCCGTGCTCGACGGGCAGACGATCAGCATCGACCTCGTGGCGGGCGCGCAGGCGGGTGGTCGCGGCTGGCTGCAGGTGGTCGGCCTGACCGAGCTGCCGCCCGAGCCGGACGACGTGGTGGCGCGGGTGCGCACCACGCGCGGCACCCATCAGCGCACGGGGGAATCCCTCAGCCGGGGCAACACCTTCCCGCTGACCTGCGTGCCGCACGGGTTCAACTTCCTCACCCCCGTGACCGATGCGCGCACCACCCGCTGGCTCTACGGCTGGACCGGGAGCGATTACGACGACAACCCACGCCCGGCCCTGCAGGCGCTGGCCTTCAGCCACCAGCCCAGCCCGTGGATCGCCGACCGGTTCGCCTTCCAGCTGATGCCGTGGCAGGGCGAGGCCCACGTGAACCCGTTCGAACGGCAGCGGCACTTCGACCACGAGCGGGAGCTCGATCGTCCGCACCACTACCGGGTCGACCTCGACCCGAGGCCCGGCGACGAGGGCATCCGGGCCGAGATGACCCCCACCTCGCACGCAGCGGTGTTCCGCTTCCGATTCGGCGGCGAGGGCGCACGCGGCGTGGTGCTCGACCAGCCCGGTTCGGGAACGTTGCAGGTCGTGCAGTTGCCCGACGGTCGGGTCTCGTTCACGGCCTCCCTCGACCCCGACATCGATCTGCGCCACCCCAGCGAACCGGCCCTGATGGGCTACGTCTACGGCGAGACGCGCCAGCCGGTGCGCCATCGCGGCCAGTGGTCGCGCGAAGGTCTGCCCGAACTCCCCGGCCGGTGGGGGCGGACTCTCACCCGGGGCTTCCCCACCTCCCTGCGCGTGCCCCTGCCTCGTCCGCAGTCGCGGGTGCTCACTCTCACCGAGGGCGACGAGCTCGAGGTGGTGGTCGCGATGAGCTTCATCTCGACGGCACAGGCCAAGCAGAACCTGCGTCTCGAGGTCGGCGAGGCCGGGTTCGACGAGGTGCGCGAGCGCGCGCACGACCAGTGGTCCGAGTTGCTGGGACGCCTCGAGATCGACGGCGGATCGCGTGAGCACCGCACCGCGGCCTGGTCGAATCTCGCCCGGTTGTACGCCTGGCCGAACGAGCACCACGAGCAGGTCGGGAGCAGCGATTGTCCGCGGTGGGCCCACGCGTCACCGGTGCGCGCCGAGGGCGCCGAGATCGGCCGGCACCTGCGCGATCGCACGGGTGCCCCCGTGGTGGCCGGTCCGATGCATGTCAACAACGGCTACTGGGACACCTACCGCACCTGCTGGCCCGCCTACCACCTGTTCACGCCGCGCCGATCGGTCGACCTGCTCGCCGGGCAGGTCGCGCACTACCGCGAGGGCGGCTGGATGCCCCGCTGGTGCGCGCCCGGATACGTCGACTGCATGGTGGGGACGTCGTCCGACGCGATCTTCGCCGACGCCGCGGCCCACGGCATCACCCAGGACGAACTGGCCGCCTACGACTCCGCCCTGCGCAACGCCACCTGCGCCAGCGAGCGGACGATCGTGGGGCGCGTCGGCATCGACCGCGGACGATTCGTGGGCCACGTCGACACCGACACCGACGAGGGGTTCAGCTGGTCGATGGAGAACGCCAACTGCGACGCTGCGCTCGCCCTGTGGTCGCGTGATCTGCTCGATCGTTCCGCCTCCGATCCCGTTCTGGGCGAGCGGGCCGAGGAGTTCGCGGCCAACGCCCGCTGGCTGGCCCATCGCAGTCTCGGCTGGCAGACCCTCTTCGACGACCGCACCGGGTTCCTGCAGGGGCGTCGTCCCGACGGCAGCTGGCGGTGGGACACCGACGAGTACGACCCCGAGCGGTGGGGTGACGACTACACCGAGACCAATGGCTGGGGCATGGCCTTCTCGGTGCCCCACGACGGCGCCGGCCTGGCCCGGGCGCTGGGTGGTGAACAGCAGTTGGCGGCCAAGTTGGACGAGGCGCTCGCCACCGTCGAGACCGCGTCCGAGGCGACCGCCGGGTCGTACCCGGCCACCATGCACGAGCGGGTCGAGGCCAGGGCCCTGCGGCTCGGCATGGTGGGCATGTCGAACCAGCCCGCCCACCACATTCCGTTCATGTACGCCCACACGGGGCAGCACCACCGCACCCAGTGGGTCACCCGCGAGATCCTCGAGCGCCTGTTCGTGGGCTCCGAGATCGGCCAGGGCTACCCGGGCGACGAGGACAACGGCGAGATGTCGGCCTGGTGGCTGTTCGCAGCCTTCGGCTTCTACCCGCTGCAGGTCGGCTCCGGCGAGTTCGTGATCACCGCTCCCCTGTTCGAGCGCATGGCCTTCACCCGCGACAACGGGCGACGCATCGAGGTGCGCGCCACCGGGGTCGAGCACCGCTACATCCAGAGCGTGCGCGTCAACGGCCTCGACTGGCACGAGGTCACCCTGCCGGTGTCGCTGTTCGAGAATGACGTCACCATCGAGGTCGAGCTCGGGCCGGAGCCCTCGACCTGGGCACGCGAGTCACGGCCGCGGTCGATCTCGACGATCGAGGGATTCCCCACCGGCTGGACCGGAGACCTGACCTCGTCCGGGGTGACCACGCGGCACCGCTCGGGCGAGAACTGGGATCTCGGCACCCAGCTGACCGACGACCAGGGTGAGGTCGAGGACGTGGCCGCGGGCGACGAGATCGACGTGCTCTGGGACTCGCCAGTCACCACCCAGGTGCTCACGCTCACCACCGAGGATCTCGAGGCTGCCCCGGTCGAGATCGAAGTATTGGTGGACGACACCTGGCAGCCCACGTCGGTGCGGCCACGGGCGGCACTGTGGCCCAACCAGACGCAGGCCTACCTGGTGGCCCAGGAAGGAGTGCGCGGAGTGCGGGTGCGAGCTCTCGCCGACACCCGCCTGCGGCAGCTGGAGATGTACTGATCCAGTTCAGGCGACGTACCGGCTAACCGTGGCCCGAAGGGCATCGGCATGCAGGTAGATGTCCTCGACCCGAGCCAGAGGAACCCTTGACTCGACCTTGTTCTCGTCGAACAGCCCAAAGTACAGCTGCTTCCCGTTGAAGTGCAGGCGGCAGATGGGCATGCGATAGCGGCTCGTGGGCCAACCGCCGGATCACGGTGTCACGAGCAGCGCCTTCGCTGCCGCACCGTCGGCACCACTGATCTGGTTCCACCACGCGGCACGCGAGGACCGCACGATCCGGTTCAAGTCGTTGTCCGGTCACGCTCAGACCGAGGCCGTCGAGTCGAGCGAAGGCGGTCAGGTCAGGGCGGCCGAAGCCGGCCGGCGGGGTTGCGTCGGACACGTCGAGGTCTTTCGGATGGATGGCGTAGGAACCTCCGTCGTCGGGAGACCTCGACGTCTATCTGCGGACCGACGCGCCCGGCCGACCTACACCGTCATCTGAGAAGACCCCTGAAACGTCTTCGACGACGACGGGACCGGCGAGGAGGAGGGCGCGGTGAGCTGAAGGAATGGAGCTTGCTCGGCTTCGATTCCGACAGGCGGCTCCGGCGAACAGCCCCTGACCTGCGGAAACGCAGGGCAGGGGCGGTTCGGTTCTGGTGGTCGCGCGATGCGCTGGCCTCACGGCTCTGCCCGACACCGACGTCGCTCTCCTCTGCGACGGAACCCTAGCCGGCTGAGCGCTCGCGGCCGGCATCCTGTCCGTGTGCCGATAGGCCTCGCACCGCTCGGCAACGCAGCGTGGCGTTGCGTCGCGACCCCTCGACGGCTCGGCGGGGCGCGATCGTCTCGTGCGTTGGCGGACTACGGGAGCTTGGACGCGAGGACGTCGGCCGCCAGGATCTCGGGTGCTGCACCGAGGAGGTGCTGGTTGGCCATCAGGGCTGCGACGATGGCGCCGTTGGCGTGGGCGTCGCGAGCGGCCTCGTCGGGGAATGCATCGAAGATCCAGAAGGTGTCGGCGTGGGTCCTGACCGCGAACCAGACAATCGTTCCTACTTCTTCGTTGGCGAGCGCGACAGCGCCGGCGAGCAGATCGGCGAGCGCGTCGTGCTGTCCATCGGCCGCGACGATCTTGGCGACGAAGGCATACGGAAGTGATGCGGGTGCGGACATGAGGGGTTCTCCTAGGTGTCGAGGTTTCTTGGTGAAGCGGATTCAGCGTATGACGAGCAAGGGCAGGTGAGAAGTGGCGTATACGGCAGTATTGCTATTGTTCGCGCCATGCGTATCGGACTGATCGCGATCGACGGCTGCTTCGGTTCGGCTGTCGCGTCGGTCATCGACATCGTGCGGGTGGCCGACGGAGCCCGCGGCGATGTCGACCCGCGGATCGACCCGATCGAACTCGCCATCCTCGGACCGAAACGGAGAGTGACCACGACGGCATCGATGACCCTGTCGGTGGACCACCCGCTGTCGGAGTCCGCAGAGTTCGACGTGGTCGTCGTCCCTGCGCTTGGAACCCTCACGGCCGCCGCTACCAACGACGCCCTCCAGAGCCGAGATGCTCGTTCGGTTATCGCCTCGCTCGGGCGCCTCGACGACGCGACCACCCGGATCGCCGCGGCGTGCACCGGCGTGTTCGCTGTCGCCGAGACCGGACGGATGCATCATCGGCGGGCGACGACCAGCTGGTTCCTGGGGCCGGAGTTCCTGAAGCGCTATCCGACAGTCGCCCTCGATCTCGACACCATGGTCGTGGTCGACGGGAACCTCGTCACCGCCGGCGCCGCGTTCGCCCACATCGACCTCGCGCTCTCACTCGTGCGATCGATCAGCCCCGACCTGGCCCAACATGTCGCCAAGCTCCTCATCATCGACGAGCGTCCGTCGCAGGCGGCCTTCGTCGCCTACGAACATCTCCGGCACGAGGACCCGATCGTCGTCGAGTTCGAACGCTTCGTGCGCGCCCGCCTGGACGAACCGTTCAACGTCGCCTTCGTCGCGCAGTCGCTCGGCACCAGCCGGCGCACCCTCGAACGACGAGTCCGTGCGGCGCTCAACCTCACTCCGCTCGGCTTCGTCCAACGGCTTCGCATCGAACGAGCTCGGCACCTCTCAGCAACCACGGACCTCACCTCCGCCGAGATCGCGCGACGGGTCGGCTACGCGAATGTCGAGACTCTGCGCTCCCTCCTGCGTAGGGAGCGACGCCGTTCCTGACCTATCGCCATGCCTGTAACCGGTGTCCTAGTGCTCGACTGGAACCACCTCTCAGCACGTCGCGTCGACGCTCCTGCGTCGCCCCTGGACGACCCACTCGACACGCACCGGCCAGACTTCTACCTGAAGGCGTCGAAGGCATCGGGTTCCGTCGATGAGGCCACCGAGGGCTTCTACTCTTCGAGGGCTGCCGAATCAGTCCTCACGCCCGATCCAGTCGGCTCTCGCAAGCCACGGATTTTGGAGGACCCAGGCCATGAGTTGTCTTGGTCTGATGGTCTTCCGCTGAGACGCAACCGCGACGGAGTGATGTTGGCCGCGGTCCGCAAACGGGAGGAGAAGGGTTCGGACGTCAACGTCGCCACCCACTTGCTGGTAGACGTGCCGAGCGGTCGTGTCGACGCCGCAGTCGTCCTTTCGAATGACTCCGATCTGGCCCTGCCGGTGGCGGTGGCTCGTCAACGCGTTCCCGTGGGAGTCATCAACCCGTCGGACCGCCCACTCGCCGGCGCAGTGCGGGGAGAACCTCACGACGGGGTGGGTGGGCATTGGTGGCGTCGCATGCAGCCCGCGGACTGGATTGAGTGCCAACTTCCCTCCAACGTGGCAGGCATCCGCAAGCCTCACGGCTGGTGACCTTGCTCGAACCGCAGGTTGCTGCTCATGTCTCGTCCACCAACCCGCTCCTCCACGTGAGGGCGGGTCTTTTCTTTGTGACCACCGCCCCGAGAACGGTGACCACCAACCCTTGACAGGCCCCTCGACCCCGGCGGACACTGCGACCAACATCCACGCAGGTGACCGGGTTCGGGGGGACCATGATCCTTGCAGAGATCGGCCGGGAACCGTCGATCCTCGACGTCACCTCCGCGCGCGTGCAGGCAGCGCTGGCCGCGCTCGATCCGGGCTCCTCGTCCGCGGCGAGGCGGCCCCCGCCTGACCCCACCCTGTTCGCCGCCCCCGAGGTGCTGGACGAACTGACGCGCATGTTCCGCGGCAAGTGCGGCTACTGCGAGTCGGAGCTGGGACCTGCCACCGTCGACAACGTCGACCACTACCGCCCGCCCCGTGATGCCCTGGGCAGCGACGGTTCGGTCAGCCCCGACCACTACTGGTGGCTGGCCTACACGTGGGCCAACCTGATCCTCGCCTGCACCGACTGCATCAAGCACAAGGGCGCCCGCTTCCCGGTGGTGGGCGAGCGCATCGGCCCCGACGACCAGCTCAGCGCCGAACAGCCCCTGCTGGTCAACCCGCGTGACCACCTCGAGGACCCGTACCGACTGCTGGTCTTCCAGGCCGACGGTACCGTCGCCAGCACCGACGCACGCGGCATCGCGACCATCGAGGTGCTGGCCCTCAACCGCCGAGCGCTGGTCAAGGCCCGCGCCCAGGTGTGGGCCGAGGTCACGGCCGGGCTCGCCACGGTGGGCTACGTGCCCGACGACCGCGAGAGCTTCCACGCCATGCGCATCCAGTTGGTCACCGACGACACCCGCACCCGGACGAGCGCCAAGGCCGGGTTCGAGCAGTCGCAGACCGCGCGCCAGCAGGTCAGCCTTGAGCCCACCCCGGGCGCCACCACCGGCGATGCCCATCTGGCCAACTACTACGCCGCCACCCGGTGGATGGAACGCATCGAGCTGCACAACGTTCGTCCGATCAGGCATCTCGAACTCGACCTGACGGCCTCGACCACCACGACGGCACCGTGGGAGGTACTGCTCGGCGACAACGGATCGGGCAAGTCGAGCATCCTGATGGCGGTGGCCCTGGCCATGGTCGGCGCCGACCACCGACGCTCCCTCACCGCCAGCGTGGGGTTGACTCCCGCCAAGGTGCTGCGTCGCGGCTGTCGGCGCGGCTGGGTGAAGGTGTGGCTCACCGGGCTGCCCGACCCGGTGACGCTCACCTTCGACCGTGACAGTGACGAGTTCGGCGGCACCTCCGAACCGCAGGCGGTCGTGCTCGGCTACGGCGCCATGCGACTGCGCGGGTCGTCGGCCCCCGTCCGCCAGTCCGGGGTCTCCAACGTCGCCAACCTGTTCGATCCCCGCCACGACCTCGTCGACCCCGCAACCTGGCTCGCCGACCTCGACGACGCCACCTTCGCCGACGTGGCCGCGTCGATGCGCCTGCTGCTGGCGCTCGACGACCAGACCTTTCTCGAGCGCAACCGGCGCCGCGGCACCATTTGGGTGCGGTTCGGCAAGAGCCGCGAGCCCCTCGACCAACTCTCCGACGGCTACCAGACCATGATGGTGCTGGCCGCCGACATCCTGTCGACGGCGTTCTCACTGTGGTCGTCGCCGGCCACGGCCGAGGGCATCGTGATCATCGACGAACTCGGCACCCACCTGCACCCGCGCTGGCGCATGCGGGTGGTCGACGCCCTGCGGCGGGTGCTCCCCCGCATGCAGTTCCTGGCGAGCACCCATGACCCGCTGTGTCTGCGCGGGCTGGGCGACGGCGAGGTGAGTGTGATCCTGCGCAACCCCGATGGCGACGTGGTCAGCCTCACCGACCTGCCCTCGGTGAAGGGGCTGCGGGTCGAGCAACTGCTCACCTCGGAACACTTCGGGCTGGGCTCGACCCAGGATCCGCACGTCGACGACCTGTTCAAGGAGTACTACGCCCTGCGCGCTCTCCCCCATCCCGACGCCGACGAGCAGACGCGGCTGGCCGCCATCGACGCCGAACTGGTGAGCCTGCGCCAACTCGGCACCAGCGAACGCGAACGACTGGTGCTCGAGGCCGCCGACGGGTTCCTCGCCGAACGCCGCGTCACGGGCGATGCCACCGTGCTGCGCACCGAGGTGAAGTCGCAACTGCGCTCGCTGTGGGAGCAGGCGCTGCCGCAGGAGACGCCATGATCAGGCTCACCTGCCCGCCCGAACCGGCCAGCCTGACCAGCGTCACCAGCCAGCGCGAACGCGACGCCCTGGTGAGCTTCTACGACGACCCCGACCACGCCGCCGCCTCGTGGACCGGCACCTTCAAGGCCTACAAGGGTGACGACGTGCGCGCGACCCTCACCTCGGCCTTCGCCGCCAAGTGCGCCTACTGCGAGAGTTACTACGGCGCCACCCAACCCCTCGACGTCGAACACTTCCGCCCCAAGGGACAGGTGGTGCGCGAACGCACCGTCGACGGGGTGCTGGTGCGCAGGATGGAGGCCCCCGGGTACTGGTGGCTCGCATCGACGTGGACGAACCTGCTGCCGTCGTGCAGCGACTGCAATCGGCCCCGCAGCCAGGAACTCCCCCAGAACCAGCGCGCCACCGCCGGCAAGGCCAACCAGTTCCCGGTCGCGGACGAGGGCCGTCGCGCCAGTCGGCCGGGCGAGGAGACGGACGAACCCCGACTGCTGCTGCACCCCTACCTCGACGACCCCGCCCGCCACCTGCAGTTCGTCGAGGCTCCGGGGTCGATCCGCGACGGTGAGGTCGAGGCCCGCCCCACCCGGCGCGGGGCCAAGAAGCTGAGCCCCATGGGCCGCGCCTCGATCGAGGTCTACGCCCTGCAGCGGCAGGGGTTGGTCGCGGCCCGAGCCGCGCAGCTCACACTCGTCCGTTCCCATCTGGTGACGATGAGCTGGATCCTCGCCGACATCGCCGAACGTGGGCTCACCGCACCCTTGCGCGAGCGGTTCACCCACGAGCTCGCCGAACTCAACGCCTTCTGCGCCCCGACCGCCCCGTACTCAGCGATGTGCCGGCAGGTCGTCGACGCCTTCAAACAGACCCACCTCGAGGAGTCCTGATGCCCACCCTGCCCGCCCTCGACGACCCGGCCTCGTACCTGCGCCCCGACGGTCAGTACCCCGAGCGGCCATACCCCGAGAAGGAATGCGACGTGATCATGAAGGGCGGCATCACCTCGGGGGTGGTCTACCCGCTCGCCGTCTGCCGCCTGGCCACCGAGCACCGGGTGCGCCAACTGGGCGGATCGTCGGCGGGCGCCATCGCCGCCGCCCTGGCAGCCGCCGCCGAGCACGGCCGCTCGTCGGGTTCGTCCGACCCCCAGGTGGGCTACCCCCGGTTGGCGCAGCTGCCCGACTTCCTGGGCCACCACCTGCTCGGGCTGTTCCAACCGATGGCCGAGACGCGTGCCGCCTTCGACCTCGTGATGGGCGCGCTGGCCGCGCCGACCACCGCCGGCAAGGTGAGACGGGTGGCCGTGGCCTCGGTGCGCTCCCGCCCGCTGCTGTTCTGGGCACCCGTGGCGGTGGCGGTCGTCGTGTTGGCCGGGCTGGTGCTGCTGGCCTCGGGCGTGCTCGGCAGCGACCCGCTGCGCCCGGCCGCCCTGGTGGTCAGCCTCGTGCTGGCGCTGCTCGTGCTCGCGGTCGTGGTGATCGTCGGCCTCGTGCTGGCGGCGCGGGCCATGCTCACCTCGACCCTCGGCGAGATGAACCGGCGGGGGTTCGGGCTGGTCAACGGTCACGACCCGACGGGCCAGAGTCTGCCGCTCACCGACTGGTTGACCCGCACCATCAACGAGACCGCCGGACTGAGCGCCGACGGTCGTCCGCTCACCCTGGGCGACCTGTGGGGTGAACGTGCCACCGAGGTGCACCGGCGCCTCAGCCGGGCCGACAACCACAATCCGGCCGCGTGGGTCGAGTTCGATCCCGACGTCACGCTGGTCACCACCACCACCTGCCTCAACCAGGGCCGCCCCTACCAGATGCCCTTCACCAGCGACGTCTTCCACTTCTGCCCGCGGTGCCTCGCCGACTACTTCCCCGACACGGTGATGGCCCACCTGGCCGCCACCGCTCGACCGGCCACCCAGGCGCGGGACGCCGACCGGGTGATCTCGATGGTCTGCCCCCGCCACGCCGGCACGCGGGTGATGAAGCTGCCCGAGGCCGCCGACCTGCCGGTGGTGATGCTGGCCAGGCTCTCGCTGAGTTTCCCGGTGCTGATCTGCGCGGTGCCCCTGCACCACATCGACTTCTCGCGCGGACCGGGCAAGCGCGAGCTCGTCGTCGACTGGTTCTCCGACGGCGGCATCGCCAACAACTTCCCCATGCAGTTCTTCGACCGGCTGCTGCCCACGCGTCCCACCTTCGGCATCAACCTCCACGACGCCCATCCCGACTACCCCGACATCGACGTGCACCAGCTGCCGCAGACGGGGCAGCGGCTCGTCCGCTCGTTGCCGGTGACCTCGGTCGCCGGCCTGTTCGCCGGAGTGCGCCGCACGTGGCAGGACTGGTCGGACCAACTGCAGATGGAGGTGCCCGGGTTCCGCGACCGCATCGTCGAGGTGTCCATGCATCCGGGCGAGGGTGGGCTCAATCTGGCCATGCCCCCTGCGGTCATCGGCGCCCTCTCCGAACGGGGCGACCGGGCCGGACAACGCCTCTCCCAGTTCGACCTGTCGGCGCACCGCTGGATCAGGTTCCGCACCGCCATGGCGACCCTGTCGCAGGTGCTCGAGGACCTGCACGGTCAGACGGTGGACGACCTGCCGCAGCCCTGGTCGGGCAGTTACCGATTCTCCAGCGACTCCCGCGAGGCCGCCGTGCGCACCGAACTCGCCCAACTGCAGGAGTTGGCGCGCCAGTGGCGCGATGCCGGCCATCCCGCCACCAGCGACGGCACCCCGCAGCCGCTGCCCCAGCTGCGGCACGTGTTGCGACGCTGACCACGGGCTCGGGGTCACGCATGTGTCAGGTGGGAGTCAGCTGCGGGACCAGAACAGCCGGTCCGTGACCCGCGCCGACCGCCGCGCCGCCCGGCTCCACTCCTCCAACAGCTCCGAGGCCTGCCCGAATCCGCGCCCCAGCAGGTGTGACATCGCCGCCAGATCGCGGGCATCGGTGGGAATGGCATCGCTGGCTCGGCCCTTGGTCAGCACGATGGCATTGCGCAGCCGGCTCGCGAGCTCCCAACTGTGCGCCAGCTTCTCGGCATCGAGCGGGTCGATCAGCCGGTCGTCCGCCAACCGCTCGAGGGCCTGCAGGGTCGAGGTGGTGCGCAGGTCCGCATGGTCGTGGGCGTGCAGCAGCTGGTGCAGCTGCACCGTCCACTCGACATCGCTCAGCCCGCCCGGGCCCAGCTTGAGGTGGCGTCGGGGATCCTGACCTCGGGGCAGCCGCTCCGACTCCATGCGTGCCTTCAACTTGCGGATGTCGGACACCTGGGCGCGGGTCAGCCCGCCCTCGGGCCAGCGCAGTCCACTCACCTCGGCGAGCACCCGCTCCACCGAGTCCCGGTGGCCCCCGCCGAACTCGGCCCGCAACAGCGCCTGCGCCTCCCAGGTGTCGGCCCATCGTCCGTAGTAGGCGATCGTGGACGACACCGACCGCACCATCGGCCCCGACTTCCCCTCGGGCCGCAGGTCGGCGTCGATGGCCAGCGCCGGGTCAGAGCCGGGGGCGCCCAGCAGTTGCCGCAGTTTGGCGACCATCGCGGTCGCCTTCGAGCCGGCCTCGGGGTCGTCGGAATCGGCGTGCACGAAGATGGCGTCGGCATCGGATCCGTAGCTCTGCTCGCGACCTCCCCAGCGGCCGAGCGCCAGCACACCCACCCACGGCGGACGGTCGACGTCGCGGGCCACGGCCTCGAGGGTCACGTGCACGGTGGCCGTGGTGAGCGCGCTCAGCGCTCGTCCGACGGTCGCCAGGTCGACCAGCCCCAACAGGTCGGCCACCGAGATGCGGAACAACTCGCGCCGCCGCTGGGCACGAATCGCGCGCACCGCGTCGTCGATATCCGCGTGCCGCTGCATCACCGACCGCATCGAGGTGACCAGCGGCTCGAGGTCACGCGGCACCAGATCGGCGTCATCGGTCATCAGCTGCACGGCCTCGGGGTCGCGCTTGAGCAGGTCGACCACGTACCGGGAACTCGACAGGATGGTCGCCAGCCGGTGGGCCGTGGTGCCCGAATCGCGCAGGGTGCGCAGGTACCACGGGGACGAACTGAGCGACTCGCTGACCTGCCGGAACGCCAGCAGGCCAGCATCGGGCGACGGGGCTTCGGCGAGCCAGCCGAGCATGGCCGGCATCAGCTGGTGCTGGATCTCGGCGCCGCGCGACAACCCGCTGGTCAACGCCTGGATGTGCCGCAAGGCCGCATCGGGGTCGGAGAAGCCGAGCACGCGCAACCGGTCGCGGGCGGCCTGCGGGCTGAGCGCCATCTCCTGGGAAGAGATGCGTGTGGCCGCCTCGACCAACGGCGAGTAGAAGATGCGTCGGTGCAGCCTCAGCACCTTCTGCGCCGACTGTCGGAACTGGGCGGTGACCTCGTCGTCTCCCCCGCGCAGCCCCACGCTGCGGGCCAGCCGCCGCAGACCGTCGTGGTCGGAGGGCAGCAGGTGGGTGCGGCGCAGGCGGTACAACTGCACGCGGTGTTCCAACAGCCGCTGGAAGCGGTAGGCGGTGCCGAGCTCCATGCCGTCGTGTCGGCCGATGTAGCCGTGGTCGACCAGGGCCTTGAGGGCCCCCAGGGTGTCCCGGGCCCGCAGGCGGTCGTCGGCTCGTCCGTGCACCAACTGCAACAACTGCACGGTGAACTCGGTGTCGCGCAGTCCCCCCGACGACAGCTTGATCTCGCGGTCGGCCTCCTTCGCGGGAATCGTGTCGATCACCCGCTGACGCATGGCCTGGGTCTCGACCAGGAAGTGCTCGCGCTCGGCCGCCCGCCACACCAGTGGCTGCACGATGTCGAGGAAACCCTGGCCGACCTCGGCGTCACCGGCGACGACCCGCGCCTTCAGCATCGCCTGGAACTCCCAGTTCGACGCCCATTTCTCGTAGTAGGCGCGCATCGACGACAACGTGCGGACGAGCGCCCCCGCCTTCCCTTCCGGGCGCAGGGCGGCGTCCACCTGCCAGATGCTGCCGGCGGCCGTGTGGCTGGAACAGATGCGGGTCAGCGCGGCGGCCAACCGGGTGGCGACCCGCATCGACTCATCGGCGCTCACCTCGGCCCCGTCGGCGTCGGTGCCGGGCTCGGCCACGAACAGCACGTCGACGTCGGAGATGTAGTTGAGCTCGCCCGCCCCAGTCTTGCCCAGGCCGATCACCGCCAGCCGGGTGGCCTCGTGACCGACCACCTCGCGGCGGGCCAGCTCGAGGGCCGCCTGCAGCACCGCGTCGGCCAGGTCGGCCAACTCGGCGGCGATGTCGGGCAGCACCTGTTCTGGTTCGGGGTGCCCGAGGTCGCGGGCGCTGATGCGCACCAGTTCACGCCGGTTCGCGAGCTTGAGGGCGTCGATGGCCTGCGTCTGGCTGAGCCCGTCGGCGGTGCACGCCCCCAGCACGGCGCCGGCGATGTCGGCGGCCGGGTGCCGGCGCGGTGCCTCCGCGAGCACCTCGAGGTCGCCCGGCTGCTGCAGCAGGTGCTGCGCCAGGGCCTGACTGCCGCCCAGCACCAGCACCAGACGGTGGGTCAGGGGCTCGTCCGGGGTGAGCCGATCGGCCCACTCGGGGTGCTCGTCGAACAGCCGCACCAGCGAGGCGAGGGCGAGATCTGGGTCGGCGACGGTATCGAACAGGTCGAGCCAGCCCCCGTCCTGCGGCCACGGCAATCGCTCGACCAACGCGGCCGATGCGGTGGCATCGAGGAACCCGCGCCGCGCCAGCTCACCTGGGGTCGTTGACATCCGGCTCACACGATGAGCCTATGCTCAACCGGTTGGCAGTCGTTTGGATGTCGGTAACCCGCGAGACAACTCCGGG
This sequence comes from Aestuariimicrobium soli, assembly GCF_051192575.1. NCBI lineage: Bacteria > Bacillati > Actinomycetota > Actinomycetes > Propionibacteriales > Propionibacteriaceae > Aestuariimicrobium > Aestuariimicrobium soli. The sequence goes on along the minus strand of NZ_JBPJSQ010000007.1, from coordinate 228,071 downwards.
ACACCCGACATCCCTAGTCTCGTCGAGGTGACCATCGTGGCAGCGAAGCAGGACCAAGCCTTGCGTCGGGTGATTGCTGCCTTCACGGCCACGCTCGAGGCACTCGTGCCCGCCTCGCCCGGCCCGTCGGAGTCGCCGGTGAACGAACGCGACCTGCGTGACCGCGCCGGACGAGCCATGGTGCTGTTGACCGACGCGCTGCAGACGCTGGCCGCGCCCACCACCACCCGACCCGAGGGCTGGGCCGCCCACCTCGCCCACCGCGAGCGGGCCGAGCAGACGCTCACCGAGGTGGCCCGCTCGGTGCTCGGGAAGGACTCGGCCGCCGCCCTGGCCCAGCAGGCCCGCCGGTTGCTGGCCGACCTGCGCACCGAACTCGACCAGCAGCGGCTGCCGACCGCCGTCGACACCCTGTTCGGGGTGGCCCGGCTGGTCGACTACCTGCGCGGGGCCCTGGTCGACGCCGTGGCCGTCGCCCTGCGCCACGGGTGCACCCCGCCGGTCGCGGCCCTGACCGAGACAACTCGCGCCCTGACCATGGCCCTGGGTGAGCGTCACCCGGGAGCCACGCTCGAGGTGAGGGTGCCGCCGGCGGCGGCCGTGCAGCTCAGTGCCCTCGGCGAGGGGCCCACGCACACCCGCGGCACGCCGCCCAATGTGATCGAACTGCCCGTGCGCCTGTTCACCGAGGTGGCCGTCGGTCTGCGGGCCTGGACCGGCGACGACGTCGACCGCTACGCCTCGGGCGCCCACGTGGACGCGTTCGCCCGGATGCTGCCGGTCATCGATCTCGGACGACGCCAGCGCCTCTGACGCCAGTACCCCTGAGGCCAGTACCCCTGACGCCAGTACCCCTGGCGCCTGCGCGCCGGGCATGGGCCCACCGCTGACGGCAACGGCAGCGGACCTCACGCTCAGAGCAGCGGCAGGTAGCGGTTGACCTCGAAGGGGGTCACCTGGGAGCGGTACTCCTCGAACTCGGCCCGCTTGTTGCGCAGGAAGAAGTCGAACACGTGGTCACCCAGGGTGTCGGCCACCAGCTCGGAGGACTCCATCGCCCGGATCGCCTCGTCGAGGTTGCGTGGCAGTTCGTCGATGCCCATGGCGGCGCGTTCCCGGGGGCTGAGCTGCCAGACGTCGTCGGCGGCCTCCTCGGGCAGTTCGAGCCCCTGCTCGATGCCCGACAGGCCGGCCGCCAAGATCAGGGCGTACGCGAGGTACGGATTGGCCGCCGAGTCGAGCGAGCGCAGTTCGATGCGCGCCGACGACGGCTTCTCCTGGTTGAACATCGGCACCCGCACCAGGGCGGAGCGGTTGTTTCGTCCCCAACACACGTAGCTGGGCGCCTCGGCGCCACCGATCAGCCGCTTGTAGGAGTTCACCCATTGGTTGGTGACGGCGGTGATCTCCTTGGCGTGGTGCAGCAGCCCGGCCACGAACTGGCGCCCGGTCTTCGACAGGCGTGCCTCGTCGGTGGCGTCGTAGAACGCGTTGGTGTCGCCCTCGAACAGGCTGAGGTGGGTGTGCATGCCCGAGCCGGCATGGTCAGAGAACGGCTTGGGCATGAAGGTGGCGCGAATGCCCGAGGCGACCGCCACCTCCTTGACCACGCAGCGGAACGTCATGATGTTGTCGGCCATGGTCAGCGCGTCGGCGTAGCGCAGGTCGATCTCGTGCTGCCCCGGTGCGGCCTCGTGGTGGCTGAACTCGACCGAGATGCCCATCTGCTCGAGCATCTCGATGACGTCGCGACGGAAGTCGGTGCCCTTGCCGAGCGTGGTGTGGTCGAAGTAGCCGCCCTGGTCGAGTGGTTCGATCGGGGCTCCGGGAGGGGTGTCCTTGAGCAGGAAGAACTCGATCTCGGGGTGGGTGTAGAAGCTGAACCCCATGTCGGAGGCCTTCTTCATCGCCCGCTTCAGCACGTAGCGCGGGTCGGCGTAGCTCGGGGAGCCGTCGGGCAGGGTGATGTCGCAGAACATGCGCGCGGTGCCGCGGCGCTGCTGGCGCCACGGCAGGTGCGAGAAGGTGCTGGCGTCGGGCTTGGCCGTCATGTCGGCCTCGTAGACGCGGGCGTAGCCCTCGATGGCGGAACCGTCGAAGCCGACCCCTTCGGCGAAGGCGCCCTCGAGTTCGGCCGGGGCGATCGCCACGGACTTCAGCGACCCCAACACGTCGGTGAACCACAGCCGCACGAAACGGATGTCCCGCTCCTCCATCGCGCGCAGCACGAACTCGGTCTGCTTGTTCATGGGGTCAGTCTGCCCTGCCTCGTGTAACAACTGCGTTACGGTCGCCCACCGGTCGCTGCCTACACTCGTGGCATGTCGCAGCCGGGTTGGTACCCAGATCCATCGGGCATTCCCGGGCGCTTCCGCCACTGGGATGGCCGGGCCTGGAGCAGTGAGACCACGACCGACCCGGCGTCCACGCCACCGCCGGGCAGCCCGGGCTCGCGGGGCACCGGCACGTCGGGGACGAGTCCCGGCTCCCGCTGGGGTGTGTGGGCCCTGGTGATCGGCGTGTTGGCGGTGTCGGTCGTGGTCGTCCTGCTGGTCCGCGGCCTGTCGGGTCGCGACACCATTGGTGAGGACACCAACTCGTCCACCCCCACCGTCTCGCAGTGGGACGAGACCTCCACTCCCACGCAGACCCCCTCGCCGACCCAGCCGCAGGAGTCGGGGGGAACCCAGCAGACGTGCGTCGTGCTGCGCGAGGTGAACCCGAACCCGGTGGAGGGCGACTGGATCGTCGGCGGCGGCATCGCCTACCAGGCCGTGCCCGACTGGCCCGTGGACGACACCCCCCTGGTCGACTGGGCCGACGACCAGGCGGGGCAGACCACCACCGTGACCCGCTCGTGGGTGGCGGGGGTGGCGGTCGGCCAGATCGACAAGGCCGACTTCGGCACCGACCCACGAACGGCCGCGAGTCGCATCTTCAGTTGCGAGGCCTCCTCGCAGTACTACCCCGGCTACGCCGGCCACACGGTGCTCTCGCAGCAGGCGGTCACCATTGACGGTCGGCAGGGGTGGCGGCTCACCGGCGAGGTGCGCGACACCACCTATCCCGAGGTGAAGGGCGACCGGCTCGACATCATCGTGCTCGACGTGGGCCGTGACCAGAAGCTGGCCTTCTTCAAGGGCATGTCGCCCATCGACCAGCCGGTGTACGGCAATCCGGTCGAGACGGCCGCCGCATCGGTGCGGGTGGTCGGGTGATCCCGGTCAACTCCTAGACTGGCCCCATGTCACAGTCAGGCTGGTACCCCGACCCCTCCGGACAACCGGGGCAGTTCCGGTACTGGAACGGCGCCCAGTGGAGTCAGGAGACCACGGCCAACCCCGGCCAGACGCCGCCTCCCGGTGGCCCGGTGCAGGGTCCCCAGCGATCCGGTGGCGCGGGCAAGCTGATCCTGGCGATCGTCGGCGTGCTGGTCGTCGCGCTGATCGGCTTCTTCGTGGTGCGCGGCCTGACGGGTGGCGACACGACCATTCCCGAGGACACCAACTCGTCCACCCCCACCGTCTCGGGCTGGGACGAGACCTCCACGCCCACGCAGACGCCCACGCCGACCAATCCCGAGTCGTCGGGCGGCACCGAGGTCGCCTGCCCCGAGGGCCCCGGCGGCAGTTCGAAGAACGTGCAGAACGGGCGTCTCGTCGGCGGCGAGATCTCGGTGGAGTCGCTGGGCTGGAGCCGGAGCGGTTTCAGCCTGCCGTGGATGTACGACACCTCGGCCGAGATCAAGTCGATCACCTCGCGGTGGATGAGCGTCAACGCGGTGGGCGCCCTGCGGGTCGCCGACGGCTTCGAGGCGCCCGAGCCCGCCGCCAAGGTGATGATGAGCTGCTTCGCCAGCTCGGGTTACTACCGCGGGTTCACCGGCCGCAAGGACGTCAAGGCAGAGGCCCTCACCATCGACGGGCACCAGGCCTTCCACATTCGCTCCGAGATCTACGTCGACGACCAGGGCGACATCAAGGGCGACACGGTCGACGTCGTCGTGGTCGACACCGGCAACCCGGAGTCGATGGGCGTGTACGTGAACTCGGCCACCATCGACGACGCCGGCACTCAGGCCGAGGTCGACCGCTCGATGGCGAGCATCAAGGTCGGCGCCTGAGGCCGGTCGCCTGACGGGGGGTCGCCCGATACAGGCGTCGCTCAGTTCTTGAAGGGGCCCCACCCCGAGGAACGGTCGTCCTCGTCGAGATCGCCGTCGCCGTCCTCGTCGTCATTCCAGGTCGGATCGTTGTCCCACTGATCGTTGCGCTCGGCGACGTGGTCGAGGGCGCGCCGGGCATCGTCCGCCGAGGCGTAGGGGCCCAGTCGGTCGGCGGCCTTGCATCCCTCGGCGGGTTCGACGGTCTTGTGGGTGAGGCAGTAGTAGTACTCGTCGGCCATGGCTCAGCTCCTTCGTCGTGGACCGTAGAATCACTCGGGTGAATCCTGTTGTGGCCCATGCGATCAGTCCCACCCGACCCGTGCCGGCGTCGATCACGCGTCCCCACTACGTGGGCAAGCGGGCTCCTTCACCGTACACGGGCAGCCACGTGCAGTCCGCGGAGACGATCGAACTCATGCGGGAGTCGTCCCGGATCGCCTGCCAGGCCATGCACGAGGCGGCGAAGGCGATCGCGCCCGGGGTGACCACGGACGAACTCGACCGCGTCGCGCACGAGTTCATGCTCGACCACGGCGCCTACCCGTCGACGCTGGGCTACCGGAACTACCCGAAGTCGATCTGCACCTCGGTCAACGAGGTGATCTGCCACGGCATCCCCGACGCCCGCCCGCTCGAGGAGGGTGACCTGGTCAAGATCGACGTCACCGCCTTCAAGAACGGCGTGCACGGCGACAACTGCGCCACCTTCTACTGCGGCGAGGTGGACGAGCCGTCGCGCCTGTTGGCCGAGCGCACCCAGGAGGCCATGAACCGCGGCATTCGGGCGGTCAAGCCCGGGCGTCCGCTGTCTGTGATCGGTCGGGTGATCGAGTCGTACGCGACCCGCTTCGGCTACGAGTCGGTGCGCGAGTACACCGGCCATGGCGTGCACACCTCGTTCCACTCCGGCCTGGTGGTGCTGCACTACGACGAGCCCCGGTTGGACACCCCTATCGAGGTGGGCATGACCTTCACCGTGGAACCGATGCTGGCGATGGGCTCGGCGAGGAATCAGCAGTGGGACGACGACTGGACCGTCGTCACCCAGGACGGTTCCCGGGTGGCCCAGTTCGAGCAGACGATCGTGGTGACGCCCTCGGGTGCCGAGGTGCTGACGGTGCCGATGGAGGGCATGACGCCGGCCCCCAATGGGCCGGCGCCCGTGCTGCCCTGAGTCGCGACTGATCGGTTACCCGATCAGTGACCCGGGGCAGTTGCCCCAGTCAGTTGCCTGTGTGCGGCAGTCCCTTGGGACGAGTCGTGGGCTCGGGCATGGTGGTCGGCGCGGGCTCGGTGCTGGGAACGGCCGTGGCCTCGGGACCGGTGGTGGGCTCAGCCGTGGAGTCGGGAACGGCCGTGGTGGTGGGCGCCGGCGCCTCGTTCGGCAGTGCCTCGCCCTGAGCGGCCTGCACTCCGATGAGGACGGCGGCGGGAACCGCGACCAGGCTGGCGACGAGGGCAGTGCGGCGGGTGAGGGTCTTCATGGGGGTCTCCTGACGATCGGTCATTGAGGGATTCGTTGAGGGGTCTTCCGCTCCATGAACGCCGCCACCCGAGCGCGCGGTTGCCTCGTCCGGGATCTTTCTGCCGAACAGATGGGGGACGAGCCGGCCTGTAAGCCGGGTTCTGTGACGCGATGCGCCGGTGATCATCCATCTGCGACGACTGTTGCCAGCCGCCTTCCACCGAAGTGGTGCAACCTACCCGAGCGCTCGGGCGAGCAGCCCTCGAACACGCTCTGTCTGGTCTTGCTCCGGGTGGGGTTTACCGAGCCGCCCCAGTCACCTGGGGCGCTGGTGGTCTCTTGCACCACCGTTTCACCCTCACCAACCGAGGTTGGCAGTCTGTTCTCTGTGGCACTGTCCCGCGGGTCACCCCGGGTGGGTGTTACCCACCACCCTGCTCTGAGGAGCCCGGACTTTCCTCGACAGTTTCCTGCCGCGATCACCCGGCCGACTCGTCCGAGGAACCAGTCTAGACCAGCTGGAAGCTGACCTTGCCGGTGGTGGTGTCGGCCTCGACGAGGCGAACGCGCACCTCGTCGCCCAGCTCGACGTCACCGGTGACCCTGGCCTCGATGGCGGGCTCGACGATCGAGACGATTCCCTGGCCCGCGCGCTTGGCATCGACCTGGATGACCACGCCGGTGAACACCTGCCCGACTCGCGGCTGCAGCACGAGCGCCTCGACCAGGTCGGTGATGCCGCGCTCGAAGGCCTTGGCCCGGCGGTCGGAATCGGCCATCTCCTCGGGCAGCGCGGCCAGGGCGTCGAGGGCCCACTGCGGCACCGGCTCGGTGGCCGACAGCGCCACGCACACCTCCAGCACATACCGGTCGACCAGCCGACGCAGCGGGGCCGTGGTGTGCGCATAGTTGGCCGCCAGCGCACCGTGCACCAGTTCGTCCGGCGCCAGCCCCTGCTCGATCACGGTGTACCCGGCGCCGCGGAACAGGCGCACGCAGCTCATCATCATCGCCTGGGCCACCGGGTTGGTGACATCGAGGCCGCCGACGAACTCGGCGTACGAGGTGCCGTCGGGCCAGGGCAACCCGAGCGTCTGCGCCACCCGGCGCAGCTGGCGGATCACCTCGTCGTCGGGCGGGGGCAACGTGCGCAGAATGCCGACGCCGGCGTCGAGCATGAGTTGGGCGGCCGCGAAGCCGGTCATCAGTGAGATCTGGGCGTTCCAGTTCTCGTTGGGCAGGGTCGAGCGGTGCGTCAGTTGCCAGTGCCCCGCGTCGGTGATGTCGACCACCTGCTCGGGCAGGTTCAGCGAGACGCCGCCCCGCTCGACCTCGATCTGCTGGCGCAGGTCGCCCACCTCGCGCAGCAACTGCATCACCGGCCCGGCGGTGCCGTTGTCGAGCTTGGTCTGTTCGGTCGGGTAGTCGAGCTTCTCGCGGCTGACCACCAGCGATCGCGTGGCGCTGGCGGCCGTCACCTCGCCGCGGGCATCGAGATCGAGCCGCCACACCACCGCCGGACGAGGAGTGCCGTCGGCCAGCAGGGAGGCCGCGGCCTCACTCAGCACGGGTGGGTGGAGCGGGAAGCGCTGATGGGGGGCGTACAACGTCTGGCCGCGGCGGTGCGCCTCGGCATCGATCGCGCCGCCGGGAGCGACCCAGGCGGCCACGTCGGCGATCGCGTAGAGCACCCGGTACCCGCCCTCGGTCTTCTCGATGTACATCGCCTGGTCGAGATCCATGGATCCCTCGGGATCGATGGTCACGAACGGCACGTCGGTGAGGTCGGCGTAGGTGCGGGAGCGGTCGTACCCGTCGCGAACGACCTGCTCGGCCTCGGCGATCACGTCGTCGGGGAACTCCAGCGGGGCGCCCAGCTCGTCACACAGCTTCTCGAACCCGCCCCTGATGGCTGCGGGAAAACCCTCGTCGGCGCGGAAATGACGGGCGGGCATGCGTCCTCCTGAATGGCGGGTGTACCCGGCCAGACAATCACATGGTCGGTCGAGCCGTCAGGCCCCGCGGCGACTCAGCTGAACGAGTCGGGGGTGCGGACGAGGATGCGCCCGCACTCCTCGCAGTGCAGCACCTGGTTGGCGGGTGCCTGCCGGAAGCTGCGCAGGTCGGACTCGTTGACCTGCAGGCGGCACCCGGAGCACTGACCCTTCTCGAGGGCGGCGGCACCGCTGCCGAGCTTGGCCCGCAGGGTGTCGTACTCGCCCAGGAGCGTCTGGGGCAGGGTCGTCAGCTGCTGGCCACGCTCGGTCGCGAGTTCCTGGGCCCGCTGGTCGACCTCGGCCAGGGCGGCATTCCGCTTGCCGATCACCACCCGCGCACGGTCGTTGACCTGGTCGCGCTTGGCGATGATGGCGTCGCGCTCACCCGTCAGGTCTTCGATGACCTGCATCACCTCGAGCTCATCGTCCTCGAGCTTCGAGATGCGCCCCTTGAGGTGCTCGGTCTCCTCGACCATCCCCCGCAACGCCTTGGGGTCTGAGACGGCACCCGAGTCGATCCGCTGCTGGTTGCGGGCCAGGCGGTCGCGCGCGGGGGCGAGGTCACCCTCGACCCGCTCCTGGTCGGCCTGGGCATCGGAGAGGCGCACCTCGGCGGCGACCAGTTCCTCGTCGACCGACCGCCGCTCGGTGGAGAGCTCCTGCAACTGCGCCAGCTCGGGCAGGTGGGTGCGGCGGTGCTCGTTCTGGGAGATCTGCGCATCGATCGCCGCCAGGTCGAGCAGGCGAAGCTGGTCTGCGGGTTCAGCGAGCATCGAGGGGTCCTTCCGCGGCGTTCTTGAGGTGTGCGCCGACTGTACCGCGTGACGGCCCGGACACATCAGTTCCGTCGGGCACCCTTCGAGCCGGGGCAACGCCGGCGCTCGCCCACCCGCCGCCATCGGCACCCCTCCCGAAAGGTGTCAAACGCGCGTCCGAAACGGGGTTCGCGTCCCGTTCGAGCTGTGAACCCCCGTTCAGGTGCGCATGTCACACACTTTTCGATGCGCCGCCCCGGATCGGACCTCTGTGGTCTCAGTTCCCGTGGCCGCCTCGAACCTCTGGCTCTCAGATCTCTTGACGTCAAGAGAACCCTGGTCGATCGTGATTGACTGGGACCATGCAGGATTCGGCGACGCCACTGATCAAGCGGCTCGCCCTTCCCGTCTACGTGCCGAGCATGCTGTCGTCGGCGGGCGGCCAGGCGCTGATCCCGATGATTCCCCTGATCGCGATCCAGCTGGGCTACTCCACCGCCCAGGCGGCGCTGTTGATCTCAATCATCGGCCTGACCGCCATCGTCGGCCCGATCCCGCTGGGTGTGCTGATGGAGCGCACCGGCGAGCGTCCGGCGATGCTGATGGCCGCCGGGCTGTCGATCGCGGCCGCGGCCGGCGGCATCTGGCTGCTGCACGAGGGCCCGTCGACCGCCACCCGCCTCGGACTCATCGGCCTGCTGGTGCTCGACGGCATCGCCGCCGAGGTGTGGGACCTCGGCCGCCAGACCTACCTCGGAGCCGAACTCCCCCACCACCTGCGCGGCCGCGCCATGAACTTCTTCGGCGGCATGATGCGCGTCGGTGGCGTCATCGGGCCCGCCCTCGGCGCCGGGGCCTACGCGTTCGCCGGCTTCACCGGCTCCTACGCCCTGCGGGTCGTGCTGATGGCCACCGCCGCGGCGATGGTCTTCCTCTTCCTCGTTCCCTCGACCGGACGAAGCGCCGCCCCCACCTCGGCAGCCACCGGCACCCGAGGCGGCCTGTACGGGCACGTCGTCCGCGCCATCGTGATGGTCGGGATCGGGCTGACCGGCCTGATCATCGCCCGCCAGAACCTGTCGGTGGTGCTGCCGCTGGTCGGGCAGCACCTCGGGCTCGACCCCAAGCAGATCTCGCTGATCTTCGCCCTGGGCATGGCGCTCGAGATCGTCCTGTTCTTGCCGGCCGGCGTGCTGTTCGACCGTTGGGGACGAGCCGTGATGGGCGGCCTGTGCTGCCTGGGGCTCGGCATCGGCTTCGTCCTGCTCTCGCAGGTCGACCGCCTGGGAGCCCTGGTCTGGGGCACCACCGCCTGGTACGTCGTCGCCCGAATGGTGATCTCGTTCGGCAACGCGCTGGGCTCCGGCATCGTGAAGACGCTCTCGGTCGACCTCACCCCGGCCTTCCGCCGGGCCGCCCACATGGGGCTCTACAACTCCATCACCGGGGCGGGGGTGCTGGCCGGCCCCGCCGTCGTCGGCGCCATCACCGCGGCGGCGAGCCTGTTGGTCGCGACGGCAGCGACCGGCGTGCTGGCCCTGCTCGGCGGCGCCTGGCTGTGGGTCGTGCTGCCCAAGTACGCGCCCGGGTGGAAGGGGCAGCAGCCGCCCTACGAGCCCGACCCGAAGACGGCGGCGCGCGCGTCGTCCGAGTGACGCGTCAGGAACGCCAGCGCTCGATGGGCATCGTGCCGCGCACGTCGACGAAGTGGCCGCCCGAGCGCCAGTGCTCGACCATCGCCCGGTGCAGGCGCGAAGCCGTGGGCAGGTCGTCCAACCCGTATGGCAGGTCGCGCCCCGCCTCGGGCTCGATGTTGAAGCCGAAGTAGTACGCGTCCCGGTCACCGGGTGAGGTCTCGCCGGGTTCCCACAACTGCTGGAAGGCGGCCATGTTCGACCCCGGCACCAGCGTGGGCAGCACCGGGTCGAGCAGCCAGGAGTGACAGCCGTAGAGCCGCAGCGCCCCGACCTCGGGGTAGAAGCGCTCGAACAGTTCGCCGGCGCGCGCGAAGTCGCGGGCGACCACCTCGGGGGCCAGCGGACCGGCGTCGGGAATGTGCACGTTGACGATCACCTCGTCTCGGCCGTCGATCGTCCACCGCGAGAGCTCGAACTCGAGCCGCTCCAGCCACAGGAAACCGTCGCAGAAGATGTTGCGCAGCCAGCCCTGGTTGTGCAGGCCGACCTCGCCGTACACCCAGCGATGCTTGGCCACCTGGTGGCCGAGATCGCTGAGCGACCTCCACGACAGTTCGTCGTCGATGCCGCGGACCTGATGGGCGGCGTGCACCTCGTCGGCCACCGCGATGAACGCGACGATCGGCAGGACCCCAGCCCCCAGCGGGTGCGCCTTGGTCTCGTCGGGGAACCCCGGGTGGTCGGAGTAGTCGAGGTAGTTGCCGATCTGCGGCAGCAGCACGTCGTCGACCAGACTCTGGACGACCGCCCGGTCGTCCGCATCGGCCTGCACGTGGCGCACCATGGCCGACACCCCCGCGCGATCGGCATCGTGGATTCCCAACAGGGTGAGGCGGGCGTCGAGATCGAGCTCGGCGAGGCGGGCGGCGACATCCATGCCTGCAACCTATCGGCCCAGCGGGGGCCCACGCGGAGTCCTAGGATGGGCGAGGTCCCGATGTTCACCACCGCCGCCAGAGTCGGCGCCCCGACGGAAGAAGCCATGAGCGAAGAGCAGCCGAAACTCCCCAACCGACAGACCCCGTTCTCGGAATCGTTCAAGGCCTTCATCCCTGAGGGTTGGGCGCCCTACCCCGAGGCGCTGCCGGAGCAGCTGCCCGCAGCCGAGTTCGCCCGGGCCCGTCGCGACCGGCTGAGTGAGCTGTACCCCGATGCCCGCATCGTCATTCCCGCTGGCGGCCTCAAGGTGCGTTCCAACGACACCGACTACCGCTACCGCCCCCACTCGGCCTTCGCCCACCTCACCGGCCTGGGCACCGACCGTGAGCCCGATTCGGTGCTGGTGCTCGAGCCCACCGACAACGGTCACGAGGCGACCCTGTTCTTCAAGCCGCGCGCCCCGCGCACCGACCCCGAGTTCTACGCCGATGCCCGCTACGGCGAGATGTGGGTCGGCCAGCGCGAGTCGCTCGACGAGATGGCCGCCCTCACCGGCCTGCACTGCGCCCCCATCTCGGAGCTGACCACCCAACTGGAGAAGAACGCCGACTCCACCCAGATCCGCGTGCTGCGCGACGCCGACGCCCAGATCACCGCCCAGGTCGACCAGATTCGCGGCAGCCAGGTGACCACCCTCGACGAGGAACTCACCGTCGCCCTCTCGGAGCTGCGCCTGGTCAAGGACGACTACGAGGCCGACCAGATGCGCGCCGCCTGCGCCGCCACTGCCGTGGGCTTCGAGGCCGTCGTCCGTGATCTTCCCGAGGCCGTCAAGCGCGGACGAGGCGAACGGTGGGTCGAGGGCATCTTCGGGCTGCACGCCCGTCATCAGGGCAATGCGGTCGGCTACGACACCATCGCCGCCGCCGGTGACCACGCGAACACGCTCCACTGGATCGGCAACGACGGTGACGTGCGCGACGGGGACCTGCTGCTGCTCGACGCCGGCGTCGAACTCGACAGCCTCTACACCGCCGACATCACCCGCACGCTGCCCATCAGCGGTCGCTTCACCCCGGCCCAGCGCAAGGTCTACGAGGCCGTGCTCGAGGCGCAGGAGGCCGGCATCGCCGCCGCCCAGCCGGGAGCGACCTTCGCCGACGTGCACAAGGCCGCCATCGCCGTGGTCGCCCGCCACCTCGAGGAATGGGGCGTGCTGCCCATCTCGGCCGAGGAGTCGCTGGGTGAGAACGGCGGTCACCACCGCCGTTGGATGGTGCACGGCACCTCGCACCACCTGGGCATCGACGTGCACGACTGCGCCCAGGCGCGCGCCGAGCACTACCGCGAGGGCACGCTCACCCCGGGCATGGTGATCACCGTCGAGCCCGGCATCTACTTCAAGGCGACCGACCTGTTGGTTCCCGAGGAACTGCGCGGCATCGGCGTACGCATCGAGGACGACATCTTGATCACCGCGGACGGCAACGAGAACCTCTCGTCCGCGCTGCCCCGCACGGCCGACGACGTGGAGGCCTGGATGGCCACCCTGTTGGGCAATCGGGACTGAGTCGGCGATGGGCGATCGTCCCCCGATCCGGCCGAGCAGAACCCGGGTGCTGTCGCCCCTGTCAGTCTTGGGGGGGTCAGTGTTGGGAGGTTCAGTGTTGGGAGGGTCAGCCAAGCGCCCGGTGGCCCCGCCGAACCGGCGTGACCCCAAGCGGTGGGCCACCACCCCCGACTCGGTGGTGGCCTGGTCGTGGTACGTCGACGGTGTGCGGCAGGACTGCGCCGACCTGCAGAACGCCATCGAGGCGGCCCGGGGCGGCGAGGGGTTCGTGTGGTTGGGGCTCAAGGACCCCACTGACGACGACATGGCGGCCTTCGCCCGCCAGTTCGACCTGCACACGCTGGCCATCGAGGATGCCGTCGAGGGCCACACCCGCTCGAAGCTGGAGGTCTTCGGCAGCACGCTGTTCACGGTCATCTCGACGGTCAGCTACGTGCCCCACGAGACCCTGACCGCCACCAGCGAGGTCGTCTCGACCGGGCAGATCATGGTCTTCACCGGCGACAACTACGTGCTCACCGTGCGCCGCGGCGAACACACGCCACTCAAGTCTCTGCGCGCCACCCTCGAGTCGGACGAGCGCCAGCTCGCTCGCGGTCCGTACTACGTGCTGTACCGGATTCTCGACACGGTCGTCGACGACTACGTGCAGGTCGTCACCGACATCGAGGAGGACGTGGACGAGCTCGAGGAGTCGGTGTTCTCGACCAACTCCCCCAGCCCCGACGTCGACCGCATCTACCAACTCAAGCGCGAACTGATCGAGTTCCGGCGCTGCGTCACCCCGCTCGGGCTGCCGCTGCAGGCCCTGGCGACCCGGGAACTGCCGGTGGTGCCGGAGGGTGCGCGGGCCTACTTCCGCGAGGTCGCCGACCATCACACGGAGGCACGGGAGTCGATCGCCTCGTTCGACGACGTGCTGACGACGCTGCTGCAGGCGGCCCTGGCCCGAGCGTCGGTGGCCGACAACCAGGACATGCGCAAGATCTCGGCCGCGGTCGCCCTGTTCGCCATTCCGACGACCATCGGCGCCATCTACGGCATGAACTTCGACAACATGCCCGAACTGCACACGCAGTACGGCTACTTCGTCGTGCTGGCCGTGATGGTCGCCTCGATGGTGGCCGCCTACGCGTTCTTCCGGCACAACCGCTGGCTCTGAAGTCAGGCCGGCCGCTCAGGCCCCATCGTCGGGAACCATCCCGTTCAGGCAGGACGAATCCCGTGGCGCGCCAGCTCTTCTTCCACCCGCGGCACGGCATCGGGGTCGAGTTGGCACAGGTAGGCCTTCGTCCGCGCGTTCTTCGGAACCCCGCCCACCAGCCACCGCGACAGGTGCATGCGGGGCGGTTGAGTGACCTGCACGGCGAGCACGGGCCCGGCCGAACCTGGGTGCACACCCGCGTGGGTGATCTCGTCCCAGCCGGCCCGCCACCCGGTGGCCGCCGACACCGGCGCCCCCGACAGCCGGTACAGAGCGTCGTCCGACCAGGCGAGCCGAGAGACGCGAGCACCCCGCCACAGGCTGGCCTGCAGGGCGAACAGGGCGAACATGGCCAGCGCCACCACTCCCTGCCCCCAGTCGCGACGGGCGGCCGCCGCGGCCAGGTTGAGGGCGGCCACCACGAGGCCAGCCAGGAACACCAGTGACATCAGCGTGGCGGCCCGATCGGTGGTGGTCGAGACCGCCGTGACGCGCTCACTCATGGCTTCATTCGCTGTCCCAGCACCTGCACCACGGCCGACAGACCCTGGTGACCGGGGCCCTCGAAGATGCGCCGCTCGGTGACGCGCACGTCGAGCCGCAGCCCCGGCCAGTCCGAGATCACCCGTTCGCGCGTGTACATCAGCGATTCGTCCTGCGGGCCACCCGTGCCCAGGCTGAGTTGGGCCGGGGTGTAGCCCTCGATGATCACCACACCGCGCTCCCCCAGCCGCGGCGTGAGCGCCGCCGCGACCCGGCGGCGCAGGTCCTGCGGCAGGTGGACGAACACGAGCACGATCGCATCCCACGGGCCCTCGGCGGCCGGCTCGTCGATGAAGTCAGCCAAGTCGGCGACGTGGGCGTCGAGCTCGACGCCTTGGGCGGCCGCGAGCCGGCGGGCCTTGTCGACGCCCACCGCCGAGAAGTCGACCGTGGTCACGCGATGCCCCTGCCGGGCGAGCCAGACCCCGTTGCGGCCCTCACCGTCGGCGAGCACCAGCACCCGGCCGCCCTCGGTGGCCGACCGCCGCGGAATCATCACCTCGGCCTCGACCAGGAAGTCGTTGGGGCGTTCGCCGAACAGGTAGCGGGGATCGCGGTAGCGCTCGTCCCAGCCCTCGTGGCTCACAGCTTCGGCTGGGAGCCGGGCAGCTGGCTCAGCAGCCGCCGGGCCTCCTCGGCGACGTTGTGCTCCCCGAGCACCTCGTACTTGCTGGCCACGGTCTGCCGAATCGAGTCGAAGTCGCGGCGCCCGCCCGAGAAGGAGTAGGTGATGGCCGACGAGACCATGCCGAAGATGATGCCCAGGCCGGCGCAGATCAGGAAGGTCGCCAGCTTCGAACCACCCGAGGAGAACAGCGAGAAGACCAGGCCGACGAAGACGCCCATGAACAGCCCCGAGGGTGGCGCCCTGGCCGAGCACGGAGCTCCAGGTCTTGCGCCCGGTGACTCGCTCGATCACCTTCAGGTCGGTGCCGACGATGCACAGGTTCTGCACGTCGAATTTGCTGTCGGCCAGGAAGTCGACCGCCTTCTGCGCCTCCTCGTAGGTGTCGTAGGTCGCCAGCGACTGGGGGTGCTGCAGTGTCAGCATGGCGCCCAGGCTGAGGCGCTGCGGGGTCGACCCGCCGGGGTTCAGGCTCATGCAGCCACCCTAGTCCGTGGGCGAGGCCGCCCCGGCGATCGATGCGCAGCCGGCGCGGGTTCGACGCCGGCCCACCGATCCGCAGCCGGGCGCGGCCGGGCCCTACGATGGGGCGCGTGAGCACTTCGGCCATCTTCATCTCGCGCCTGCGCGGCATTCCCGTGCTCGACGCCTCCGGCGACCAGGTCGGTCGCGTGCGTGACGTGGTCATCCAGCGGCGTGCCGCCGGACGAGCTCCGCGCTGCCGCGGTCTGGTCGTGGAACTCTTCGCCCGCCGCCGCATCTTCCTGCCGATGGCCCGGGTGCACAGCATCGACGCCACCCAGGTGGGCATTCAGGGGGTGCTCGACACGCGGCCGTTCCAACGCCGCGATGCCGAGTCGATGGTGATCGACGACCTGTTCGACCGCGAGGTCAAGCGCCCCGGTCTGCCCGACGCCGTCGTGCACGACGTCTCGATGCAGCAGCTGCGGCCGCGGGAGTGGGAGCTGGCCGAGGTGGCGCTGCGGGAGCGCCCCGCTGGCGGCCGGTTCCGGCTGGGACGCACCGGCAACATCGTGCAGGTGTCGTGGCGCGAGGTGCCCGACCTGCTGCTGAAGGGCACGCAGTCGACCGAGCACCTGGTGGCGCAGATGGCCGACATGAAGCCCGCCGACGTCGCCCGCGAACTGCACGACATGGAACCCGAACGGCGTGCCGAGGTAGCCCAGGCCCTCGACGACGAGCAACTCGCCAACGCCATCGAGGAGTTGCCCGAAGAGGAACAGGTCGAACTGATCCAGGCCCTCGACCACGAACGCGCCGCCGACGTGCTCGAGGAGATGGATCCCGACGACGCGGCCGACCTGATCAAGGAACTGCCCGAGCCGATGGCCGAGGACCTGCTGCAGCGCATGGAGCCCGAGGAGGCCAAGGACGTCCGCGCCCTGCTCGACTACGAGGAGTTCACCGCCGGCGCCATGATGACCCCCGAGCCGGTGATCCTCGGCGTCGATGCCACCGTCGCCGACGGCCTGGCCCGGGTGCGCAACGAGGAGCTCAGCCCGGCGCTGGCGTCGATGGTGTTCATCTGCCGCAGCCCGCTCGACACCCCGTCGGGGCGCTACATCGGCGCCGTGCACGTGCAGAAACTGCTGCGCGAGCCCCCGATGATGCCCGCGGCCAGCATGGTCGACTCGTCCCTCGAACCGATCCACCCCGACGCGAACCTCGCCGACGTCGCCCGTTACTTCGCCACCTACAACCTGGTGGTGGCCCCGGTCGTCGACTCCGATCAGCGCCTGCTGGGCGCGGTCACGGTCGACGACGTGCTCGACCACCTGCTGCCCGAGGACTGGCGCGGCGACCAGTTCACCGGGGTCGAGGCGACCGAGGGCACCCGTGAGGACGACCCCACCGCCGAGGGGTCCAACCGTGTGGGGGTGAACCGTGGCTGACCGTTCGCCGGTCGAGGACCTCGACAAGCCCCGCGGGGCCAAGCGTCGCTGGAACCCCGCCAAGCGCCTCAACCTGAACTCCGACACCTTCGGCCGGTTCGCCGAGTGGGTGGCGAAGTCGATGGGTACCGCCCAGTTCCTGGGGTGGATGACCCTGGTGGTGGTGCTGTGGGTGACGTTCAACGTGGTCGGGCTGTTCGGGTTCAAGTGGGACCCGTATCCCTTCATCCTGCTGAACCTGTTCTTCTCGACCCAGGCCTCCTACTCGGCTCCGCTCATCCTGTTGGCCCAGAACCGGCAGGAGGAACGCGACCGGCAGGCCGTCGCCGAGGACCGGCGGGTGGCGTCGCAGTCGCGCGACTCGATGGACTACTTGGCGCGCGAGATCGCCAGCCTGCGCATGAGCGTCGGCGAACTGGCCACCCGCGACTACATCCGCTCCGAGATCCGCAGCGAGTTGCGTCACCTGCTGGAGCAGTTGGACGAGGACGAGCGTCGTTCCTGACGCCCTCGCCCGCCGTCACCGCCGACGGGTGACGCGAATTCGACTGCTCGACGCCGATCGGGGCCCCTGAGGAGGGCTTCTCGGGGTCGAGCAGGCGAAAATGCGTCACGGCGCACTGGGTAGGCTGACCCCATGACCGACGAACACCCGTTGCTGCCCCAGATCCGCGCCGCTCTGCACGAGGTGAACGACCCCGAGATCAAACGTCCCATCACCGAACTGGGCATGGTCGACTCGGTCGAGGTCGACGAGAGCGGACGAGCAACCGTCGTCATCCTGCTGACCATTGCCGGCTGCCCCCTGAAGTCGACCCTCGAGAAGGACGTCACGGCGGCCGTCAGTTCCGTGGAGGGCGTCACCGGGGTGCACGTCGAGCTCGGCGTGATGGACGAGGAGCAGCGCGCGGCCCTCAAGACGCTGCTGCGCGGCGGCATTCCCGAGAAGCAGATCCCGTTCGCCCAGCCGGGCAACCTCACCAAGGTGATCGCCATCGCCTCGGGCAAGGGTGGCGTGGGCAAGTCGTCGGTCACCGTGAACCTGGCGCTGGCCCTCGCCGAGCGCGGCCGCAGCGTGGGCGTGATCGACGCCGACATCTACGGCCACTCGGTGCCCGACATGCTGGGTCTGGGCGACACCCGCCCCACCCCGGTCGAGGGCATGATCATGCCGGTGCCCGTGCTCGGGTTGAAGGTGGTGTCGGCGGGCATGTTCAAGCCCCGTCGCGAAGACGTGGTGGCCTGGCGTGGGCCGCTGCTCGATCGGGCGCTCACGCAGCTGCTCGCCGATGTCTACTGGGGCGACCTGGACTACCTGATCCTCGACCTTCCCCCCGGCACCGGCGACGTCGCCATGAGCCTTGGACAGAAGCTGCCCACCTCCGAGGTGATCGTGGTGACCACCCCGCAGGCAGCCGCCACCGAGGTCGCGGAGCGGGCCGGCACCATGGCGGCCATCATGCAGCAGCGGGTCATCGGTGTGGTCGAGAACATGTCGTGGCTCGACGTGCAGTGCCCCCACTGCGGCGAGAACCATCCCGTCAAGCTGTTCGGCGAGGGCGGCGGCGACCAGGTCGCGGCGAACCTCACCACGCGCCTGGGCTACGACGTGCCCATGCTGGCGCAGGTGCCGATCGACGAGCACGTGCGCATCGGCGGCGACGAGGGTGACCCGATCGTGGTCGCCCACCCCGAGACCGGTGCCGCGCAGGCGCTGACGAAGCTCGCCGAGACGATCGACGCTCGTCCGCGCGGGTTGGTGGGCGTGCCGCTGGGGCTGTCGGTCGCCGGCTGACCGGCACCGTCACGCGGCGGCGTCGCCCGCCTCGGGTGACGTGTCAGGTGGCCTCGGTGTCGAACGGGGCCACCGCCACCGACACCAGTTCCGGCTCGCTGCCGGTGGTCGAGGCATCCGACGAGGAGCCGTCCGCCTTCCACGCCGCGTCGACCTCGCCGGTGATGGCGTTCAGTTCGGCGGCATCTTCCTTGAGATCTTCCTTCAGCCCCTCGACATCGGCCTTGATGCCGTCGACCTCGTCCTGGATCTGGTCGAGCAGGTGCTTCTGGATGAACGTCTTGGGGTTGAGGTCGGCGACCGTCAGGTCGGCGTACTCGGGGCCGAGCTCGGCCTTGAGCTGGTTGGTGGCGCCGTTGGCGATGTTGCGCAGGAAGTGGACGACCTTGGCCGCCTTCTTGGCCAAGTCGGGAATGCGCTCGGGGCCGAACATGACGATCGCGAGCACCACCAGCAGGATGAATTCGGGTGCGCCAATGTCCAACACGTGTCACAGGGTATAGCGCTCGCCCAACCGATGCACTCACGCCCACCCGGCCGGGGTGCACGCTGGGGTCAGCGGCCGCCGAAGAGTTGCTTCAGCCCCGAGGTCGCCCGCTGCCAGGCGCCGGTGCGGGCGGGCCCCTCGTGGGGCAGACCCTCGGCCGCCCGGGTGGCCAGGTCGTGTCCACCGTTGGTGGTGACGGTGTAGACGACCCGATCGGACTGCCACGACAGCAGCACCCTGTCCTGGCTGACGCCGTAGACGACCGAGTCCTCGCCCGCCCATGTGCCGAGTTGCTGCATCACCGACACCCGCACGTCGCCGCGGCCGTAGATGGCGTGCACGACGCTCGGGCGAGTCGGTGAGTCGGTCGAGATCTGCAGCAACGGCAGCCCGGCAAGGTGCGAGGCGCAGCTGAAGCCACCCCCGCACATCTGCCGCGTGGCCCGGGCCACCGTGGCCGGCGCCAGTGACAACTGCAGGTACTCATCGCTGCCGGGATCGTCCGCCGTGGTGGTGGCGGTGAACGAGGTGAACCCGCCCGAACGGATCAACGTCTGGTCGGGGTCGAAGGCCTCGGCCCACATGACCACGCCGAGCGTCTCGCAGATCCACCAGCGCCCCAGCAGCGAGCCGTCGCCGCGGCGCGCCTCGAGCAGCGAGGTGGTCTGGCCGGCGATCTGGCCGCCGGTGGTGATCCTGAAGCTGGTGGCGCCGGGCGGCAGCAGCGGCCCCGAATCGGGGGTGGGGTCGATCACCAGACCGGACGAGACCACCGCCCCGGAACGGTCGAGCACGTCGAGGTGCAGGCCCTCACCGGGCAGCTGGACGACCTTCACGCCGGCCTGGACGAAGTCGGTGCCGCTGCCCAGCATGATGCGTTGCACCCCGGTGTAGCCCACCCGGTCGCCCTCGGCGAGCAGTGCCCTGGCCGACGACGACGAGATCACCCGCCACTCGAGGGTCGACAGCGGGTGCGGTGACTTCACCTGCGTGGCCGTGTCGAGCCGGGCGCGGGGGGCGGCCTGCACGGCGGTCATGGCGTTCGCCACGGCCCCCGACCCGGTCGACAGGTCGTACTCGCGGCTGGCCTGCTGCCGCGCATCGCGCACGATCGGCAACTCCGGCGCCACCAGGTAGCCGAGCCCGAGCAGCAGGAAGCAGGCCATGAAGACGGTCGCCGTGCCCGACAGGGCGCGGGTGCGGCGTTTGGCCCGGGGGCTCGGCAGCACGCCGGTGCGCGTGGCCGCGAGCCACAACGGCGAGTCGGCCTCGCCGCCGGCGATCGAGGTGAGTCGGTCGTTCAGCCGGTTCGGGGCCGCGGACGAGCACCGTCCCCGGTGGGCCAGCATGCTGCGCACCACCCGCTGGGATTCGACGTCGGAGCGGCACCGGGCGCAGTCCGACAGGTGCGCACGCACCCAGTCGAGGGTGCGCTGCGGGAGCGTCTCGTCGGCATAACCGGCGAGCTCGCCCGCGCTGGGGTGGGGTGCGTTGACGATCACGCCGACCCCCACAGTCCCGACTGGCTCGTCCGCCCCGGCAGCCCCAGGTCGAGCACGTCATCGAGGGGGCGGGCCTGACCGGGCTGCTCGTCCGGTGCCCCCTGCATGCGGGTGTTGCCGGCCATGGGACGGCGATGGGCCAGGCTGGCGCGCAGTTTCTCGCGACCCCGATGGATACGGCTGCGCACGGTGGTCACCGACACGTCGAGGATCGAGGCGATCTCGTCGTAGCTCAGCCCCTCGATGTCGCACAGCACGACGGCCACCCGCAGCTCGGGGGTGAGCTCGGCCAGCGCACGGGTGATGTCGTGGTCGAGGTCGAAGTCGGGCAGGTCGCCGGGTTCGGTGGCGGTGGCGCTGAGCCGCTCCTGGGCGTCGGCCATCGGGTCGAAGCGAATCTTCTGCCGGCGCCTGGCCTGGTCGATGAACAGGTTGGTGGTGATGCGGTGCAGCCAGCCGGTGAGGGTGCCGGGCTCGAAGCTGTGGATGGACTTGAAGGCGCGCACGAACACGTCCTGCGTGAGGTCCTCGGCATCGTGCTGGTTGCCCGTCAGGCGGTAGGCGACGCGGTAGACCATGTCGGAGTGGTCGCGGACCAGTTCTTCCCAGGTGGGGGTGGCGGCCAGCTCGGGGGTGGCGGCCAGCTCGGTCGCGGCGTCCGTCGGCGCGTCCGCGGGCAGCACGTCGCGCTCGGGAGCCTCCTCGCGGAGCCCGAGGACTGCGTCAACCGCCTTGCGCGCCCTACCGAACACTCGTCCCCTTCCGTGGCCGGCCCGGCACCGGCCGGGCTCCTCCACCATGGCAGATGAACCTGTGAGCCTCCTGTGGACGGCAACTCCCCAGTGCCGCCCTCAGGAGGACTCACCAGTAACAACGCTTGGGAGGCCCGATTGGTTGCCTCGGATCCTCAGCTGACAGCCGATTCACAGGTTTCCCCGTCGTCGGCCCCTCGAACCGGGGTCAGCCGCGCAGGCGCCGCACCTCGTCCACGAAGGGCGCGAGCACCTCGTCCGACGGGGGAACCATCGGCAGGCGCAGACCGCCGACACCCTGCCCGAGGGCCGCCAGGGTGCCCTTGACCATGGTCACCCCCTGCGCCGCGAAGACGCCGGCGAAGACCCCGAACCACTGCTCGTGAATGCGGCGCGCCTCACGCACGTCACCGGCGGTGAACGCCTCGATCATGCGGCGCATGGCGGGTGCCGAGAAGTGGGTCGAGGTGCCCACCACCCCGACGGCGCCGATCGCGAGCAGCGGCAGCGTCAGCGGGTCGTCGCCGGAGTAGTAGTCCAGGTCGGTGGAGGCCAGCACCATGGACGAGGCCTCGAGATCACCCTTGGCGTCCTTGACGGCCACCACGGTCGGCAGGCCGGCCAGCGTGCGCATCGTCTCGGTGCGAATGGCCACACCCGCACGGTGCGGAATGTCGTAGACCATGATCGGCAGCTCGGTCTCGCCGGCGACGGCGGTGAAGTGCTGCACCAACCCCTCCTGCGAGGGCTTGGAGTAATAAGGGGTCACCACCAGCAGGGCGGTCGCACCCGCCTCGGCCGCCTGGGTCGCCAGTTCGCAGGTGTGGGCGGTCGAGAAGGTGCCCACTCCGGCGATCACGTGGGCCCGGTCACCGATCTCGTCGGCGACCACCCGCACCAGTTCGGCCTTCTCGGCATCGGTGGTGGTCGGCGACTCGCCCGTGGTTCCGTTCACGACCAGACCGTCATTGCCCTCGTCGTCGACCAGTCGACGGGCCAGCGCGCGGGCGGCCTCGAGATCCAGCGAACCGTCGGCGGCGAACGGGGTCACCATCGCCGTCAGCACCCGCCCGAACCGTGGCTCGGGCGGTCCGGACATGTCGGGGTCGTCGCTCACGGCATGGCTCATGGCGTCATGCTAACGCTAGGCTGGCCGCGTGACTCGCAAGCAGCAGTGGGATGGATCAGGCGGCATCGACACCCTCACGTGGGGCTACGCCGAAGACTTCGTCGAACCCTCGGACGACCTGCGGGCCGCGGCCCAGCAGGGCTCCGACCTGGGCGTGACGCCGCTCTCGAACGGGGTCACCACCGCCCTCACCTTCCTGGCGCGCGCCATTCAGGCCCGCCACGTGGTGCAGGTCGGCACCGGATCGGGCGCCGCCGGCCTGGCCCTGTTCGCGGGCATGGCCGCCGACGGCGTGATCACCTCCATCGACCCCGAGGGCGACCGGCAGTCGGCCGCCCGGCAGGCGTTCATCGGCGCGAAGATCGCCACCAACCGCTTCCGCCTGATCGCCGGCGTGCCCCTCGAGGTGCTGCCGAAGCTGCGTGACGGCGCCTATGACCTGGTCTTCGTCGACGGCGACAAGCTCGAGTACGTCGAGTACCTGGCGCAGGCGCTGCGCCTGCTGCGGCACGGTGGCGTGGTCGTCATCAACGATGCGCTGTGGCGCGGACTGGTCGCCGACTCGTCCAACGAGGATGACGAGACGGTCATCATTCGCGAGGCGCTGGCCTCGGTGCTCGAGACCGAGGAGTTCACCCCGGTGTTGCTGCCCGTCGGTGGCGGACTGCTTGCGGCCGTCAAGGCCTGAGGCCAGCCCGGCCCCTCGTCCGCGCCCGCACTCCCCACTTCAACGCATCTGCCCACGTTCCGTGCGTTTGCCGCCTTTGCAGAGGCGGCAGATGCACGGAACGTGGGCAGATGCGGGTTGGAGGCAGGGTGTCCGGGCCGGAGGCCGGGGAGCCGTCACCGCGCGGGCGGGATGACCATCCCCTTCTCGACCACCGTGATGCCGCCCTCGGAGACGGTGAATCCCCGCGCGCGGTCGTGGTCATGGTCGAAGCCGATCTCGACGTTGTCGGGCACGGTCACGTTCTTGTCGATGATCGCCCGCTGCACCCGGGCCCCTCGGCCGACGTGGGCGCCGTTCATCAGGATCGACCCGTCGACCTTGGCCCACTTGTGGATGTAGACGTTCGGGCTGAGCACCGAATGGTCGACGTCGCCGCCCGAGATGATGCAGCCATGGCTGACGATCGAGTCCTCGGCGGTGCCGCGCAGGGTGAACTTGGCGCCCGGCGCCTGCACCTGGTGTGACCAGATCGGCCATTCGGGGTTGTAGAGGTTGAACTCGGGTTCGACGCTCACCAGGTCCATGTGGGCCTCGTGGTAGGCGTCGATGGTGCCCACGTCGCGCCAGTAGTTGCGATCCTTCTCGGTCGAACCGGGCACGACGTTCTGGGTGAAGTCGTAGACCTGGGCGGAGTTCTTCGCCACGAAGGCCGGAATGATGTTGCCGCCCATGTCGTGGCGGGAGTTGGCGTCGGTGGCGTCGGTGTGCAGCATCTTCACCAGGGCATCGGCGGTGAAGACGTAGTTGCCCATCGAGGCGAACGACTCGTCGGGGCTGTCGGGCAGTCCGGGCGGGTCGGCCGGCTTCTCGAGGAACTGGTTGATGCGGTTGTCGGCGCCGGCGTCGATGATGCCGAAGGCCGAGGCGTCCTTGCGGGGCACCCGGATGCCTGCGACGGTGCAGTCGAGGCCGGAATCGATGTGAGCCTGCAACATCTGCGAGACGTCCATGCGGTAGATGTTGTCGGCGCCGAAGACGACCACGTACTCGGGGTTCTCGTCGCGGATCAGGTTCATCGACTGGAAGATGGCGTCGGCCGACCCCTGGAACCACTGGGGGCCGGTGCGCTGCTGCGCGGGCACGGCGGTCACGTAGTTGCCCAGCATCGTCGACATGCGCCAGGTGAGCGAGATGTGGCGGTCGAGCGAGTGGGACTTGTACTGCGTGAGCACGGCGATCTGGCGAAGCTCGGAGTTGGCGAGGTTCGACAGCACGAAGTCGATCAGGCGATAGGTGCCACCGAACGGCACGGCGGGCTTGGCCCGGTCGGCGGTGAGCGGCATCAAGCGCTTCCCCTCGCCGCCGGCCAGGACAATGGAGAGCACATTGGGACGCTTCTTCGTCATGGCCCGAACCTATTGGGCGCGGGTGCCGACAACAAGGCACTTGCCACGATTTGCCCGGCGAACTGCGCGGATTGTTGACCGGGTCTCCCGCACCCGACGGCGGTGTGCTGAGATCAGGCCATGAAGGTTTCGATCCTCACCCGTGAGTACCCGCCGAGCATCTATGGTGGCGCCGGCGTGCACGTCGCTCAGCTCGTCCCGCAGTTGGCGAGGTTCGTCGACGTCGACGTGCAGTGCATGGGCGAACCCCGCGAGGGCGCCACCGCCCACCCCGAGACCTTCCCCGAGGGTGCCAACGGCGCCATCCGCACCCTGGGTGCCGACGTGTCGATGGCCGCGGCGATTCCGGAGGTCGATGTCGTCCACGCCCACACCTGGTATGCGCAGTTCGCTGGCATCATCGCCTCGCAGTACCAGGACGTGCCGCTGGTCGTGACGGCGCACTCGCTGGAGCCGGATCGTCCGTGGAAGATCGAACAGCTGGGCGGCGGCTACCGCGTCTCGTCGTGGATCGAGAAGACTGCCTACGAGAATGCCGACGCCGTGATCGCGGTGTCGGCCGCCATGATCGCCAACATCCAGGCGGCCTACCCGTTCGTCGAGACCGAACGCATCCACGTGGTCAAGAACGGCATCGACACCGACGAGTTCCACCCCGTCACCGAGTCGGACGTGTGCGCGCGGATCGGCATGGACGTCACCCGCCCGAGCGTGGTCTTCGTCGGGCGCATCACCCGCCAGAAGGGGCTGGTGCACCTCGTGCGGGCGGCCCGCCAGTTCTCGCCCGAGACCCAGGTGATCCTGCTGGCCGGCGCCCCCGACACCCCCGAGATCGCCGCCGAGTTCAACGAGGCCTTCGGCGTGCTCGAGGCCGAACGGGGCGGCGGCGTGGTCTGGGTGCAGGACATGCTCCCCCGTGCCGAGGTTCGGCAGGTGCTGTCGCATGCCACCGTCTTTGCCTGCCCCTCGATCTACGAGCCGCTCGGCATCGTGAACCTCGAGGCGATGGCCTGCGAGACCGCGGTGGTCGCCTCGGCCGTCGGCGGCATTCCCGAGGTCGTGGTCGACGGCGAGACCGGGCTGCTGGTGCCCTACGACCCGGCACGGGCGGACGACGCCGGTTCTGTCGCCGACTTCGAGTCGCAGTTCGCGGCCCGCGTCAACGAGCTCACCGCTGACCCCGACCGGGCCGCCGCCATGGGCCGGGCTGGTCGCGAGCGGTGCATCGCCGAGTTCAGCTGGGAGACCATCGCCCGGCAGACCGTCGAGGTCTACGAGGCCGCGCGGGCCAGGCGGGCGGCTCGCCGCCAGGGCTGAGGCTCGTCCGGGAACGCCAGGGCTGAGGCTCGTCCGGGAACGACGAACCGCCAGACTCGGGTGCGACCCTGGAAATCCTGGGGCGACCCGAACCTGGCGGCACGTGTTGTTGCTGAGTGGTGAGGCTGCGGCCTCAGCCCACGACCTCCTTGAGGCAGTTGAGCAGGTCGGTGGCCTCGGTCTGGTTCAGTTCGACCACGAGGCGTCCGCCGCCGTCGACGGGCACGCGCATGACAATGCCGCGGCCTTCCTTCGTGACCTCCATGGGTCCGTCACCGGTGCGGGGCTTCATTGCTGCCATGTCTGCACTTCCTCACTTCTTCCGGGCAGGTGTTCGTCGTCCATTCTGCCGTATGTGGGTGCCTCGACGCCCGCGCGGGGCCCGGAGAGCTGGTGAGCCAGGCGCGCCAGCACCTCGTCGACCTGTGCCGTCGACAGCCCGAACATCACCAGGTCGAAGGACGATTCGTTCACCTCGGCGGCGGTCACACCCGCCCCGTCCTGCCCCGGCGTGAGGCCGGTGCGCACGCGCTGCAGGAACTGGCGAACCTGGGCCGGGTGGTAGCCCCGAGGCACGGTCGCGAACCGGAGCGCCGCGAGGTCGTCCGTGGTGAAGTCGCCGGCCGGCAGGCGCGGCACGGGGCGGTCGTCGACGTGCTCGGGCTGCTCGCCGAAGGCTCCCTCGGCCACGAGCCAGGCGAGACCGGCGACCACGAAGACCAGCGCCGCGATCGCCCAGGCCATCAGTCCCTCCCCCACGCCGTGACGTGGGCCACGGCCTCGTCGATGTCGTCGGTGACGATCAGCATGTCGAGATCGGACTCGGAGATGTAGCCGCCGGTCAGGGTCTGCGAGCGCAGCCAGTCGATCAGCCCGGTCCAGTACTCGGTGCCGAACAGCACGATCGGGAAGTGCTCGATCTTCTGGGTCTGCACCAGCGTGATGGCCTCGAACAACTCGTCGAAGGTGCCCATGCCCCCGGGCATCACCACGAACCCCTGCGAGTACTTCAGGAACATCACCTTGCGGGCGAAGAAGTAGCGAAAGTTGATGCCCAGCGAGACGTGCTCGTTGAGGCTCGACTCGAAGGGCAGTTCGATGCCCAACCCGACCGAGGTGCCGTGCGCGGACGAGGCGCCCTTGTTGGCGGCCTCCATGATGCCGGGGCCACCGCCGGTGATCACGGCGTAGCCGGCCTTCACCAGTTCGGAGCCGATGCGGTCGGCGGCGGCATACATCGGGTGGTCGGGGCGGGTGCGGGCGCTGCCGAAGACGGCGATCGCGGGCCCGAGGTCGGCGAGCGTGCCGAAGCCCTCCACGAACTCGGCCTGGATGCGCATCACCCGCCAGGGGTCGGCGTGCACCCACGCCGATTCCTGACCCGACTGCAGCAGTCGCTGGTCGGTGGTGGTGGCCTGCACCTGCTCGCCGCGGCGGATCACGGGTCCCTGGACGACCGAGCGGCCGCGACCAGGGGCGTTGTCGACCAGGTCGGGGTCGCGGTTCATGTCGGTCATGCCTGCTCCTTCGCGGTCAGCCAGCGGACGAGGGCCGCATGGCAGGTCTCGAGGTCGGCCACCGGGCAGAACTCGTCGTCTGCGTGGGCCTTGCCGGGGTCGGCGGGGCCGAAGTTCACCGCGGGAATGCCCAGTTCCGAGAAGCGGGCGACATCGGTCCAGCCGTACTTGGCGCGCGGGGCGCCCCCGACGGCGGCCACGAAGGCGGCGGCCGCCGGGGCGTTCAGGCCCGGCCGCGATCCCCCGGCGAGGTCGTCGCAGCGGTAGTCGAGGCCGGAGAACACCGAGCGCATCAGGGCATCGGCCTCGTCCGCCGTCTTGTCGGGAGCGAACCGGTAGTTGACGTCGACCTCGGCCCAGTCGGGCACGACGTTGCCAGCGATGCCGCCGCGCACGGCGACCGCGTTGAGCCCCTCGTGGTAGAGCAGGCCGTCGACCTCGATCTCGCGTGCCTCGAAGCCCGCGATGCGAGCCAGCACCTCGGAGAGGTCGTGGATGGCGTTGTGGCCGAGCCACGAGCGGGCGCTGTGGGCGGCCAGACCCTTCGTACGGATCGTGAACCGCATGGTGCCCTGACAGCCGCCCTCGACCACGGCACCCGTGGGTTCCATCAACACCGCGAAGGCGCCCTCGAGCAGGTCGGGGCGGTTGCGCCCGAGGCGTCCGAGGCCGTTCTTGGCCGACTCGACCTCTTCGTGGTCGTAGAAGATCCAGGTGACGTCGCGCACCGGCTCGGCCACCTCGCAGGCCGCCTTCAGGGCGACGGCGACGCCGCCCTTCATGTCGCACGTGCCGCGGCCGTAGACGCGATCGCCGTCGAGGCGGCTCGGCAGATTGTCGGCCACGGGAACGGTGTCGATGTGCCCCGCGATCACCACCCGCTCGGAGCGGCCGAGCGTGGTGCGGGCGACCACCGCGTCGCCGTCGCGGTGCACCTCGAGGTGGGGGCGGGAGCGGAGCACGCCCTCGATCTCATCGGCGATCCGGCGCTCGTTGCCGCTCACCGATTCGATGTCGACCAGCGCCCTCAGCAGGGTGACCAGATCGGACGAGGGATCGACGGGAGCGTGGGTGTCTGCCATGGGCACGAGCCTAGTTGCCCGGGCGAGCACGACCACGCAACTCGGCGATCGCAGACCCCGCCGGCGCCGGCCCGAGTGTGCAGAACACGCACCTGAACAGGCGTTCACGTCCCACCCGGGGAACGAACCCCGATTGGGGTGCGCATTCTGCACACTATTCGCCGAAGGGCGCCCGATACGATGGCCCGCATGACCGACGCGCCCACCGCCGCCTCCCCCCGCACCGCCTGTGGTTGGGGCCTCGCCACCGTGCACGAGGCCACCGACCGAGTGCTCGACACCTGGTTCCCGAACCCCCAGCTCGGTGGCGACCCCAGCGACACCGCCCCCGAATGGCTGAGCGAGCTCGAACTCACCGACGAGGATCGCGGGGTGCGCCTCGAGGTGCTGCTCGCGACCATCTCGTTGGACGAGCCCCCCGCCGACACCAGCGACGCCTACCTGCGGCTCCACCTGCTGAGCCACACCCTCGTGCCGCCCCACGGCCTCAATCTCGACGGCCTCTTCGGGGTGCTGCCGAACGTGGTCTGGACCTCGCAGGGCCCGTGCGCGGTCGAGGGATTCGAGCAGACCCGCGCGACGCTGCGTGGCATTCACGGCCACGTCACCGTGTTCGGCATCGACAAGTTCCCGCGCCTGGTCGACTACGTCACCCCCGTTGGCGTCCGCATCGCCGACGCCGACCGGGTACGCCTGGGTGCCCACCTGGCCGAGGGCACCACGGTGATGCACGAGGGCTTCGTCAACTTCAACGCTGGCACCCTGGGTCACTCGATGATCGAGGGACGAGTCAGCGCGGGCGTGGTCGTCGGTGACGGCTCCGACGTGGGCGGCGGCGCCTCCATCATGGGCACGCTGTCGGGCGGCGGAAAGCAGGTCATCTCGATCGGCAAGGGCTGCCTGCTGGGGGCCGAGTCGGGTCTGGGCATCTCGCTGGGCGACAACTGTGTCGTCGAGGCCGGGCTCTACGTGACCGCGGGTACCAAGGTCACCGCACCCGACGGCACTCAGGTCAAGGCCTCCGACCTGTCGGGCGGATCCAACCTGCTGTTCCGCCGGAACTCGGTCACCGGTGCGGTCGAGGTGCTCCCCCGCAGCGGCGGCGCCGTCGAGCTCAACGCGATGCTGCACGCGAACGGATGAGCGACCGGGCGGGCGCCACCGGCCCCCGGGGCGGCGGCGAACCTTCACGGTCGACCACGTTGGCCCCGCTGCTGGGCTGCGGGGTGATCCTGGTGGTCGTGGCGGTGCTGGTGTTCGCCGTCTTCCAGTGGGTCCGGCAGCGTCCCCGCCCCGAGCCTCGTGTGGTGCTGCCCCCGAACCAGTGCGTGGCCACCGTCGGCGACGTCAGCTACACCATGACTCCCGAGCAGTCGAAGTGGGCGGCGGTGATCGTCGCCGAGTCGATCCGACGCGGGCTGCCGGCCCGCGCCGCGTCGATCGCGCTGGCCACCGCCATGCAGGAATCGAGCCTGCGCAACCTCGACCACGGCGACCGCGACTCGGTGGGGCTGTTCCAGCAGCGACCCTCGCAGGGCTGGGGCACGGTCGAGCAGATCATGGACCCGTGGTACTCGTCCGGGAAGTTCTACGAGCACCTGGTCAAGGTGTCGGGTTGGCAGACCGGCGACATCAACGACGTCGCGCAGAAGGTGCAACGCTCTGGCGTGCCCGACGGCTATCGCAAGCACGTCGACAACGCGAAGGCGCTGGCGAGCGCCCTGACGGGGAACTCGCCGGGGGCGTTCAGCTGCCTGAATCGCGATGCGCCCGAGACCGCCGAGCCGCAGATCATCACCCAGATCTTCGCGACCGGGCTCAAGGGCAAGGTCACCCTGAAGCGCACCGGCGACCAGTGGACGATCACCGCACCCAGCCCTCAACTGATGTGGGCCGCGGTCAACCTCAGTCTGGCCACCATCGACGAGACGCCGATCAGCCACGTGTCGGCGGGTGGCCAGCAATGGCAGCACGACGGGGCCGCCCTGGCATCGTGGAGTGACAGTTCGGCCTCGGCCACCCTGCCCGCCGACGCGGCCACGCTCACGGTCTCCTCGTCGACTCCCCAGCCAACCGAAACCTCGTCCTGAGCGATCTCGTCCGGCCCGCGACCATGACGAGACAGCGACGCCGCGCACCGGTTGGATGGGTGTGTAGTTGGAGGGTCGGCGAACCGACAGCGGGCGCGAGGAGTGCAGATGACGGAGTTCACGGTCGGGCTGGTGGGTGCCGGAGGCATCTCCAGCGCCCATGCGGCCGCCTGGCAGGCAATCGAGGGCGCCAGGTTGCAGGTGCACGCACTCGAGGGAGCCGAGGCATTCCGTGAGACCTACGGGGTGCCCGTGGTCGACACCTACGAGGCGCTGCTCGAGACCTCCGACCTGATCTGCGTGATCACCCCCACCCCCGAGCATGCCCACCTGGTCGAGCGGGCACTGCGGGCCGGCAAGGACGTGGTCTGCGAGAAGCCGCTGACGCGCACGACCGCCGATGGTCGCCGCCTCGTGGCGCTGGCCGACGAGCTCGGACGACGCGTGTTCCCGGCCCACGTGGTGCGCTGGTTCCCCCAGTACGCGGCCGCCCACACGACGGTGGCTGCCGGGGGCCTCGGCGACCTCGCCGTGCTGCGGTTCACCCGCGCCGTGCCCTACCCGTTCGACCGCGGCTGGTACTCCGACCCCGTGCAGTCGGGCGGCATCACCATGGATCTGATGATCCACGACCTCGACCAGGCCGCCTGGCTGGCCGGCCCCGTCGCCACGGTCTACGCCCAGCGCCGCACCGGCAGCGACCCGCACCCGACCGAAACCGCGCACGTGGTGCTCACCCACACCAGCGGCGCGATCAGCCACTGCCGGGGGCTGTGGACCGTGCCCGGGGCGCCGTTCTGGTACACCTTCCAGATCTCGGGAACCACCGGCACCCTGCGCTACGACTCCCGCGAGGAGGTCGGCTACCGGCTCACCCGGGTGCCCGAGGACACCTCGAACCGCCCGGTCGGCGTGACCAGCTTCACAGCCGACCCCTATGCCGCCGAGATCGCCGACTTCGTGCGAGCCTGGCGCACCGGTGAGCCCGCCGGGGTCAGTACGGACGACGGCCTGGTCGCCGTCGCCCTCGCCGAGGCGGCCCAGCTCAGCGCCGAGACCGGCGAACCTGTTGACTTCCAGGCCTTCGTGAAGGGAACCCTGTGATGACCGCGCTCAAGATCGGTGTGATGTCGTTCGCGCACACCCACGCCGCCGGCTACGTGCAGTTGTTGCAGGCCATGGGAGTCGAACTGCTCGCCTGCGATCCCGACCGGGTCTCGTCGGCCGACCACGAGGTGCGTGGTGCCGACCTGGCCGCCCAGTTGGGCGTGGCCCACGTCGACACCTACGACGAACTGTTCGCGTGGGGCCCCCACGCGGTGGTGATCTGCTCCGAGAACACCCGGCATCGCCGCGACACCGAGCTGGCGGCCGCCCACGGGGTGCACGTGCTCTGCGAGAAGCCCCTGGCGGTGAACGCCGCCGACGCCAGCGCCATGATCGCGGCTTGCGAGGCTGCCGGCGTGCTCCTGATGACGGCCTACCCGGTGCACTTCTCGCCCACCGTCACCCAGGCCAAGCAGGCCATCGCCGACGGCCGGCTCGGTACCGTGATCGGGGCGGTCGGCACCAACAACGGCTACTGCCCCGTGGGCGTGCGCCGCTGGTTCCTCGACCCGCAGTGGTCGGGCGGCGGTGCGCTCGTCGACCACACGGTGCACGTCGCCGAACTGCTCGACTGGCTGACCGGCGATCGTCCCGCATCGGTGCATGCCGTCAAGAACCAGCTGATGCACGCCGAACTCGAGGGTGTGCTGAGCGAGACCGGCGGGCTGGTCACCATCTCGTACGAGAACGGTCTGGTCGCCACCATCGACTGCTCGTGGAGCGTGCCGAAGGATGCCCCCACCTGGGGCGGCGTCACCCTCGAACTGGCCGGCACCGACGGCGTGATCGAGATCAACCCGTTCGCGCAGCGGGTCGGCGGCTGGGACGGCACGGCGGGCGGACGCGACTTCTGGCTGCCGTTCGGCACCAACACCGACGACTCCCTGTTGGCGGCCTTCGTCGGGGCCGTGCGGTCACGGCTTGCCGGGGACGACGTGCCCTCCCCCGCTCCCGACGGTCACGTCGGTCTGCGGACGGCACAGATCGTCGAGGCGGCCCAGATCTCGGCCCGTGAGGGACGCGTCGTTCGGATCGCCGAACTCAGCGTCTGAGCCGCACGCCCCGGTCGCACCAAGCTCGCGTCAGCGGCCAAGTCGCTCAACCGCGGCGGCGATGCGTTCGTCCGTCGCGGTGAGCGCGATGCGCACGTGCCGGCGACCGGCCTCGCCGTAGAAGTCACCGGGCGCCGCCAGAATGCCGCGCTCGGCAAGCCAGTCGAGCGTGGCCCGGCAGTCCTCGCCGCGGGTCGACCACAGGTAGAGCGAGCCCTCGGAGTGGTCGACGGTGAACCCGGCCCCCTCCAGCGCCTCCCGCAGCACCCGGCGCCTGGCCAGGTAGCGTTCCCGCTGCTCGGCCACGTGTGCCCGGTCGGAGAGCACGGCCTGCATGGCAGCCAGGGTCGGTGACCCGAGCATCATGCCGGTGTGCTTGCCCAGGGCGAGCAGTTCGCGGACGAGTGCCTCGTCCCCCGCCACGAATCCCGCACGGTAACCGGCGAGGTTCGACTCCTTGGAGGTCGACATCACGGCCAGCAGTCCGTCGACGGAGCCACCGTTGAGGCCGTCGTCCAGCACCGAGGTGGCCTCGGCCTCCCAGGCGAACTCGCCGTAGCACTCGTCCGAGGCCAGCACGGCACCGGCCGACCGAGCCGCCGTGATCCAGGCCGCGAGCTCGTCACGCGACAGGATCGCCCCATGCGGGTTGGCCGGCGAGTTGATCCACACCAGCCGGGTGCCCTCGGGCAGCGACGACGGGTCGTCGGACTCGACGACCGTGGCACCGACGAGTTCGGCGCCCACGCGGTAGGTCGGGTAGGCCGTGGTGGGAATGACCACCACGTCACCGGCGCCCAGGTTCAGCAGCGTCGGTAGCCAGGCCACCAGCCACTTGGTGCCGATCACCGGCATCACCTGGTGTTCGGTCAGGTCGCCGGCGCCCCAGCGGGTGCGCAGATGGGTGATAATCGCCTGCCGCAGCCCGGGCGTCCCCCAGACCTGGGGGTACCCGTGGGCATCCGAGGCGGCCGCGAGCGCGTCGCGGGCGACCGCGGGGGTCGGGTCGACGGGCGTGCCCACCGACAGATCCACGATCCCGTCAGGGTGTTCGCCGGCGCGGGCCTTGGCGGCCGCGATCGTGTCCCACGGGAAGTCGGGCAGGCGGCTCGAGAGCAGAGGCTTCACCCGGCCGGGTCACTCCCCCTGCGGGGCCATGGCCTCGACGACCGGGTGGTCCTTGTCGATGGCGCCCAGCTTGGAGGCACCACCGGGCGAACCCAGGTCGTCGAAGAACTGCACGTTCACGTCGTAGAACTGCTTCTGGTCGGCGGGAACGTCGTCCTCGTAGTAGATCGCCTCGACGGGGCACACCGGCTCACAGGCCCCACAGTCCACGCACTCCTCGGGGTGGATGTAGAGCATGCGGTTGCCCTCGTAGATGCAGTCGACCGGACACTCCTCGACGCAGGCCCGGTCCTTGATGTCAACGCAGGCGGCGCCAATGATGTAGGTCACGAGAGTTCCCTTCCGTTTCGTGCTCGTCGAGTCACGACTCTAGCGCGCGGACGACGCCCGCGGCAGTCGGCGTTCCGGGGAGTGAACGCCCGATCCCAGGGGTCGACTCAGGCGCACTTGATTTCGTCGCCGGGGCTGTACCGCCAGAAGAACCTCTCCGTGCGGACGAGCGCCCCGCCCTGGTAGAAGAGCCGCTGGTAGTTGACGTCGAAGCCCTGGATGGGTGCCTGGTACTCGCACTTGGGATCCTTCGAGATCCGCGTGGTGCCGGTGGTGAAGTTCGACTTGTTCAGCGCCGAGGACTTCACCTCGTAGGTCTTGGTCGACCACACCTTGACGGTGATCGACCCCTGCTGCCCCGGGGCGGCCTTCTGCACGTAGGCCTGCATCAGCACGCCGTACTTGGTGTTGTTCTTGAACTGCAGGTCGAGCGCCCCGTAGTAGACGGTGGCCTCACGGCCGGCCGGGTAGCGCGGGAAGTACAGGGTGTGCGGGTGGTGCTCGACGTCTTCGAGCCCCGCGAAGAACGCGGCGTTGAAGGTGGTGGTGGCCGACTGCGAGACGCCGCCGCCGACCTCCTTCTTGAGCACGCCGCCCTCGATGACGTAGCCGTCGATGTAGCCGTTGGCGGCGGTGCGCTCCCCCAACACCTTGTTGAGGCTGAAGGTGTCGCCGGGCTTCAGGTAGGTGCCGTTGATGCCAGCGGCGGCCCTGGTGAGGTTCACGTTGCGGTACTCGGCGTAGGGGAACTGCGTCGTGAACTCGCCGGTGACCTCCTTCACGCCGGCCTTCTGGGCGTCGGCGGTGGTGTACTTCGCCGGCACCTTGGTCACCTCGACGGTGGCGGTGCGCTCGGCGCCGGTCTTGGCGAGCACGGGCTGCACGGCCTTGGTGAAGTTGGCCTCGCTGACCCCGAGCCCGTCGACCGAGGGGACGACCACGGGCTTGCCGCCCTGCAGTTGGATCTTGGCGTCGCGTCCCTGCTCGTACTTGAGTGCGTCGATGGAGGCCTTCGACGCCGCGAACAGCTTCTTCATGTCGGTGGCGACCGCGAAGGTGGTGCCCGACTTGGTGAGCGTGGTCGAGTCGACGATCGCCTTCAGCGGCACCTCGAACGCCTGACCATCCTTGGTCTTCAGCGGGATCGGGCCCGACAGCACGGGCTTGAGCTGCTCATCGGCGACCTTGGTGACGGCGGCCGTGGTGATCTCGGGCGCCGTGGTGGCGATCGGGGCCGCCACCGAGGTCTCCTTCAGCCAGGCCTGCTTGACCCCCGCGGTGGCCTGGTCGACCTGGAGGGCCTTGCCGTCGACGCCCTCGGTGACCTGCGCCTTACCGGCGGTGAGCGTCAGGTCGGCGTTCTTCGCCTGCACTGCGAACGTCGGCGCTGCGGCCTTGACCGCCGCCGCCAGCTTGGCGTCGTCCGTGGTGGTGACCAACTCGAGGTCACCGCCGCCGCTGAGCACCTGCACGATGTGGTTCGGGTTCCAGGATCGTCCGGCCCCGGCGGCCTCGACGGTCTTGGCGTAGTCGACCACGAGCCCCGCCTCGGCCGGCTTGATGGCGGCCTGCTTGCCGTCTGCCTGGAGGGTGATGGCCGCCTCGGCCTTCGGGGCGATGGCACCGCGCAGCTTCTGCTGGGCCTCGTCGGAGGTGAGGCCGCCGATCGCGATCCCCTGCACCGTCGCGTTCCGAGGGGTCTTGTCACCGGCCATGAAGTACCCCGTGACGTAGGCGCCACCGGCGAGCACCACCAGACCACCGACCACGGCCGCGGCGATCGCTCCGCGGCGGTCGCGCCGCGGGGACTCCTGGTCGACGTCGTCGAGGTCTGACTGGTCGTGGAGCTGGGACTCGTCCTGTTGCTGGGACACGGGCATCCTCGGGCGCTGGTGGGGGTGGGTCGCGCTGATTCTACGTGGCCGCAGGTCGAGCCCCCAATCGAGGGCAGTCACCCGCGCCGGGAAGCGACCCGGACACCCCCGCCCGCGACCCCAACAGTGGTTGACTGGCCCCCATGCCCGTCACCGTTCGTCCGTTGACCGACGCCGACGCCGCCTCCTCGCAGGCCCTGCGCCATGAGGCCTTCGGCTCGCCGGTCACCAAGAAGAACACCAGCCAGATCTCGCGACCCCCCACCCACTGGCACGGCGCGTTCGACGGCGACCGCCAGATCGGACGAGCCGGGGTGCGCGACATCTCGTCGTTCTGGGGTGGCGTCGACCTGCCCACGGCCGGGGTGATGAGTGTCACCACCGCCATGGAGGACCGCGGCCGGGGGGTGCTTCGTCCGCTGCTCACGACCGCGCTCGCGCGGGCACGCGAGCGGGGCGCCGTCGTCGCGACGCTGTTCCCGACCGCGAACGGCATCTACCGGGGGTTCGGTTTCGAACTCGCCGCCGAACTCACCCGGGTGCGCGTGCCGCTGGCCGAGCTTGCCAGCCTGCGGGCACCCGAGGGGGTCACCGTGCGCCGCGCGGTCGAGGACGACGTCGCCGCTCTGGAGAACCTGTACCGGCGCTGGGCGAGCCAGCAGAACGGCCCGATCGACCGGGTCGGGCCGCTGTATGCCAGCAAGCCCGGCAAGTGGCTGAAGGCCCACACCGGCACCTCGGTGGCGGAAGTCGACGGCGTGCCGGTGGCCTATGCCCGCTGGAATCGCGGCTCGGGCTACGGGGAGGGCGCCGAACTGGCGGTTCGCGAGTTCGTCTCCCAGTCGTCCGCGGGCACGCAGGCCCTGTTGGCCATGTTCGGCACGAACGCCGCCGTCGTGCCACACGCGGTCTTCCGCACCTCGGGCGACGACGGCCTGCGACTCGTGCACCCCGCCGCCACCTGGCAGGTGACCGAGCGATTCCCCTACATGGTGAAGGTGCTGAACCTGCGCGCCGCGCTGGTGCCCCGGGTGTGGCCCGAGGGGTTGGACTGCGAGTTGCCCTTCCGGGTGGTGGACGACGTCGTCGACACCGTCACCGGCGACTGGAAGTTGCGTCTGGAGGACGGGCACGCGACCGTCACCCGCATCGGACGACTCGGTGCCCACTCCAAGCGCCTCAGCCCCGTGGAGTTCACCCCGCGCGGGCTGTCGCTGTTGTTCGCTGGATCGCAGTCGCTGTGGAACATCGTCGGTGCCGGCTTGGCCTCCGGGGGCGCCACGAACACCTATCCCACCTGGTCGGCGGCCTTCGGCGGTCGCCAGGGCCACATTCGCGATTACTTCTGAGCCGCCGTCCCCGACGGGGGCACGCTGGCCAGCGAGGGAACGCTGGCCAACGAGGGAACGATGGACTCGTGCAGCAGCCGCCCACTGCGGGCGTCCCAGGCCTCGAGGCGCACCCGGTCGGACTCGACGAACAGCCGCAGACCCGTGTGGGCCTCCTCGTCGATGAGTGCCTCGGTGCCATCGGCGGCCTGGCCGTACTCGTTCATGACCGCACCCGTGTTGACGGCCCAGAAGCCGGCGCCCCCGGGGGTGTCCTCGACCCGCACCAACCAGTCGTCCCGGTGCAGTCCCCAGTGGGTGTGGCCGGTCACCAGCAACACCGGTCGCCGTCCCGACAGGGCCCGGCGCAGGTCGTCCGCCTCGGCGTGGTCGTCGACGTAGGTCGCCCACGCCTGGTCGGGGCGGGTGCCAGACACCGTGTTCGGCAGCGGCTGGTGGGTGAACACGATCAGCGGGCGGGTCGTCGGCTCGTTCGCCGACGACCGGACGAACGCCAGTTGGTCGGGCCCCAGATGGACGTCGTGGCCGCCGGTGCCCGACCCGTCCAGGGTTCCCAGGACGATGGCGTCGACGCCCGGGATGTGTGCCGACCCCCACACCGCTGCCTCACCCGTCCAGCGCAGGAAGCGCTCGATGGAGGCGTCCGAGTCGGAGTCGTTGTAGAACTCGTGGTTGCCGATGGTGCAGGTCATCGGTGGCAACGCTCGAGCTCCGAACACGGAGAAGAGTTCCGCGTACTCGGCCTCGTGACCGTGGTCGACCAGGTCGCCCACGACCACCAGGTGGTCGGCACGCCCGCCCGGTACGTCGGCGGCACCGAACAGGTCGAGGGCGGCCGCGAGGTGGTCGAGGCGACCCTGGATGTCGGAGATGACGTCGATGACCACCGGGTGCGCAGCACCCTCGTGCGGGGTCGACATCAGCGCACGTCGAAGCGCCACGGCAGGGCCAACGGACCGGCCAGCTGCGCCCACTCGCCGCCCAGCCCCAGGGCCCGAATCGCCCTGGGCAGCAGGGCCTCCGGGCCGTCCGACACTGCCATCTGCGGCCGCCCACCCGACTCGGACGACTCCGCCGGCACGAACTGCTCGAGCATGCCCAGGGCGGGCACGGTGCGGAGCACGGCCTGCTCCCGGTCGACATCGGCGAGGTCGGCGGCCCGCTGCACGGCGGTCTCCAGCGTTCCGAGGTGGTCGATGAGCCCGCGCTCGAGGGCGTCGGCGCCGGTCCAGACTCGTCCGCGGGCCACCTTCTCGAGGTCGGCCGGGTCCATGCCGCGGTCGGCCGCCGCCTTGCTGGTGAACTGCTCGTAGATCACGTCGAGCCAGGTGTTCAGCGTGGCCCAGTCGTCCTCGGAGAAGTGGCTGTCCGAGGCGAACATGTCGGCCTTGGGGCCCGAGCTGATGCCCTCGTGTTTGAGCGCGAGCTTGTCGTACAACCCGAGGGTGACCAGCTTGCCGGCGAGCACGCCGATCGACCCGGTGAGCGTCGAGGGTGCGGCGACGATCTCGTCGGCGCCCATGGCGGCGTAGTAGCCACCCGACGCGGCGACGTTGCCCATCAGGGCCACCACCGGACGACCCGACTCGCGCACGCGGTGCACCTCGCGCCAGATGGTGTCGGAGGCCACCGCGGAACCACCGGGCGAGTCGATGCGCAGCACGACGGCCTTGATCTTGTCGTCGCGGCTGGCGGCCCGCAGGTGCTCGGCGACCACGTCTCCCCCGGCCTGCTGGCCGCCGGGGCCCCCGGGAGCGCCCCGCCCGGTGACGATTGGGCCGCGCAGGGTGACGATGCCGATCTGCGGGGCGTTGCGATCGAGCAGCTGACGCTTCAGTTCGCGGCGCTGCACCTTGGCGTCGTAGCGGTGCACGAACTGCAGGGCGTGACGGTCGAGTCGCAGCTCGTCGAAGAGTTCGGCGTAGACCTCGTCCCGGTAGCCGACCTTGTCGACGAGGCCGAGCTCGACGGCCCGCTCGACGGTCAGCGGGCTCTCGTCCATCGCGGAGCGCACGTCGGCGACCTCCAGGCCGCGACCCGCCGCGATCTGGGCCATGCACTGCTCGACGACCGAGTCGGCCAGCCGCTGCATCATCTCGCGGTTGGCCTTGCTGACCTTGGTGCCGGCGTACTGCTCGGCGGCCGACTTGTACTCCTTGCGCTGCCCGAACTCGGGGGTGACACCGACCTTCTCGAACAGCCCGCGCAGCAGGGTGATCGACAGGTGCAGTCCACCCAGGAAGACCATGCCCGAGGGCTGCACCCACACGGTCTTCGCGCGACTGGCCAGGGCCACCAGCGGCAGCGAGTTGCCCATCTCACCGAACGTCTGGGTCCAGGCAATGGTCGGCTTGCTCTCACCGAAGTCGGCGATCAGGTCGCCCAGATTCTGCAGGTCCGCGAGCCCCAGACCCGAGGGCGCGACGTGCACGACCAGTGCCTTCACCCGGGGGTCGGTCTTGCCCTGCCGGAGCCCCTCGCGGACGGCGCCCATCGTCGCGGCATTGAGTGACCGCAGGGCGGCCAACGGGTTGTCGGGCGGGGCCACGGTGATGCCGCGGGCGAGGTCGATCTCGAGAATGACGGGCCCGGTGGTGCGGGCGCGGAGGTCACGGGCTGCTGCGATCAGGTCCATGCCCCCCACTGTAGGAAGCAAGTCCGACGAACCGGAGCGACCAACGTCGCGAATCGGTGGTGACGCTGGCGACTCGGGGTGAACTCAGGGTGGGCAGGACGGATGGGAACCTCGCCCCCCACGTCCGATTGACAAACTTCTACACCGTGGCTCGGGCCACCCCCTGAAACAGGGGGTCGGTGGAGCCTGCTTGTAGAAGTGTGTAGGCCGTCGCGGATCGGTCAGGCGACCCGGGCCTGCGGGTCGGGGTCGACCGCGGCGGCCACCCCGGCCTCCTCGTCCGGTCGGTTGACCAGCAGACGGGGCGGCCAGGCGGTCTCCAGACGCACCCTCAACCGGTCGTGCACGATCACGTAGATGCTGGCGACCACGGCCACCGCGAAGGTGGCGGCGGCGCCGATCCCGAGCGTCCAGCGGGCGCCCCAGTGGTCACCGATCCAACCGATGATCGGCGATCCGATCGGCGTGCCGCCCATGTTGACGGCCATGTAGACGGCCATCACCCGGCCTCGCAGGGCGGGGTCGGCCGCCA
This sequence comes from Aestuariimicrobium soli, assembly GCF_051192575.1. Taxonomy (NCBI): domain Bacteria; kingdom Bacillati; phylum Actinomycetota; class Actinomycetes; order Propionibacteriales; family Propionibacteriaceae; genus Aestuariimicrobium; species Aestuariimicrobium soli. The sequence continues at coordinate 187,504 of NZ_JBPJSQ010000007.1, read as the reverse complement.
ATTGCACCGTGGCATTGCACGAGGTCATCACGGTCAGCGAGCAGACACCCACGCCGACCAGCATGGTGGCGAAGAACAGGTAGCTGCGGGCCAGTGCGGCCGCCGCGGTGAAGGCGGCGAAGCCGAACACGCCCAACAGCAGCCAGCGCAGCCGGGGGCGGGCACGGCGGGCCGCCATGAAGGCCGCCGCCAGGGTGCCGATGGCCATCACCGAGCCCAACATGCCGTACTCGCTGGCGCCCTTGCCGAAGACCGTCGTCGCCATCAGGGCGTTGGTGATCTGGAAGTTCATGCCGAACGTCGAGAAGATGAAGATGATCCCCAGGATCAGCAGGATGTCGGGCCGACTGCGCACGTAGGCGACACCCTCGCGCACCGTGCCCTTGCCCACCGGTTTCGGACGAGGCATGAGCTGGTCGGAGCGCATGAACCACAGGGCCGCGATCACCGCGACGAAGCTGACCGCGTTGATCAGCAGGGCCGGCGCGATGCCGAACCAGGCGATCACGAAGCCGGCGACGCCGGGGCCCAGCAGGCGGGCGCCGTTGAACTGCGCCGAGTTGAGCCCGATGGCGTTCGACACCAGTCGCTGGGGCACCATCTCGGACACGAAGGCCTGCCTCACCGGCATGTCGAAGGCGCTCGCCACTCCCTGCAGGAAGGCGAACGCGAAGGCGTGCCACAACTGCACGACGTCGGTGGCGACCAGGATCCACAGCCCGAACGCGGTGGCCCCCAGGGCCGCCTGGGTGAGGATCAGCAGCTTGCGCTTGGAGTAGCGGTCGGCCAGGGCGCCGGCCATCGGTGCGATCAGCGGAATCGGCAGGAACTGCAGCGCGGTGACGATGCCGAGCGCCTGGGCCGAGTGATCGGTGAGTTGCGTGAGCACCAGCCAGTCTTGGGCCACGCGAGCCATCCAGCCCCCCACGTTGCTGACCAGCGCACCCAGCCAGAAGAGTCGGTAGTTGAAGAGGGCAAAACTCGCGAAGGTGCGGACGCGGTCTGCCATGGGGCTCCTCCGGGCGGAGTGGTTCGGGTGCTGCCCCTCATTCTAGATGGTTAGTTAGGGTAAGCAAGTTGCTTGACCGACATGCGGGCTCCCTGGAGCCGATCGGCCCAGAGGCGCAGGCGATCGTCCGAGCTGGTGACCGCCGGCCCGTCGATCCATTCGACCACCGCGCGCGGCCCGTGCAGGGCACTCAGCACCCAGACCTCGGCGCCCGCGAGGTCGTCCGGACGCGCCCGCACCCACGAGACGGTGCCCCCGTCGGCGGCGACCCGGTCGGCCAGCCAGCCCGCGGTCACCGACGGCACCCGGGTCAGCGCCGGGTCGGGCAGGTGCAGCGCGTCCCCCCGCCACCAGACCAGGGCGCTGAGCGCGCCGTCACACACCCACCCGTCGGTGGTGATCACGGCCTCGTCGGCACCCAGTGCCCGCGCCTGCTCGCGAAGGGTGGCCCCGGCGACCAGGTCGGGACCCTTCACCCCGGGGCGACTGCGGGGGTCATGGGCCGCCGTCAGCAGCCGCACCGCTCCCCCACGCTCGGACGCCGGTCGCACCTGAGTCTCGAGAGTGTGGTCGGCCAGCAGGTCGATGCGCGGGAACCACACCCCGGTGGTCGGCACCCGCCTGGCCAGCTCGACGAGCGACCGCGCTGCCCGATCGGACGAGAACCCCAGCTCGGCCGCGGCCCGCGCGAAGCGCTCGGCATGGGCGTCGAGCCGCAGGACTCGTCCATGGTCGACCAGAAACGAATCGGCCACCAGCGTGTCGGGACTCATAGGATCCAACCTATGACTCCCCGACCCGGCGACGCCCAGCCATTCGGTTCTGGGCCACTCGGCTCTGGAGCCTTCGATTGGGTGACCGCGGGCTGGTCGGCCCCGCACGCACCGCTCGACCCGGTCGCGCTGGCCCAGCACTGGTGGAACGACTGGTCGCTCGACGTCGTCTGGCTGGACTCCTCCGACGGGGGCACCCACCTGATCGGGATCGGCGGCACCAGCCTGCTCGCACCCGACTTCGCTGCCTTCCGGGCGATCGTCGGCGGCGATCTCGGAGCGTGGGTCGGCTGGCTGGGTTACGAGGCCGGCGCCGACCTGCTCGACCTGCCCCGTGGCGAGGCGCCCCGGCACCCGCCGGTCTCGCTGGTGGCGCTCGACCAGTGGGCGGTGATTCGACCCGACGGCACCACCACGCTGCACGCCAGCTTACCCTCACGGGCGTGGACCCCACCCGCGAGCACGCTCGCGGGCGCCCGGGTCGACGAGCCCGCGACGCCGACCCCGGAGAGCTCGGTGGCGGTGCTGCCCGGGGACTCCGACGAGCACCTGCGGGCCCGCATCGCCGACTGCATCGAGCACATCGTCGCCGGCGACGCCTGGGTGCTCTGCCTCACCACGACGCTGTGGACGACCCGCCCCATCGACGCCTTCGCCTCGCACCTGCGGCTCAGGAATGCGAGCCCGGTGCCGCGCGGCGGGTTGCTGCGGATCAACGGCACCACCCTGAGTTCGGCCTCGATGGAGACCTTCCTGAGCGTGCACGACGGGGTCGCCACCACCTCACCCATCAAGGGCACCCGGCGCCGGGACCCCGACCCGGCCATCGACGCGGCCCTGGCGGCCGAGCTGGCCGCGTCCCCGAAGGAGCGCGCCGAGAACCTGATGATCGTCGACCTGTGCCGCAACGACCTGGGCCAGCTGTGTCGACCCGGCAGTGTGCAGGTCGAGGAACTGTTCGCGGTGCACTCCTACCCGACGGTGCACCAATTGGTGTCGACGGTGTCGGGACGACTGCGCGACGGGCTGGGCACGGTCGACGCCATCGCGGCGCTGTTCCCGGCGGGCTCGATGACCGGCGCTCCGAAGCGGCGGGCGGTCGAGATCCTGCGGACCCTGGAGCCGTGGCCGCGCGGCATCTACTCGGGGTGTTTCGGCATCTTCCAGGCCGACCACTGCGAGGCCGCCATGGTGATCCGCAGCGTGGTGGCCGACGAGGACGCCGCCTGGATCGGTGTCGGTGCGGGCATCACCGCCCTCTCCGACCCGGACGAGGAGGTGGCCGAGATGCACCTCAAGGCCGAGGCCCTGCTGGCCTGTCTGGTGCCACGCACCACCTGACGCGCCGCCCAGTCCCGAAGGAAAAGGTGTGGCGCGCGGTCAGGGCGCCTGGTCGATCCCCAGCACCCGCACGTCGAGGGTGTGACCGGGCCACTCGAAGCGGGCGACCACGCCGTCGTCGTCGCAGCGGGCCGCGACCACGGTGACGGGCCGCTGACGGGCGACCGCCATCGCCAGCTCGCCGACCCGCGTCTGCGGACCGTGGGCATCGACCAGGATCGCCGAATGATCGGCGAACTGCAGCCGGGCCACGCCCTCGCCGAACCTGGTGACGACCCGCACCGGCGTGACCCTGCTGGCCACGAGGCCCAGCTGGCGCAGCCAGGCACCGATCAGGGCCGCACGATGACCGGCCGCGGCCTCATCCAGGGCTGCGGCGAGTTCTGTGTCGACGAGGCCCTGCAGGCGCTCGTCCGGGCGCCACGCCACCATGCCCACCATTGTCGGCCAGCGCGCCGCCCGAAGGAAGGGGCCAGAACCGAAGTGGGGTGGGACGTGGGGTGGGAGAGCGGAAGGGCGGGCGTCAGGCGCGCGCGGCGACCCGGGCCGGGCGCGGGCGTCGTCCGAGCACACCCACCAGGTAGAGCCCACACCCGACCCACACCAGCGGCAGACCGATCCACCACACCCACGAGATCTGCTGCTTGAAGACCAGCAGTCCGATGATCAACTGCAGCGTGGGGCCGATGAACTGCAGCATGCCGAGCAGTCCGAGCGGCATTCCCCGGGCGGCCAGCGCGAACAGCCACAACGGGATCGCGGTGACCAGCCCCGAGATGACGAACAACCAGGTGAGGTGGCCGCCGAAGTGACCACGCCCGGTCACGGCCAGCACGATGATCACCACGAGCGCCACCGGGCTCATGAAACTCGACTCGAGGAAGAGCCCCTGCAGGGCGGGCACCTGGGATCGCTTCTTGAGCACTCCGTAGATGCCGAACGAGGCGGCGAGCAGCAGGGAGATCCAGACGGTGTGCCAGCTGCCCCAACTGATCACCACCACGCCGACCAGGGCCGACAGGGCACCGGCCCAGCCCCACCGATCCAGGCGCTCCCCGAAGAAGACCCGCCCGAACACGAGGTTGAGCAGCGGGTTGATGAAGTAGCCGAGCGAGCTCTCGACCGTGTGGCCGGTCTGCACGGCGAAGATGAACATGCCCCAGTTGACCGCGATCACGATCGAGGCCAGCAGCAGCGGCACCCACTGCCCACCGGCGAGCGCCGGGCGGAGCCACGAGAATCCCTGCCTGAGCACGACCAGCAACAGCGCCGTCCACAGGGCCGACCACAGGAAGCGCTCGGCCAGCGTCTCGATCGGATTCGCGTCGCCCAGCAGTGCCCAGAACAGCGGGAACACCCCCCAGAGCACATACGCGCCCACCCCGGCCAGGAAGGCCCGCGAACTCGCGGAGCTTCCCGGCCGGGGTGGGCGGCTGGCGATGGTGGTGTCAGTCAGGATCGGGCCATCGTCGGGAGTGAACTCGCTGCGGCGATCAGCTCAGCACCGACTGGGCGACCTCGACGACGTGGTCGACGGTGAAGCCGAACTCCTCGAAGATCTTGGCACCGTCCGCCGAGGCTCCGAAGGTCTCGATCGAGACCGAGGCTCCCTGGGCACCCACGTACTTCTGCCAGCCGTTGCCGACGCCGGCCTCGATCGAGACGCGGGCGGTCACCGACGTGGGCAGCACCTGCTCGCGGTAGGCCTCGTCCTGCGCGTCGAACCACTCCTGGCACGGCATCGAGACGACGCGGGTCGCAATGCCCTGCGCCTCGAGCGAGGCGGCCGATGCGACGGCCAGCTCGACCTCGGAGCCGGTGGCGATCAGGATCAGCTTCGGCTCGGCCGAGGCCTCCTTCAGCACGTAGGCACCCTTGGTGGCCTCCGAGGCCGGGGCCCAGCCCTCGCCGGAGCGGTCGAAGATCTCCAGGTCCTGGCGCGACAGGATCAGGGCGGTCGGACGATCCCGGTGCTCCAGCGCCTGCTTCCAGGCCACGGCCACCTCGTTGGCGTCGCCGGGGCGCACCACGTCGAGGCCGGGGATCAGCCGCAGCGAGGCCACGTGCTCGATCGGCTGGTGGGTGGGTCCGTCTCCGCCGACGCCGACGGAGTCGTGGGTCCACACGAAGATGGACGGGGCCTTCATCAGCGCGGCCAGTCGCACGGCGGGGCGCATGTAGTCGGAGAACACCAGGAAGGTGCCACCGTAGGGGCGCGTCAGACCCGACAGGGCGATGCCGTTGACGATGCCGCCCATGGCGTGCTCGCGGATGCCGAAGTGCAGGGTTCGTCCGTACGGGTTGCCCGAGAACTCGTGGCTCTGACGCTCGGTCGGCAGGAACGAGGGCTCGCCCTTCATGGTGGTGTTGTTCGAGCCGGCGAGGTCGGCGGAACCGCCCCACAGCTCGGGCACCTGGGCGGCCAGCTGGTTGAGCACCTCACCCGAGGCGCTGCGGGTGGCCTTCTTGCCGGGAGCGAACTCGGCGATCTCGATCTCGGGCAGTTCGTGGTTGCGAATGCGGGTGAGCAGGGCGTCCTTGTCGGGGTTGGCCTGCTGCCAGGCGGCGAACTTCTCGTCCCAGGCCGCGCGGGCGGCCTTCGAGCGGGCGGCGGCGTTCTCGGTGGCGTGCGCGACGGCGGCCTCGTCCACGGCGAAAGGCTCGTCGACGAAGTTGAGCTCCTTCTTCAGCCCCGAGATCTCCTCGGCGCCGAGCTTCGAGCCGTGCACGTCGTGCGAGCCGGCCTTCTTGGGCAGCGGCCAGCCGATGATGGTGGTGAGGCGAATGAACGACGGCTTGTCGGTGACGGCCTTGGCGGCCTCGATGGCGTCGTAGAGCGCCTGCGGGTCTTCGCGGTACTCGGTGCCACCGTGGGTCCAGTCGACGTGCTGCACGTGCCAGCCGTAGGCCTCGTAGCGGGCGGCGACGTCTTCGGAGAAGGCGATCTTGGTGTCGCCCTCGATCGAGATGCGGTTGTCGTCGTAGATCAGGGTGAGGTTGCCCAGGTTCTGGGTCGCGGCCAGCGAGCTGGCCTCGGAGGCGACACCCTCCTGCATGCAGCCGTCGCCAGCGATGGCGTAGATCTGGCGGTCGAACACCGACTCGCCCTGGGGGGCCTGGGGGTCAAAGATGCCACGCTCGCGGCGGGCGGCCATCGCGAAGCCGACGGCGTTCGACACGCCAGCTCCCAGCGGGCCGGTGGTCGTCTCGATGAACTTGGTGTGGTGGTACTCGGGGTGACCGGGGGTCTTCGAGCCCCAGGTGCGCAGCGCCTTCAGGTCGTCGAGGGTGAGGTCGGCGTTCGCGAGGAACAGCTGGGTGTACTGGGTGAGGGACGAGTGCCCGGCCGACAGCACGAACCGGTCACGGCCCAGCCACTGGTCGTCGTTGACGTCCCAGTTCATGACCTTCTGGAAGAGCACGTAGGCGGCCGGGGCCAGCGAGATCGCGGTGCCGGGGTGACCGTTCCCGACCTTCTCGACGGCGTCGGCGGCCAGGATGCGGGCGGTGTCGACTGCCCGCTGGTCTTGCTCGGTCCATTCCAGGGATGCCATGTGAAGTCCTCACTGATCGCGATCTTTGCTCTGTTCGTCACCGAGCTTAGTGAGCAGCCGCGCGACAGTCAGGGTGTGCCACATGTTGCCCCGAGCGCTTCGGTGGGGGCGAAAGGTGGGGGCCGACCTCACTCGGTCAGTTCGCGGTTCTTGTACTCCGGCAGGAAGACGGCCGCCACCGCCGCCACGACGAACGCCGCCGCGAACACCGTGAAGATGGTCGGCAGTCCCCCGTTGGCCAGCATGATCGGCACGCTCAGCGGGGCGATCATCGAGGCGATCCGGCCAAAGGCGGCGGCCGCTCCGGTGCCGGCGCCGCGCAGACGGGTCGGGTACAGCTCCGGGCCGACCGCGTACAGGGCACCCCAGGCGCCGAGGTTGAAGAACGACAGGAAGCAGCCCGCCACCAGGATGGTGGCCGTGGAGTCCGCGAACCCGAAGGCGGCCGCCGACAGCGCCGACCCCGCCAGGAAGGTCGCGAGCGTGGCGCGTCGTCCCCAGATCTCGATCAGCACGGCGGCGACGGCGTACCCCGGCAACTGCGCGAGCGTGATGATCATCGTGTACTCGAACGACTTGACCACCGTGTGGCCCGACTTCACCAGCAGGCTGGGCAGCCAGATGAAGGCGCCGTAGTACGACAGGTTGATGCAGAACCACACCACCCACAGGGCGATGGTGCGCGAGCGCAGACCGGGCGACCAGATGGTGCGCCGGTCGAAGTCCTCGGCCGTGATCTCGGACGAGTCGGCCCGCTCGGCGGACGAGGGCGCCGGCACCCCCGAGGGCTCCTCGTAGCGGCGCACCGCGGCCTCGGCCTCGTCGTGGCGACCCTTCGACTCGAGGAAGCGCACCGATTCGGGCAGCCCGTACCGCACGATCAGCGCGTAGGCCGCAGGCACGATGCCCACCAGCAGCGCCCACCGCCAGCCGTTGTCGATGTTGGGGATCACGAGGTAGCCGATCAGCGAGGCCATGATCCAGCCCAGGGCCCAGAAGGCCTCGAGCATCACGACCACTCGTCCACGAATGCGCCGCGGCGCGTACTCGCTGACCAGGGTCGAGGCCACCGGCAGCTCGGCGCCCAGCCCCAGCCCGACGATGAAGCGGAGCACGATCAGGGCCCCCACCGACCAGGCCAACGCCGAGGCACCGGTGGCCACGCCGTAGACGAGCAGGGTGAGGGCGAAGACCTGGCGTCGTCCGATCTTGTCGGCCAGCAGACCACCCAGGGACGCGCCGATGGCCATGCCCACGAAGCCGATGCTGGCGATCCAGCTGAGTTGGCCGGGGCTGAGCTTCCACTCGGCGGCCAGCGCAACCATGACGAACGAGATCAGGCCGACGTCCATCGCGTCGAGGGCCCAGCCCAGTCCGGAGCCGACCAGCAGCTTGGCGTGGCGGCGGTTGAACGGCAGCCGGTCGAGGCGATCGGTGCGCGTCACCCGAGCTCGCGCCTGGCTCGGGTTCACCGGCTGGGGGGTCACCGGGTGGGGGGTTGTCGTCATGGAGCGCGACGATAGTTCACTCGGCGCCTGCGTGCCCCCGACGACCATGGGCAGTGCAGGGGCGCGGTGGGCCTAGGCTGAGCGCATGCCGCTGACGATTCGCCCCGCGACCCTGGCGGACCTGCCCGCCATCACCGCGATCTACAACGAAGCCGGGGTGGGCACGACGGCCAGCTACGACCTCGCCCCGGTGACGGTCGCGGAGCGCACCGCCGTGTTCCAGGACAAGCAGCGGCACGGCCATCCGACGCTGGTGGCGGTGCTCGACGGCGAGACCGTCGGCTTCGCCAGCTACGGCAACTTTCGCGACAAGGCCGGCTACAACTACACCGTCGAGCACTCCGTGTACGTGAAGTCGGGCCATCGCGCCGCCGGCGTGGGCCGCATGCTGATGACCGCCCTCATCGACTACGCCAAGGGGCACGGGGTGCACGTGATGATCGGCGTGCTCGACGGCAGCAACGAGACCTCCATCGCCTTCCACGAACGCATGGGCTTCCTCGAGGTGGCCCGCATGCCCGAGGTGGGCCGCAAGTTCGGGCGCTGGCTCGACATCGTGATGATGCAACTGACCTTCGACGGACCCGACGTCCGCTGACCGACACGGAAGACAGGACACCTTCATGAGCGACACCGACGTCGACCAGGGCTTGCCGCCGGGGCAGGGTTCACCGCAGCCGGGGCTGATCGAGCAACAGGGCATCGACGTCATCGACGAACCCGCCCGCACCGCCCGCCCGCGCGATCTGTTCATGCCGTGGTTCGCCGCCAACGTGAGCGTCTTCGGCATGAGCTACGGCGCCTTCGTGCTCGGCTTCGGCATCTCGTTCTGGCAGGCGATGGCCGTGACGCTGATCGGGGTGGTGTTCAGCTTCCTGGTCTGCGGCATCATCGCGATCGCGGGCAAGAAGGGCTCGGTTCCGACCATGGTGCTCAGCCGCGCGGCCTTCGGCGTCGACGGGCAGAAGCTGCCGGGTGCGCTGGGCTGGCTGACCTCCATCGGCTGGGAGACGACCCTGACGATTCTGGCCACCCTGGCCACCGTCACCATCTTCGACAAGCTCGGTTGGGCGCACGGCACGGCGGTCAAGATTCTTGCCACCATCGTGATCGCGGGCACCATCGTGGCCGCCTCGGTGCTCGGCTACCACGTGATCATGAAGCTGCAGTCGATCCTCACCTGGGTCACCGGCATCGCCACCATCGTGATCATGGCGATCACCCTGCCGAAGGTCGACTGGTCGGCGGTCACCGCGCTTCCGGCCGGGTCGGCGGCGCAGATGGTCGGCGCACTCGTGATGGTGATGACCGGTTTCGGGTTGGGCTGGACGAACGTCGCCGCCGACTGGTCGCGCTACCAGCGGCGGGGCGCCAGTTCCGGCGCCATCGTGTTCTGGAACACCTTCGGCGGTTCGGTGGCGCCGGTGGTGCTGGTCACCGTCGGACTGCTGCTGAGCGCCTCGAACGAGACCTACGCCGGCCACGTCGCGGGCGACCCCATCGGCGCCCTGGCCGACCTGCTGCCCACCTGGATCCTGCTGATCTTCTTGGTGGTGGCCGTGCTCAGCCTGATCTCGGGAGCCGTGCTCGGCATCTACTCCTCGGGGCTGACGCTGCTCTCGCTCGGGGTCAAGGTAGCCCGTCCGGTCGCCGCCCTGATCGACGGCGCCATCCTGACGGCCGGCACCATCGTCGTGGTCTTCTTCGCCACCGACTTCCTCGGCCCGTTCCAGTCCTTCCTGATCACGCTCGGCGTTCCGCTGGCCGCCTGGGCCGGCATCTTCTGCGCCGACCTGGCGCTGCGGCGTCGTCCCTACGACACGTTGTCGCTGTTCCGCCGCACCGGTCGCTACGGACGATTCGACTGGGTCTCGCTGGCGACCCTCGTGGTCTGCTCGGTGATCGGCTGGGGGCTGGTGATCAACCAGTTCGCGGCCGACGCCAGCTGGAACAACTGGCAGGGCTACCTGCTGGAACCGCTCGGGTTGGGCAAGCGCGTCACCGACGAGTCGGGGGCCGAGAGTTGGGACGGCAACTGGCCGTGGGCCAACCTGGGCGTGCTGGTCTCGCTGGTGCTGGGCTTCGTGGTCACCTACCTCGCGCGCCGGGGGGTCGTCCGCCGTCAGGAGGCGGGGCAGACCGACACGGACGAGAACGCCACCGCCGCCGAGGTGCGGGCCGCCATCGAGGCCGGCGCATGAGCGGGGCGGGCAGCCAGGAGGCCTGGCTGCTGGTGATCGACCCCCAACGGATCTTCGCCGACCCGGCCTCCGAGTGGTGCGCCCCGGAGTTCGAGCGGGTGGTGGAGCCCATCGACCGACTGGTCGCCCAGTACGGCGAGCGGACGATCGTCACCCGCTGGCTGCCCGGCACCAACCGGCGCGGATCGTGGGCGGCCTACTTCGAGAGGTGGACGTTCGCCGATCGGCCCGACGGCGACCCGATGTTCGAGCTGGTCGAGGCGGCGGTGCCGTGGGCGGCGCGGCGCGGTGGCGAGACTCTCGACGTGTCGACGTTCGGCAAGTTCGGCGACGACCTGCTGGCGATCACCGGGCCCGAGCCGTCGCTGGTGCTGACCGGCGTGGCCACCGACTGCTGCGTGATCTCGACGGCGCTGGCGGCGGCCGATGCCGGGGCCACCGTCGAGGTCGTCGGCGCGGGCTGCGCCGGGTCGTCCGCGGAGAACCATGCGGCCGCCCTGCAGGTGATGGGGCTCTACGCGCCGCAGATCACCGTTCGCTGAGGGACCACCGGCGACCAGCGCGCAAGAATCGCGGGGATCAGTCGTTGTCGGCGTGACAGCAGGGGCAGTCGCGCAGTTCGTCGGCCACCCGGACGAGCGCCCGCACCACCGCGACCCCGGCCTCGTCGCGCTTGTGCGACATCTCGGGGTGCCACTGCACGCCCACGACCCAGCCGTCCTCGGCCGGGTCGAGCGAGAAGGCCTCGATGAGGCCGTCGGGGGCGGTGGCCTCGACCACCAGCCCTCGTCCGAGCTGGTCGACGCCCTGGTGGTGGAACGAGGTCACCATCACCTGATCGCCGCCGATCGCCTCGTGCAGGATGCCGTCGGCCGCCAGACTCACCCGGTGGCTGGGCTCGTCGGGGGCGATGGTCTGCCAGTGGGCGAGCTCGGAGTCCGGACGATCGGTCGGCAGGTCCTGGAACAAGGTGCCTCCGAAGCGGACGTTGAGCACCTGCATGCCCCGGCAGATGCCCAGGATCGGCAGTCCCTTCGCCAGCGCGGCCTCGACCAACGCGAGGTCCCAGGCATCCCGGAAGGGCAGGGTGGCACCGCAGCAGGGGCGCGTCGGCTGGCCGTAACTGGCCGGGTCGACGTCGTGACCACCGGTCAGGATGAGGGCGTCGAGGTCGGCGACCTGCTGGGCGACCAGGTCGGGGTGATCGGCCGGGTCGAACAGCGGCAGCATCACGGGCAGGCCGCCGGCGGCGAGCACGACCTCGGGGTAGTCGGCGGCCACGTTGGTGCGCGGGTAACCCGGCAACGGGCCGGAGAGCTCGTGCCCGGTGGTGGTCGAGATGCCGATGCGGGGTCGTGACATGGGCGGGAGCCTAGCGACCAGGGCGTGACCCTCGCGCCGCCGCCCAGCCCTCGGGTGAAAGGGTGACAGCCATGTTCTGGCTCACTCTGGTCGTCGCGGCCCTGTTGATCGGCATCTCGAAGACCTCGGTGGGTGGGCTGGGGTCGGTGAGTGTGGCGATGTTCGCGCTCGTCATGCCGACCAAGGAGTCGACCGCGGCGGTGTTGCTGCTGCTCATCGTCGGCGACATCGTCGCCGTGCTGCGCTACCGCGCCCACGCCGACTGGAAGCTGTTGGTGAAGCTGCTGCCGTGGGTCATTCCGGGGCTCGCACTGGGGGCACTGTTCCTGCGGTTGGTCGACGACCTCGCGCTGACCCGAGTGATCGGAGCGATGCTGTTGGTGATGTTGGTGATCCAGTTGGTCACCCGTTGGCGCCCCCGACGTCGACCCGACGCGGGCATCCCGTCCGGCCCGGGCACTCCGTCCGGCACGGGTGAGCCCGCCCCCGAGCCGACCTCATGGGCGCAGACCAAGGTCGCCGCCGGCGGCGCCGGCATCCTGGCCGGGTTCACGACGATGACCGCCAACGCGGCCGGGCCCGTGATGACGCTCTACCTGCTGGCCGCCCGCATCGACAAGCTGCGCTTCGTGGGCACCGGCGCCTGGTACTTCCTGATCATCAACCTCACCAAGGTGCCGTTCTCGGCCGCGCTCGGGCTGTTCACGCGCGAGACCCTGCTGCACGACCTGTACCTGGTTCCGGTCGTGCTGGCGGGCACGTTCCTGGGGACGAAGCTGCTGGCCGTGATGCCTCAGAAGGTGTTCGAGAACGTGGCCATCATCGCGTCGGGGATCGGCGCGGTCAGCCTGCTGCTGAAGTGAACGCGCTCGAGTTGGTCACCGAACTTGCGTGGCCGCCCAACTGCAGGCGATAATCGTTCTCATTAAGCCCTGCGGGCTAGCTCCGCGGCACCGAACCACCAGAGAGTGACCCCAGAGAGTGATCATCGTGCGCCGACTCCACACCGTCCTGACCGCGGCCCTGCTCACCGTGGGCCTGGTCGCCCTGACGGCGGCCTGCTCCCCGTCCGGCGAGTCCGCCGACAACAAGGCCGCCGGGTCGTCCGACGGCAAGCCGACGGTGGTCGCCTCGACCAGCATGTGGGCCGCGGTCGCGCGCCAGATCGCCGGTGACCACGCCGACGTGACCGCCGTGATCGACAACCCCCAGCAGGACCCCCACGACTACGAGGCCAGCGCGCAGGACAAGCTGACCTTCTCGAAGGCCACCGTCACCATCGTCAACGGCGGTGGGTACGACGACTGGGCCGTGTCGCTGGCCGCGAAGGGCACCACCGTCGTCAACGCCGTCGAGGTCTCGGGCCTGCCGGGCGCCGGCAAGGACGGTTTCAACGAGCACGTGTGGTACTCCCCCGCCGCCGCCAAGCAGGTCGCCACTCGGGTGAGCGAGGCCCTCGCGAAGGCCGACGCCCAGCACTCGTCCGACTACCAGGCCAACCTCGTGACCTTCACCACCACGGTGGACGAACTCGCCACCCGCGCCCAGCAGATCGGCGCCAAGAACAAGGCGGGCCAGGCGGGCGTCGACATCGTGTCGACCGAGCCCGTGGCCGTGCACCTGTTCGAGGCCGCCGGGCTGACCGACGCGACGCCCCACGAGTTCGTCGAGCAGAGCGAGTCCGATGCCGGCCCGTCGGTGGCCGCCGTCAACGAGACCGTGAAGCTGATCGGATCGGGCCGGGTGCGCGCCCTGGCGGTCAACCCGCAGACCTCCGACCCGGTGGCCGACAAGCTGATCGCCGCCGCGAAGCAGGCCTCGGTGCCCACGTTCGAGGTGTACGAGGTGCTGCCCGATGCAACGATGAGCTGGACCGACTTCCTCGGCGCCACCCTCGACTCCCTTGAGAAGGCCCTCAACCAGTGACCGCACCCACCACCCCGGACGACGCGCCCCCCGCGATCTGCCTCAACAATGCCTGCGTCGCCTTCGGCGATCGGGTGCTGTGGGACCACGTCGACCTCGACATCGCGCCCGGCGAGTTCGTGGCGATCCTCGGGCCGAACGGTGCCGGCAAGACCACCCTGCTGCGGGTGCTGCTCGGCCAGCAGGAGCTGGCGCACGGCCGCGTCGAGATCGACGGCGAACCCGTGCAGCGCGGCTCGCGGCGCATCGGTTACGTGCCCCAGCAGAAGACGATCGACTCCACCGCCGTGATTCGCGGACGAGATCTGGTCGCCCTGGGTCTGGACGGCGACCGCTGGGGCATCACTTGGCCGAGCCGGAGCCGCCGGGCCAAGGTCGACTGGGCCCTCGAGGCGGTCGGCGCCACGGCCTACGCCGACGCCCCGTTGTCGATGCTGTCCGGTGGTGAGCAGCAGCGGCTGCGGATCGCCCAGGCGCTGGTCACCGACCCCAGTGTGCTGCTGTGCGACGAGCCCCTGTTGAGCCTCGACATCAAGCACCAACACCAGGTCACCGACCTGATCGACCGCACCCGTCGCGAGCACACCATCGCCGTGCTGTTCGTCACCCACGAGATCAATCCGGTACTGCCGCTGGTCGACCGGATCATCTACTTCGCCAACGGGCAGGCTCTGATCGGCACGCCCGACGAGGTGATGACCACCGAGACACTCTCGGAACTGTACGGACGCAAGGTCGAGGTGCTGCGCCACGACGGCCAACTGCTCGTCTTCGGCGGCGACGAACACGCCCATCACCCCGATCACGACGAGCCGGTGGACGCATGAGTGGCGCCCTGCTCGAGGTGACCATCCACACCTTCCTGAACTTCGACAACCTCGCCGAACTGCTGCCGCTGGTCGCCGGGTCATTGGCCGCCGGGGTGATCCTCGGCCTGATCGCCGGGGTGATCGGGCCGATGATCCACGCCCGCGACCTGGCCTTCGCGGTGCACGGCACCTCGGAGCTGTCGTTCGCCGGGGCGGCCGCAGCCCTCTACTTCGGGGCCTCGGTCACGGCCGGCGCCATCGGTGGTTCCCTGCTGGCCGCCCTGCTGCTCGGGGTGCTGGGGGTGAGAGCCCGCCACCGCAATGCCACCATCGGCATCCTGTTGCCGTTCGGGCTGGGCATCGGCGTGCTGTTCCTGGCGCTCTACACGGGCCGCTCGTCGAACAAGTTCGGCCTGCTCGCCGGGCAGATCGTGGCCGTCGAGTCGAGCCAGCTGACGACCCTGGCGATCGTCGCGGCCGTGATCGCGGTCGTGCTGATCCCGATCTGGAGGCCGCTGTTCTTCGCCTCGGTCGACCCCGAGGTGGCGCAGGCGCGCGGCGTGCCGGTGCGCTGGCTGTCGATCGCCTTCATGCTCGTGCTCGGCTTGGCCGTCGCGATGTCGGTGCAACTGGTGGGCGCCCTGCTGGTGCTGTCGCTGCTGATCACTCCGACCGCGGCCGCCGCCCGACTGACGGTTCGTCCGTTCATGCTCTCGCTGCTGAGCGTGGTCTTCGCGATCACCGCGGCCGTGGGCGGCATCGTGCTGTCGCTCGGCCCCGGCTTGCCCATCAGCCCCTACGTGACCACGGTGTCGTTCGCCATCTTCGGCATCTGCGCCCTGATCGGCCACCTGCGGGAGCGACGCGGGTGGAACCGCCGCCCCGACGCCGGCCACCACCCCCACGCGGACGCCCTGCACACGCACTGACAGGGGGTCCCGCTGCCACCGAATGTCGGGGCGCCCGCAATCGGGGGGTCTCAGGCCCGCAGCGCCTCGGGCAGCAGGCTGCGGTGGGCGGCGAACAGTTCCTCGGTCATCGCGCGCGCGTCCTCAAGTGACACCAGGGCGGCCGTCAACGGATCGAGGGCCACGGCGTGGTGCACGTGCTCCCGCTCACCGGTCAACGCCGCCCGCACCGCGAGGGTCTGCACGTTCACGTTGGTGCGGTTGAGGGCCGCCAACTGTGGGGGCAGGTCGCCGATCACCGTGGGCTGCACGCCGCGCGCATCGACCAGACAGGGCACCTCGACGCAGGCGTCGTCCGGCAGGTTGGTGATCAGCGAACCCCCGTTGGGCACATTGCCGTGGATGACGCTGGGCGTGCCCGTGACGATCGAGTTCACGATGGTGGCGCCGTACTCGACCGACGGCGCCAGCTCGGCCTTGAGGCGGACGAGCTGTCCGTCGATGTCGCCCTGGTCGTCGTGGGCGGCGCAGATCTCGTAGTAGTCCCAGCGCTCGGGAATCCACGAGTCGACCGCCTCGGCGTTCTTGCGGAAGTAGGGCAGGTACTCCGAGGCGTGGTGGCTCGATTCGGTCTGGAAGTAGCCGAAGGCCTTCATGATCGAGGTGCGCACCTGCTCGTTGCCGCCCTCGTAGGTGCTGGCAGCCAGGGCCGCATCGGAGTGGTCACCGAAGTCATCGGCCAGTTCCGAGGCCGCCCGACCGCGGCGGTGCCGGTCGGCCATCACCTCGCGCAACCGCGGGTAAAGGTCGGTCGTCCCCTGCACGAACTCGAGCACCCAGGCCTGGTGGTTGATGCCGGCGCAGCGGTAGCTGACCTCGTCGTAGGGCACGCCGAGGGTGCGGGCGAGCATGCGGGTGGTGCCCTGCACCGAGTGGCACAGGCCCACGGTGCGCAAGCCGCGCGCATTGAGGTAGGCGGTCGCCATCGCCATCGGGTTGGCGTAGTTGATGAACTGCGCCTCGGGGCACACCTCGAGCGCGTCGTCGATGATCTGGTCGTAGGCGTTCACCGAGCGCAGGAAGCGGAAGACCCCGCCGGGGCCGACGGTGTCACCGACGGTCTGGTCGATGCCGTAGCGGCGCGGAATCTCGACGTCGTGGCGGTACGACTCCACCCCACCGACCTGGAAGGTGATGATCACCACGTCGGTACCGTCGAGGGCGGCGCGGCGGTCGGTGGTCTCGACGACGGTGGTGGGCAGCCCGTGGTGGGCGACGAGGGCGCGGGCAGCGTCGGCGACTGGGCGCAGCTTGTCGGCGTTGACGTCCATCAGCCGCAGTTCGCTGTCGCGCAGGGCCTCGAAGCTGAGGATGTCGCCGATGAGCCGGAAGGGGAAGACGTAGCCGCCAGCGCCGATGATGGTCAGGGTGGGACGAGAGGTGGTCATGGCACCACGCTAGAAGCACCGTCACTCGCATGTCTGCCGGGAAACACGGCAAAACATCCAGTATTCGACGGCCATCGCCGTAGGCTGGGGGCGTGCCCTCCCCCGCCGTCACCAGTCAGCCTGGTGGCCTGTGGACGAGGATCGGCCAGCCGCCACTGATGGAGGCGATGCACTCCCACCACGACCTCGAGCTCAACCTGGTCGTCGAGGGCGAATTGCGGTACCTGTTCGCCGGACGAGAGCTGGTGGTGCGTGCCGGCCAGATCGCCCTGTTCTGGGCGCTGCCCCCGCACGGACTCGTCGAGTCGCGACCCGGCAAGGCCTGTTGGCTGCACGTGCCCCTGCCCATCGCCCTCACCTGGGACCTCACCGAGGGCGAGGTGGCCCGGCTGCTGCAGCCCCGGCCCCTGTTGGTCGACTCGGCCGGCCTGCACGCCCACCTGCGCGGACGCATCGAGCAGTGGCACGACGACCTCGACGACCCCCGCCGGCGCGCCATCGCGCTGGTCGAGATGCAGGCCGCCGTGCGTCGGTTGCTGCTCGAAGCGGTGCCGGTGGTGCCCGCCGGGTCGGGCACGGCAACGTCCCGCGCGCAGGGGTCGAGCTCACTGGTGACCGACCTGGCGCAGTTCGTGATGCGGCACCATCGTCGACCCCTGAGCGTGGACGAGATCGCCGCCGCCGCCCATCTGTCGCCGTCCCACGCGGCCGCCACCTTTCGGCGGACGGTCGGGGTGACGTTGGGCGCCTACCTCACCATGTGCCGCGTGGCCGAGGCCCAGCGACTGCTGGTCACCACCGACCTGCCGGTGGCCGAGATCGCCCACGCCAGCGGTTTCGGGTCGCTGTCGAGTTTCCACGCCCAGTTGCGCCGCGCCACGGGGCTCTCGCCGCGCGAGTTCCGCCGCCGTTCGGCGGTGGCCGGCGCACCGGTCACAGGCTCTCGATGAACCTCAGCACGTCGGCGGTGACCGCGTCTGCCATCACGTCGTGCAGCATCTCGTGCCGCCCACCCGGATAGATGTTCACCTCGACCCGGGCCACGCCGGCGGCCTCGTAGGTGATGGCCGCCTTCTGCGCCGACACCCCCGAGGCGGTCACGGGATCGTCCGACCCCGACAGCAGCAGGATCGGCAGGTCGTTCGGGGTGGCGGCGGCGACGGCGCGGCCGTTGACCCGTTGGGTGGCGCGAACCAGGTCGCGGAAGAAGCTGGCCGAGCAGACGAACCCGCACCACTCGTCGGCCACGTAGGCGTCGACCTCGTCGGGCAGGCTCGAGAGCCAGTCGAAGTCGGTGCGGGTCGGCCTGAAGGCGTTGTTGAACGAGCCGAACGTCAGCCGGTCGAGTGTCTTCGAGCGGTGTGCGGCACCCCTGACCCGGACGATGCCCGTGGCCAGCGCCGATCCGGGGTGACCGAGCAGCCCGGGATCCCCCGGCGGGGACGAGACCACCAACCCGTCGACCAGCAACGGCGGCTGGGTCACCAGTTCGCGCGCGACCAGGCTGCCCATGGAGTGCCCCATCAGCACCAACGGCACATCGCGGTGGCGGAACCGCACGTGCCGCACGACCCCGCGCAGGTCGTCGACCAGCAGTTGCCAGCCGCCGCGGTCGGCGACGTGGCCGGCCCTGCTGGGGGCGGCTGCGGTCAGCTTGTGCCCGCGCTGGTCGACGGCGAACACGGCCACCCCGCGGGCCGCCAGGGCCCGGGCGAAGCGGTCGTAGCGGCCCCCGTGCTCGGCCATGCCGTGGGCGATGACCAGCGCCGCCCGGGCGTGGCCATCGGGGGTCTTGGAGGCGTCCGGCAGCCACGAGTGGCCACCCAGTCGGGTGCCGTTGACCTCGAGGTCGAACTGGGTTGCCTTCATCGGTTCCCTTTCGTCGGCCACCACTCTAGGTGGTGAGGGCGGGCGGCCAGGCCCCGGTCTCCCCAGCAGCCAGGATCTCCGGCAGTGCGGCGGCGTGCCCCGCGAACAGCCCGTCGTCGGGGTTGCGGGTGCTGAGCAGCGCCTTCCACAACGCCCACCCCCGGGCGCGCTCCCACAGCTCGGGGTCGCGACCCTGCTCCCCCAAGGCCTCGACGAACGCTTGCCGGTCGCCGCCCCGGAACAGCGTCCAGGCGATGGTGAGGTCGCAGGCGGGGTCGCCCACGCCGGTCTGCCCGACGTCGACGAAGGCGCTCAGCCGGCCGTCATGCACCAGCAGGTTGCCGACCGCGAGATCACCGTGGAACCACACCGGCTCCCCCTGCCAGACCGAGCCCATCGCCGTCCGCCAGATCTCGCGCGCCCGGTCACGGTCGAAGTCGAGTGGGTGGTCGGCCAGCATCGCCTGCATCTGGCTGCCCCAGACACCCGGGTGACAACCGCGGAACTGGGTGACGTCCCCCGCCCACCGCGCACCCCGGGTGGGGCCTCGCGGAGGGCGACCAGGGCGGAGGCCAGATCGCGGGCGAACCCGCCCAGGTCGAGGTCGTCCACCCGATCGGGGGCGGCTCCGGCCAGGTGGCGCCGCACCAGCCAGGGTCGTCCGAACAGGTCCGAAGGGGCGCCCTGGGCGACCGGCTCGGGCAGCGCCACGGGTAGGTGGCCCCGCAACTGACGCAGCACCTCGTCCTCGCCCAGCAGCCCCGCGACATAGCCATCGCCGCTGGGCAGGCGCACCATGAACTCGTCCCCGAGGCGGAAGCTGCGGTTGTCCCAGCCCTGGCGCTCGACAGCGGTCACCGGCAGGTGGGCCCACTGGGGGAACTGCTCGGCGACCAACGCCCGCACCAGCTCGGCGTTGATCGGGTCGGTGTTGGTCGGGTGGGGGTTGATCGGCTGGCGGGCGTCCTGCATGCGGACGACCCTAGCGCCAGGGGCTGGGGGGATGGATAGCCTGACCCACAACGGGCGACGGTGCCCCGCGAGACCCTCTCGACAGACCCCAGAGGACCCCAGATGAACGACTTCCAGGCCGACGAGTCCGGCTTCTTCGGCGAGTTCGGTGGCAGCTTCCTGCCCCCGCATCTCGTCACCCCGATCGCCGAGGTGAAGCAGGCCTACCAGGAGGCCAAGGCCGATCCCGAGTTCCAGGCCGAGTACGAGCGACTGCTGAAGAAGTACGTCGGACGCCCCAGCCCCCTGTTCCTCGCCGAGCGGCTCACCGCGCACGCGGGTGGCGCCAAGATCTACCTGAAGCGGGAGGATCTCAACCACACCGGCGCACACAAGATCAACCACTGCCTCGGCGAGGGGCTGCTGGCCAAGCGGATGGGCAAGAAGAAGCTGATCGCCGAGACCGGGGCCGGCCAGCACGGTGTCGCCCTCGCGACCGCCGCCGCCCTGTTGGGCCTGGAGTGCGAGATCCACATGGGCGCCATCGACGTCGCCAAGCAGCACCCCAACGTGGTGCGCATGCAGCTGCTGGGGGCGACGGTGGTCGAGGTCACCGAGGGCGGGCGCTCGCTGAAGGAGGCCGTCGACTCGGCCTTCACCACCTTCGCCTCCGACTATCACGAGGTCTTCTTCGGCATCGGTTCGGTGGTCGGCCCCGACCCCTACCCGACGATGGTGCGCGACTTCCAGTCCGTCGTCGGCCGCGAGGCCAAGGAGCAGATCCTGGACGAGGAGGGTCGTCTGCCCGATGCCCTCGTCGGAGCCGTCGGCGGTGGATCGAACGCGCTCGGCCTGTTCACCGAGTTCCTGGGCGACCCCGAGGTGGCCATCTACGGCGTCGAGCCGGCCGGCGAAGGCCTGTCGACCCCGCGGCACGCGGCCACGATGACCAAGGGCACCCCCGGCATGCTGCACGGCATGCAGACGCTGGTGCTGCAGGAGGCCGACGGGCAGCCCTCGCCGGTGCACTCGATCGCCTCGGGTCTGGACTACCCGGGAGTCGGGCCGCAGCACGCCCACCTGAAGGCGACCGGCCGGGTGACCTACGTGTCGGCGACGGACGAGGAGACCCTGGCCGCGTTCACGCTGCTCAGCCGACTCGAGGGCATCATTCCGGCGCTCGAGTCGAGCCATGCGGTGGCCCACGCGCTGAAGCTGGCCCCCGAGTTGGGCCCCGACAAGGTGATCATCGTGAACCTGTCGGGTCGCGGCGACAAGGATGTCGACTACGTCGCCGAGGTGCTCGCGGCCCGCTCCTGAGGCCGGGCGGGGTGCCGGGAACGAGCCTCGTCCGACCCCTTGTCCGACCTCCCACGGCCACAGACTCGCAAGAAACGGTGCGACCCCCAGGAAGATTCCTGGGGGTCGCACCGTTGGGTGGGGGTTTGCGGTGAACGTCGACGCCCACCCGGCCTGAGTGGCGGCGTCAGTTCTTGAGCACCTCGAGGGCCGCGTCGTAGTCGGGCTCCTGGGTGATCTCGGGCACCAGCTCGGTGAGCACCACCTCGCCGTGCTCGTTCACCACCACCACGGAGCGGGCCAGTCGTCCGGCGAGCGGGCCGTCGACGATGGTGAGGCCGTAGCTGTCGCCGAAGCCCTGCCCGACGCCGGAGCCCACGACCACGTTCGACAGCCCCTCGGCCGCACAGAAGTTGCTCAGCGTCTCGGGCTGGTCGTTCGACAGGCACAGCACGGTGGTGTTCTCCAGCCTCGAGGCCAGCTCATTGAACCGGCGCACGCTCATCGCGCACACCGACGTCTCGATGTTGGGGAAGATGTTGAGCACGACCTTGCGGCCGGCGTACTGGTCGAGGCTCACCTCGGCACCGTCTGCGCCGGTCACGGTGAACGCCGGAGCCTCCTGGCCGACGAGCGGCAGGTCTCCGGAGGTGTTGACGTCATTGCCCTTGAGCTTGGTGGTTGCCATGCCAGCCACCCTACTGAGGCCGCCGCGCCGATCGCAGTCGTGTTCGCGCTCGGCGCGGCCGTGGGCACTCAGATCTCGGGAGTGACTCCCCAGATGCGCTGCAGGTAGTCACGAATCGAGCGGTCGGACGAGAAGTAGCCGCTGCGGGCCACGTTGAGGATCGCCGACTTGGTCCACGCCTCGGTGTCGGCGTACTTCTGCTCGACCACCGACTGCACCTCGATGTAGGAGCGGAAGTCGGCCAGGGCCATGAAGCGGTCCTCGTAGAGCAGGTTCGACACGAACGACTCGAAGCCGCGCGGGTCACCGTCCGAGAAGGTGCCCGAGGCGATCAGGTCGATCGCGGCCTTCAGCTGCGGGTCACCCTCGTACACCTCGGACGGGCGGTAACCCTGCCGCTGACGCTCCGCCACGGCGGGCTCGTCCATGCCGAACAGGAAGAAGTTGTCGTCGCCGACGAGCTCGCGGATCTCGACGTTGGCGCCGTCGTCGGTGCCCACGGTGAGGGCGCCGTTGAGGGCGAACTTCATGTTGCCGGTGCCGGAGGCCTCCTGCCCCGCGAGCGAGATCTGCTCCGACAGGTCGGCGGCGGGAATCAGCGTCTCGGCCAGGGTGACGTTGTAGTTCGGCGGGTAGGCGACGTACAACGCCCCCCGCACCCGGGAGTCGTTGTTGACGGTCTCGGCCACCTTGTTGATCAGCCGGATCGTCTCCTTGGCGAACCGGTAGCCGGGGGCAGCCTTCGCGCCGAACACCACGGTGCGCGGGGTCAACGTGGCCGGGTCGACGTGCCCGTGAATGATCTGCTCGTAGGTCGACACGATGTGCAGCAGCTTCATCGACTGCCGCTTGTACTCGTGCAGACGCTTGACCATCACGTCGAGCAGCGGTCCGGGCACCGGCTCACCGTCGGACGAGGTGGCGTGCGGCAGGTGCAGGCCGTCGCGGCGTTCCAGCAGGGCGACGAGTCGCTCCTTGTTGGCGCGCTTCACGTCGGCGAACCGGGCGCGGAACTCCTCGTCCTCGGCGAAGGGCTCCAACTCACGCAACCGCTCGAGGTCGTTCAGCCAGCCACGCCCGATGGCGCTGGTGATCAGCGACGACAGGCCGGGGTTGGCGATCTTGATGAAGCGCCGCGGGGTGACGCCGTTGGTGACGTTGGTGAACTTGTCGGGCCACAACTCGTTGAACTCGGGCAGCACCTTGTCGCGCAGCAGTTGCGAGTGCAGTTCGGCGACACCGTTGATCTTCACGCCGGCCACGCAGGCGAGGTTGGCCATGCGCACCGACTGGTTCGGGTGCTCGGCGACGATCGACATGCGCCGCACGCGCCACTCATCGTTGCCGAACTTCTCGCGCACCTCGGCGAGGAACTCGTCGTTGATGCGGTAGATGATCTCGAGGTGGCGAGGCAGCAGTCGTCCGAGTAGTTCGGTCGACCAGATCTCGAGGGCCTCCGGCAGCAGGGTGTGACAGGTGTAGGCGAAACACTGCTTGGTGATCTGCCACGCCTGGTTCCACTCGAGCCCGCGCTCGTCGACGAGAATGCGCATCAGCTCGGGCACCGCGATCACGGGGTGGGTGTCGTTGAGCTGGAAGATGATCCGCTCGGGCAGCCGCGTGAGGTCGAAATCGGGGCCGAGCTCGTTGTCGAGGAAGTCGTAGAGCGAGCACGTGACGAAGAAGTACTGCTGCTGCAGGCGCAGTTCCTTGCCCTGCGGGGTGGAGTCCTCGGGGTAGAGCACCTTGGTGATGTTCTCGGCGAAGGTCTGGGCCCGCACCGCCTGCGCGTAGTCACCGGCGTTGAAGATCTGCAGGTCGAAGGCGTTGGTGGCGGTGGCGCTCCACAGGCGCAGGGTGTTCACCCGGCCGTTGCGGTACCCCGGAACCATGTAGTTGTAGGGCACACCCTTGACGTTCCAGTCGGGAAGCCAGCGGGTCTTCTCGACGCCGTCCTCGGTGTAGCGCTCGGTTCGTCCGCCGAAGTTCACGATCACGGACGACTCGGGGTCGGGGAACTCCCACGGGTTGCCGAGCTCGAGCCACGTGTCGGGCTGCTCGACCTGCGCCCCGTCGACGAAGGTCTGGCGGAAGATGCCGTACTCGTAGCGGATGCCGTAACCGATGGCCGGCACGTTCTTGGTGGCCAGCGAGTCGATGAAGCAGGCCGCGAGCCGCCCCAGCCCGCCGTTGCCCAGGCCCGGCTCGACCTCCAGGTCCTTGAGCTGGTTGAGGTCGAGCCCCAACGAGTCCATGGCGTCGCGGGCGATGTCGTTGAGATCGGCGGCCAGCAGCGCGGTGCCGAGCTGTCGTCCGAGCAGGTACTCCGCCGACAGGTAGCCGACCATCTTGGTGCCCGAATCCTGCTGCTTCTTGTTGGTCTCGAGCCAGCGAGCCATCAGGTAGTAGCGCACCGTGCGCGCGAGGGCGAGGTACTGGTCATTCGGTGTCGAGCGCGACAGGGACGTGCCCTGCTCGGTGTTGAGCTCGTACAGGAACGTGCGGACGAAGCCGTCGACCGAGTGCGCGGGAGCTGCCACCGGGGCCAGGCCCAGGGGGTGCGTGACGGGCTTGCTGGGGACGAGAGTCTGAGCCATGGGCGAGAGCCTAATGGCTGATCAGCCACTCACCACAACCGCCCATGTTGCAGCCGATCCGGACGAGCGGGCCTGCGCCGTCAGCAATGGGACGCGCCCGCTTGGCCGATCAGCGGCTGAAGAACTCGACGAACCCCCTGGCGAAGAGTTGGAAGACCAGCCACGCCAGCACGAACACGAGCACTCCCCACGAGAAGCCTCGCCGCAGCCGCTGACCCTGGGGTGCGATGGCCCTGGCAGGGGTGCCCGGGCTGCCCAGATGCTGCGGCCTGCCCAGGAACGTCTCCGGCGCGGGCTGTTCCGGGCTCCCGGGGACGAAGTTCGCCGGTGTCGACGGGGGCACGAGCCGGCCGTCGCGATAGCGGGTGGCGAGGTCGGCGACCCGGCTGACCAGCCCGGTCGCGACCTGTTCGAGCATCTGCCAGGTCTGCGGATCGGTGAGGTCCTGACGATCCTTGGTGTAGAGGAACAACCAGTCGTCGACGATCTCGATGTCGTACTGGGCCGGGGTGTTCATCAGGTCGGCCAGGGCGTCGGGCGGGAACAGGTACAGGGCATCCTGGCCGTATCCCTCGGGTGCCAGCAGCCGGTAGCGATCCGAGACCGGCGCCCCGATCGGCACCTGCTGCACCGAGGCGTAGGTGACCGGCAGGTTCGTGAACCCGAAGGTGTCATTGCTGCGCGAGTCGAGCACCAGGTGGGGCATGGGTGCCGGCAGGCGGAAGGCTGCGAAGTTCCACCGGTGGGTGTTCCGGTTCTTGCCCGATCCGGTGGTGTAGCGGTAGCCGCCGGCGTCGGCGAAGAGTCCCTCGCGCGCGTAGAGATGGTTGACGACGCGGCGCGGACTGCCGATGCCGAACAACAGACCGGGATAGCTGGGCGCATCCGAGGCCCGGCGGAAGGCCAGCCCATTGCGGTCCGCGAGCAGCGCCAGTTTCAGCCACTGGTCGCGCCCACCCCCGAGCTTGCTCAGCCGGCTGATCGCCACCACCAGCCCGATCAACAGGAACGGCGCGAGAGGCAGGAAGCGCGCCCAACTGTTGCGCCCGTCGGTCATCCCCGGCGAGAGCGCCAGCGTGAACACGTTGATCGACACGACCACGATCACGATCACCGCGCCGACCACCAACCACGCTCCCTCGAAGGATCGCGGGCCGAACTCGCCACTCTTGAGCCGGGCCTTCAGGGCTCGGCGCTGATCGTCCGACATGGGTTGTTCGAGGCTCGTCGTGTCGAACTGGCGCACCGGGGGAATCACCCTTCGACGGTAGCGAGTGACGGGTGCACCGAGCGTACGTGACCGGTTCACCGAATTGTCACCCGGGTTTGACATGCTCGACTCCATGACGCAACGCATGAACTTGCGCGAGTACATCGACAGCCTCAAGGACGAGGGGTACCGCATCGAGGGCGCCGAGGGTGAAGACCCGCAGCTGATCTCGCCCGACGGCAGCGCGGTCGAGACCTGGCGCTTCGACTATCCGTACGACGAGTTGATGGGACGACCCGAGTACGAGCGCGAGAAGTACGCCCTGCAGATCGAACTGCTGAAGTTCCAGTACTGGAGTCAGGACATCGGTGCCAAGCACGTCATCGTCTTCGAGGGACGAGACGCGGCCGGCAAGGGTGGCACCATCAAGCGGTTCACCGAGCACCTCAACCCGCGGGCGGCCCGGGTGGTGGCGCTGAACACCCCGACCGAGCGCGAGCGGGGGCAGTGGTACTTCCAGCGCTACGTGCAGCACCTGCCGACCGCGGGCGAGATCGTGATGTTCGACCGCTCTTGGTACAACCGCGCCGGCGTCGAGCGCGTGATGGGCTTCTGCAGCGACGAGGAGTACGAGATCTTCATGGGGCAGGCGCCGTTGTTCGAGCGCATGCTGGTCGACTCGGGCATCTCGCTCACGAAGTTCTGGTTCTCGGTCACCCAGGACGAGCAGCGCACCCGCTTCGCCATGCGCCAGCTCGACCCGGTGCGGCAGTGGAAGCTCTCCCCCATGGATCTGGAATCCTTGGACCGGTGGGACGCCTACTCCGACGCCAAGGAGGCCATGCTGCTGCGCACCGACAAGAAGCTCGCGCCGTGGACGACGGTGAAGTCGAACGACAAGAAGCGGGCCCGCATCAACGCGATGCGCTCATTCCTCCACCAGTTCGACTACGAGGGTCGCGACGACTCGGTGGTGTACGCGCCGGACGACCGCATCGTCCGCCGGGCGAAGCACACCCAGGGAGACTGAGCCCGGTCGGGCGGGCCCGGGGGCAACTGCCGGCGACTGAGGGACGTCCCTACCCCGCGCGGAGGGAGGGACGACCACCTCACTTCAACAGCTGGATCTTGCCGATGATCGGCAGGGTCTTGGCCTTGCCCGAGCCGGCGTTCACGGCACCGATGACGGCCAGAACGATGGGCGCGAGGCTGCACAACCAGCCGATGAGGCCGCCGACCAGGGGCACGTTGAGCTGGTCGAGGACGAACTGGATGATGCCGCTGCCGATGCCCAGCACGACGGCCGTCAGCACGTTGACGATGCTCTGGTTGGCGTGGAAGCGCGAGAAGCGGTTGTTGGGCTGCATCAGCAGGGGCAGCAGGAACAGGATGCCGAGGTAACCGACGGCCGACAGGGTCTTGCCCTCGTTCACGTCCTGCGGAGAGAACGCCGGCGTGTAGTCCTGGTTGGCGACCAGCGGGGTGGGTTGCGGGGCGATCGGCCCGGCCAGACCCGGCTGCGGCTGCCCGAACTGCTGGTTCGGGTACTGCTGATTCCCGTACTGCTGATTCGGGTACTGCTGGTTTCCGGGCGGGGGCTGCTGCCCGTAGGCAGGCTGCTGCCCGTACTGCTCTTGTGCGTACCGGGGCTGTCCGTACTGGGGCTGCCCGTACGGGTCGTTGGCCGACTGCTGCTGACCCGGCTGCTGCTGCCCGTACTGGGGCTGCTGCCCATACTGCTGCTGGCCGTACTGCTGCTGGCCGTACTGCTGATTCCCGTACTGGTCACCGGGCTGCGACTGCCCCTGCCATGACTCGTGCGGATCGTTCTGCGACATCACATCTCCTGGACCTTGACCGGGTGGGCAGCTCAAGCCTCCCATCCCGCAAGGGCCAGCACCAGAGGTCAGCCCTCGTCCGCCAGCACGGCCTGCAACGTCGCCACCTCGTGCTTGAGCTTCTCGGAGGCGTCGCTTCGTCCGTGGGTTTCGTAGTCGGTGATCGCGGAGAGTCGCTCATTGATCTCGAACTCGACGACCTCGCGCTGCTCGTCATCGGTGAGCAGCAGGCGCTCGGCCTCGGCGGCCCCGAGCCCCACGGCGGCCTCGATCGCGCCGGCGGCGGGCACGATCGTGATCGGCACCGCCTCAGCATTGGCGATCGCGGCCAGAGCGCTGCGCAGGGCTCCGACGGCGGTCGAGTCCTGGGCCTTCATCGCCTCGGTGAGTGCTACCTGCAGATCATCACGAACAGTCATGCCTGTCAGGGATTCACAGGTGGGGGGTCGAGTGCGCGCTCGAGTTGAGGGCACCGTCACCATGATCCGCGCGGCAGCGCCTGTACTGACCTGACGCCCCACCGCCTCCACCCATCGCTGAGGCGGTCACAAATCCCAGAGATCTGGTCTTGGCCGGCGCTCGTCGACCGAGTGAACTGGGGTCGCCCGTTGCTGGGCTGGACCCGTGGCGCTGGGATCTCCGAGCCCCACGGGTGTATCAGGCCGGCCCGGGCGCGCTCCTCACCATGTGCCACATCTTCACCATGAGTCCAAGGGGGACCCTGGTCTGACCCCGTGGCCGCGATGGCCCGACGTCGCTTTGTTCAGCCGGGGCGCTCCACCCCATGCCGCTGGCTGCGGTGGTGGGGCGCCTCGGCGTAGACCGCGTGTTCCGCGAACTGCAGGGCGTTGGTCACCAGAGCGGCCAGGTGCTCGTCCGGCTGGCGGTAGTGACTGCTCGTTCCCTGCCTGCGGACGACCACGAGTCCCGCGGTGCGCAGTTTGGCCAGGTGCTGCGAGACGGCCGGCACGGGCCGGTCCAACGCCTCGGCCAGCGCGGTCACAGTGAGTTCCTGATCGGCCAACAGGGCGAGGATCCCGAGCCGGGTGCGGTCGGCAAGCAACCGCAGCACGCTGGTGGCGTGCTCGAGTTCGGGGTCAGCCGGCAACTCGCTCATGAAGGTGAACGGCCTCCTCGTCGGGGCTCTCAGGGGACGAGGGCCACACTACGGCCGCGGCCGCCGCGGCAACACCCGCCACGGCCGCCAAGGTCCACGCCGCCACGTCAAGACCCATCTGGCCGAGCACCCCGGCGAGCGGATAGGTCACCAGCCAACACGCGTGCGACAACGAAAACTGCGCGGCGTAGGCCTGGTCGAGCTGCTCGCTCGGCACCGACCGTTTGATGATGCGACCCATCGGGGTCTCCGCGAACGACCAGCCCAGACCGATCGCCAACCAGAGCACGCCGATGGCCACCGCCGCCACACCGGTGCGGGCACCCTGCCCCCACAGGACGAACCCGGCCACCGCGGTGAGCAGCGCCAGGGCGGCACCCGCGGTGAGCATCAGCCGCCGCTCGCCCACTCGTCCGATCACGCGCCCCAACAGCACGGCGGCGGCGATCGCGCCGGCCCCGTTCACGGCCAGGAAGACGGGCACCCACGACTCCGACAGACCCAGATCGGCCCGGACGATGACCACGGTCTGCACCAGCACGAAGGCCACGGCGGCGGCCACGGTGAGGTTGAGCAGCAGCACGGGCCGCAGCGCCGGGGTGCGGAAGAACAGCAGCATTCCCTGCCGGGCTCGACGCCCCCAGGGCTCCTCAGGCTCTTCCTCGGAGGGGTGGTGCTGTTCGCCGGGCTGCGTGCGACCGCGCACGGCAGGCAAGGCCACGGAGAGCACCAGCACCGCCGACGCGGCGAACCCCAGGGCCGTGCCGAAGAACAGTCCTGACACGGGCACGACGAGCAGCAGCAGGGCGGCGATCAGGGGTGAGCCGATGGTCTCGAGGTCCTCGACCAGCCTCGAGAGCGAGAGGGCACCGGTGTAGTCGTCCTCGTCAGGGAGCACCCGGGGCAGGGTGGCCTGGTAGGTGGGGATGAACGCGGCCGAGGCGGCCTGCAGCACGAACACGAGCACGAAGATCTGCCACGTGTGGGCGACGAACGGCAGCGTGCAGGCGACCGCGACCCGCACCAGGTCGGAGGCGACCATCACGGTGCGTCGGGGCACGGAGCGCAGGGCGGCGGCCGCCAGCGGGGCCACCACGACGTAGGCCACCATCTTGACCGCGAACAGCGCGCCCAGCACCAGACTGGCACGACTGCCGGAGAGGTCGTAGGCCAGCAGTCCGAGGGCAACGGTGGCCAGCCCGGAGCCCAACAGCGAGACCACTTGCGCCACGAACAGGGTGCGGTAGGTGCGGTGGCGGAGTGCGCGAATCACACCTCATTGTTTGCGCAACTGCGCAAACATGCAAGTTGAG
The DNA here is from genome assembly GCF_051192575.1 of Aestuariimicrobium soli. NCBI lineage: Bacteria > Bacillati > Actinomycetota > Actinomycetes > Propionibacteriales > Propionibacteriaceae > Aestuariimicrobium > Aestuariimicrobium soli. The sequence continues at coordinate 157,783 of NZ_JBPJSQ010000007.1, read as the reverse complement.
CGTGGCGGGCTGTGGTTCAGCCCTCCAGAAGACGACCTCGCGGCCCGCAGGATCATCCCGCCCGTCGGCGCCTGACCTTCGCCCTCGCGACCCCGACCGGCTCCTCAGGTCGCAAACCACAAGGTTGTGCCCAGAACTCCACGGTCTCCGCTGGAGTTCTGGGCACAAGTTGGAGTTCTGTGGCCAGCCGGTGTTCTGTGGTCAGTTCGTGGGCTCCGGCAGGATCGGCTCTCCGTCGGGGCTCAGGAGCAGCCGCTCGTGGGCGATCGTCGCCCCGAGCACCCGGCCTTCGGCGTCACGGAACACCACGTCCACGTCTCCCAGGCCGGTCCACTGGTCGGCGGTGGACTCGTCCGTGAAGAACCCGCCCAGTTCCTCGATGGCCCGGACGACCTCGCGGTCGTACCCGAACCGGAGCCTGACGGCCGTCGGGCGGGGTCGGCCGTAGCCGAAGGTGTCGGTGACGCCGACCGTTCTGGTGGAGGTCAGGCGGGCGAGCCGGGACGTCAGCCGGTGACCCTCGTCGTCGGCCCGATTGAAGACGAACTCGACCTGACCGATGCGCGGACGAAGGGCCTGCAGCCAGGCGATCTGCTGCTCGAAGGTGGCCCCCTGGTCACTTCTGAGTGTTCCGCTCATCGCTCCCCTGCTCCCGTGTCCGGTTCATGGCATAGATTCTCAGCCTGCCAGTTGGCTGGCGCGGCGGGCTCGTCCATTCTGGGACGCGTGGGCACCTCGACGGTGCGCTCGGCGTCGTCCACGGCGATCTCGGCGTCGACGGTGTCGCCCAGCTCCAGCCCCAGGAAGCATCGCCCACACTTGAAGGCGTGAGCCACTGCGACACCTGCGACACCGTGGGAGTGCCCAGCCCCGGCACCCTGCCGTGGGACATCGACGCGACCACGACCCTCCTCGTGGAGCGCATCAACGCGGGGCGGATGCGCGTGCTGAGGGGCGACGTACCACCCCGTGAGAAGTGGGCGCGGGCCTGACCCCACGAGGCGAAACGATGGAGCCTTCCCACTGGCCCGACCCCGGATCGAGGACGAGCATGACTGACCGACCCACCGACACCCCGCCGCCCGCTCCGCTGGACCCCAGCGCTGAGACCATCGCCGAGATCGAGCGTCTGCACGAGGTGTCCCGTACGTCGGGCGTGCTCGATGACCAGGTGGCCCTGTGGCGGGCGGTCGCCGCGCTCGACCGGTGGGTGTTCATCAACCGTGGCGGCGCGGACTCCCCTCGTCCGTACTCGCTGGGTGCCGAACCCGGCCCGATGCTGGCTGTCTACACCAGTGGTCGTCGCGCGCAGGAAGCGGCCTGGGCCAGCGGACTCGTCCCCCAGAGTGAGCGGGTGGAGCTCCTGGCTGTTCCCCTGCCGGCCGCCCTCGACTGGGCGTTGGCGTTCGGACAGTCGGGTGTGGTCGGGGTCGCCCTCGACTACCCCTTGCTCAGCTCGTGGTGTCCGCTCCCGAACCTCGCCAGGTTCCGGGACGAGCGCTCGTCGGGGTCACAGGGCGCCAACTGACGGGCCGGCTTGGCGCCTCGCCGGAGGGTGCGGCGCTCGACCGCCTCAGCGCGCGTTGAGACTGCCCACTCCTTCGGGCACACCGATCCGAAATGGTCTCCCCGTGCGTGAAGTTGCCACCTGGTGGCACAAATGCGCACGGTGACACCGTTATGGATCGGCGAGGTCACCCGGGTCACGGGGGCGGGGCACCGCACGGAACCCCGGCTCACACGTTGAAGCGGAACTCCACCGCGTTCCGGTACATACCAACCTGCCGCTGTGCAGTAAGGGTGCAACTCCGGGTTACAGATCCACAGAGGGTCACCAGGGATCTCACTCAAGGCTGACACAGAGGGCTTACGCCGACTTCGACACGGTGCTGACTATTGACAGCGAGCGAAGCTGTGCGCGTCGGCTCCGATCCGTGAGTGCGGGTGCGCCAAAGGTTTAGTTCGAGAAACGGAACTCCACCCCATTCCGACACCGAGCAATCTCTTCCGCCACTGTCGTTGTGCGGGCCAGCACTGATGAGCCGCGCCTTCGCTCACCGGCGCTCAGACAACGGTGTGAGCGGACTCGTCGCCCTCCGTTCGAGCGCACACCATGAGCAGGTTCCCGTCAGGATCCCGGAACTGGACGAAGGCCACGCTCCCAATGTCGACGACGTCCGAGGCGAGTTCGGCCCCGAGATCGCGCACATGCGCCACGACTGCGCCGAGGTCATCGGCCCACCAGAAGAAGCGTGGCGGACCGTCCGGCGTGAACCGCGCGTTCGCGTCCAGAGCAAGGCCGGGGCCCGGTTCCATCGGGACGTCGACGATCGTGTCGTCATGCGAAGGCAGGGACACCTCCGCACCGAGCAGCCTGCCGTACCAGTCGGCAGAGCGGTGGATGTCCCGCACCGGGATGAAGACTTGGCCGATCTCGCGGCGTATAGGAGTTGTCACCGCTCAATCGTATGGCAACGCGTCTCGCGGATCGGCTCGCAGGGCCGTCATCCAGCTGTCCACCGACACGAGCGGACCCGGGAGGACATGGACAAGGGCAGCAACGCGGTGACCAAACGCAGAGGAATCGCATGACACCACGCGCAACCGGAGGTTAAACCGCAAAACGAAATTCGACCACGTCGCCGTCGGCCATCACGTAGTCCTTGCCCTCGAGGCGCATCTTGCCCGCGGCCTTGGCTGCCTGCTCCGACCCCGCCGCCATCAGGTCGTCGAAGCTGACCACCTGTGCCTTGATGAAGCCCTTCTCGAAGTCGGTGTGGATCACGCCGGCCGCCTGCGGGGCCGTCCAACCCTTGCGGATCGTCCATGCCCGGGCCTCCTTCGGGCCTGCCGTCAGGTAGCTCTGCAACCCCAGGGTCTCGTAACCCACCCGCGCCAGCGTGTCGAGGCCAGGCTCGTCCACCCCGAGGTCGGCCAGGAACTCGCGCACCTCGTCCGGCTCCATGTCGATCATCTCCGACTCGATCTTGGCGTCGAGGAAGATCGCCTCGGCCGGGGCCACGATGTCGCGCATGCGCTGCTTGAGGTCCTCGTCCGCCAACTCGTCGGAGTCGCAGTTGAAGACGTAGATGAACGGCTTGGCGGTGAGCAGGAAGAGGTCGCGCAGTGGTTCGAGGTCGAGCCCGGCCGCGTACACGCCGGTCCCCCCGTTGAGCGTCTCGCGCGCCTGCTGCCACGCCTGGAACTTGGGCTGCACCTCCTTCTTGATGCGCGCCTCCTTCTCCAGCCGGGGCAGCGCCTTCTCGATCGTCTGCAGATCCGCGAGGATCAGCTCGGTGGTGATCGTCTCGATGTCGTTGCCCGGGTTGACGGCGCCGTCGACGTGGGTGACGTCGGGGTCACGGAAGACGCGGGTGACCTGGCAGATCGCGTCGGCCTCGCGAATGTTGGCGAGGAAGGCGTTGCCCATGCCCTCACCCTGCGACGCCCCCTTCACGATGCCGGCGATGTCGACGAAGCTCACCGTGGCCGGCAGGATCTCGGCCGAGCCGAACATCTGGGCCAACTGGGGCAACCGGTCGTCCGGCACGCCAACCACCCCCACGTTGGGCTCGATCGTCGCGAACGGGTAGTTCGCCGCGAGCACGTTGTTGCGGGTGAGTGCGTTGAAGAGCGTCGACTTGCCCGCGTTGGGGAGTCCGACGATGCCGATGGTGAGTGCCACGAGCGGTCATCCTACCCTCGGACGACCCGACCCTCCTCCCCTCCCCCGGCTCACCTCGAGGGGTGGCCTTGTACCACCGGTATCCAAATCCGGGGGAACCAATCCCCGACAGTGACCCGTCGCACTGCCATACTCGTGACGTCCGTCCCGGGCATTGAGCAATCCAGGAGTTACCCATGTCCCAGAACTACACCCCTCAGCAGCAGGGCTACGGCGCCACCGCCGAGCACCCCAAGACTCAGAGCGTCTTCATCCTTGGCATCGTCGGCATCTTCGTCGGCATCTGCGCGTTCATCGCGTGGTACCAGGGCGGTCAGGCCAAGAAGGAGATCGCCGCTGGCGCTCCTTACGCCTTCGACGGCAACCTGAAGACCGGCTACATGCTGGGCAAGATCTTCTCGATCCTGTACATCGTCTTCATCGTGATCTACATCGTGGTGCTGATCGCCGCTGTGATCGCCAGCCAGTCGGCCTGACGTTTCGCTGACGGGTTCATCCCGTCGCACCAGAAACGGCCGTCGTCCCTCGGGACGGCGGCCGTTCTGCATGCTCAGGGAGTTCTCGTCCGGGCGATCAGGCGCCGCCCCAGTAGGCCTCCAGCGCGCGCGACAGGCACCAGGGGTCGTCCACCCCGCACAGCTCACGCGCGGAGTGCATCGACAGCAGCGGAATGCCCACGTCGACGACCGTGATGCCCAACCGGGTCGCGGTCAGCGGCCCGATGGTCGACCCGCACGGCACCGCATTGTTCGACACGAACGCCTGCGTGGGCACGTCGGCCTCCTCGCACGCGCGCTTCCACAGCGCCGCCCCGACGGCATCGGTGGCGTAGCGCTGGTTGGCGTTGATCTTCAGCAGGGGGCCGCGGTTCACGCCGGGACGATTGTCGGGGTCGTGCATGTGCGCGTAGTTGGGGTGCACCGCGTGCCCAGCATCGGACGAGATGCACGTCGACCGCGCCAGCATCGCCCGGAAACCATCGCCCGTGATGCCGTGGCCGGCGGCCACCCGGGTGAGCACGTCCTCCAGGATCGGGCCGCACGCCCCCGACCGCGTCGCCGAGCCCACCTCCTCGTGGTCGAACGCCGCCAGCACCGCGATGTCGTCGCCCAAAGCGACATCGAGCAGGGCCTGCAGGCTGGCGTGCACCGACGACAGGTTGTCCATCCGCGGTGCCGCGAAGAACTCCTGCTGGGCGCCCAGCAGCCCCGGCCGCTCCGTGCCGTAGGTGAGCAGGTCGCAGAAAGCCAGCTCGTCGAGGTCGATGCCGGCCTCGTCACACAACAGCGCCTCGAGATCGGCCCCCGACCCCTGCGGACCCGAGTCGAGCCCCCAGATCGGGTGCAGGTGCTGCTGCTTGTCGAGGTGCAGGTTGTCGTTGACGGTGCGGTCGAGGTGGGGCGCGAGCTGCGGAATGCGCAGCCACGGGCCGGTGCGCACCAGCTGGCTTCGTCCGTCGAAGGTGGTCACCCGACCGGCCAGCCCGAGGTCGCGGTCGAGCCACGAATTGAGCAGCGGCCCGCCGTACACCTCGACCCCGGCCTGCCGCCAACCGTAGGTGGACGAGGTCGGGTTCGGCTTGAGCTTGAAGCCCGGCGAGTCGGTGTGCGACCCGACGATGCGGAACCCGGTCAGTTGGTCGACGGTGTCGGGCACGAGCCACGCGATCACGGCCCCGTCGCGCACGATGAACTGACCGCCGTGGGCCCGTTCCCATGGTTGCCGCTCGTCCAGACGAGTGAAACCGTTCTGCTCCAACTGCCGCGCGACTTCTTCGGCGGCGTGGTAGCTCGACGGGGAGGCCTCGATGAAGGCCTGCAGACCGGTCAGGTGCTCGCGGGCGGTGTTGTGCATGAGCGTCAGTCAACCACGACCCTGTGACAGGTCGCGGCGGGGACGTCCGGGGCGCCCAATTCGTCCCGGGCGGAGTGGGCGGACGAAATTGTCACAGGCGGTTGGCAGAGTGGAGCCATGAGCACTTCAGACGTCCTGCTGCTGGTGACCGGCCTCCTGTTGGGGCTGGCCGTCGGTGCCTTCGCCGCCTGGCAGATCGTGCGTTCCCGCATCGCCCAACAGGCCGCGGACGACCGCGCCGACCTCGCCCAGCGCGGTGCCGAGCTCGACCGCGCTCGCGGTGAGGCCGAGCGCGCCCGCGCCGAGGCGGCCGTCGCTCGGCAGGAGGCGTCCGAGGCCCGCGCCCGGGCGGCAGAGAGCGGCACCCGCGACGCCGACCTGCGGGCTCAACTGGCCGACGCTCAGGCCGACCGCTCCGAGGCGATCGCCGAGAAGGAACGGGTCGGTGCCGAACTCGCCGCGGCCTTCGCCCAGCGCGACAGCGCCATCGACCAGCTGGCCTCACTCAAGGCCACCAGCGAGCAGATGCAGCAGGCCTTCGAACTTCTCTCCGCCAAGGCCCTCGAGGCCCAGGGTGCCAAGGCCGACGCTGTCGCCCAGGAACGGCTGAAGGCCACCCAGGAGGTGCTCACCCCGGTGACCGGCCTGCTCAAGGACCTGCAGGAGCGGATCACCCAGGTCGAGAAGGAGCGCAGCGCCCTGCAGGCCGAGATGAAGGAACAGGTGCGTCAGGTGACGCGAACCGGCGAAGACCTGCGCCGCGAGACCACGGCCCTGTCGACGGCCCTGCGTCGTCCGCAGGTCAGGGGCGCCTGGGGCGAGACCCAGCTCAAGCGGGTGGCCGAGTCGGCCGGCATGCTCGAACACTGCGACTTCGACCTGCAGACCACCACGGTGAACACCGATGACAACACCATTCGCCCCGACATGCGGGTCAACTTCGGCGAGGGCAAGTTCGTCTGGGTCGACTCGAAGGTGCCGTTGTCGGCGTTCCTCGATGCGCAGGCCGCGACCGACGAGTCCCAGCGGCAGACCCACCTGAAGACGTTCGCGAAGCATGTGAGGACCCACATCGACCAGCTGTCGAACAAGCGCTACTGGGCCTCCGATGCCGGCACGCCCGAGTTCGTGATCCTGTTCATCCCCTCAGACGTGCTGTTCGCCGAGGCGCTGACGCAGATGACCGACCTGCACGACTACGCCAGCAACCGCAGCATCGTGCTGACCAGCCCGTCGTCGCTGATCGCGACCCTGCGCACCGTGGCCTACTCGTGGAAGCAGGCGAAGCTGGCCGAGAGCGCCGCCGAGGTCTTCTCGCTGGGGCGCGAACTGCACACCCGGCTGTCGCGCATGGGCTCCAACTTCGACAAGCTCGGGCGCCAGCTCACCTCGTCGGTCAAGGCCTACAACGAGACCGTCGGCACCCTCGAGGGTCGGGTCTTCCCGCAGGCCCGCAAGCTGGCCGAGCTGGGTGTGACCACCGACGACCTGGCAGGCGTCAGCGAGGTCGAGGTGAGCCCGCGCCAGCTGACGGCGCCCGAACTGGTCGACAGTTCCAGCGAGGTCAAGCAGCTGGCCGGGCGCGAGCGCCGCGGGCACGCCCCCGCCGACGGTCAGGACGACCTGTTCGAGCCCGACGAGCTGTTCCAGCGCGGGACGCCGTCGCCCGACGACCTCGTCGAGTCCACCCACCCACGCATGGTGGAGTTGCGCCGCCGCGAGCTCAGCTGAACCGGCGTATCGGGGGTGGGCCCGGTGCGCCATGATGGATCGGTGCACGTTGACGACCTGAGTTTCTCCTCCTTGGCGCTGAGCATCGATGCGGCCCGCGAGCGGCTGCGCGGGGTCACGATCGTCACCCCGCTGCAGCGCAACGAGCGGCTGTCGGTCGAGTCCGGGGCGCAGGTGCACCTCAAGCGCGAAGACCTGCAACCCGTGCGCAGCTACAAGCTCCGCGGGGCCTACAACCTCGTCAGTCAGCTGACCCCCGAGGAACGGGCCCGAGGGGTGGTCGGCGCGTCGGCGGGCAATCACGGCCAAGGGGTGGCCTGGAGTTGTGCCGAGCTGGGCATCGACGCCCACATCTTCGTGCCGAGCACCACCCCGCGCCAGAAGCGCGACCGCATGCGCCAACTGGGGCGTGGCCGCGTCACCCTGATGATCGGGGGCGAGACCTACGACGAGGCCCAGGCCGCCTCACGCCAGTACGCGCTCGACCACGGCGCGATCCCCGTGCCTGCCTTCAACGATCCGCGGACGATCATCGGCCAGGGCACGGTGGCGCCCGAGATCGTCGAGCAGCTCGGGGAGGCCCCCGACGTGCTGCTGGTGCCCGTCGGCGGTGGCGGCATGATCTCCGGCTGTCTCGCCTGGTTCCGCACCCACCACCCGAACACCCGCATCGTCGGGCTGGAACCGGCCGGTGCCGCCTGCATGTCGGCCGCCCTCGCCGCCGGCCACCCGGTCACCCTCGATCACATCGAGACCTTCGCCGACGGGGCCGCCGTCTCGCGCGCCGGCGATCTCACCTTCGACCTGGTGAGCCGGGGAACCCCCGAACTGATCACCGTGCCCGAGGGGCAGATCTGCTCCGAGATGCTCGACCTCTACCAGTCCGACGGCATCATCGCCGAGCCCGCGGGGGCGCTGGCCTCGTCCGCCATCAAGACGCACCCCAAGGACGCCGACTTCACCGTCGAGCCGGGGGCGACCGTGGTGGCGATCCTCTCCGGAGGCAACAACGACGTCTCCCGGTATGCCGAGATCGTGGAACGCTCGCTGATCCACGAGGGACGCAAGCACTACTTCCTGGTGCAGTTCCCCCAGGAACCGGGAGCGCTGCGGCGCTTCCTCGACGAGGTGCTCGGCCCCGAAGACGACATCGCCCACTTCGAGTACGTGAAGCGGTCGAACCGAGAGGTGGGGCCGGCCCTGGTCGGTATCGAACTGGGCGACCCGTTCAGCTACCACGACCTGATCGCCCGGCTCGACCGCGGGCCGGTGGAGTACGAGATCGTCTCCCCCGACTCGGCGCTGCACCGCTACTTGATCTGAGTCGGGCAGCCAGCGCCTCACCACGGCGCGGGTCAGCAGCCCTGCTTCACGAACACGATCCAGACGCCGTCGCGCTGAGCCATCAACGCGCAGCCCTCGGGGCGACTCGTGTCGCGGTACAACCGCGTGCCGACCGGCAGGTTGGTGCTCGACCCGTCGGGCCATGGCCCGCCGAACACCCGCTGGGCCGCGTCCTGGATCTCGACGATGTTGCAGGGCACGATGCCGACGAGGGCACCGACGGTTCCGGTGGCCCCGTGGTCGTGGACCAGGGAGACCCCGCCGTCCCAGGACACGCCGTCGACATAGGAGGGCATGCCCAGCTGCCAGGTGTCGTCCGGCTGCGGGCACGACGCGGATGTCGGAGTCGACGCGGTGGAGGCCGACGGGCTACCCGGGCCACCGGGCAGAGCGGGCACGGAGGTCGTGGTCGGCAGCAGTTGCATCGTGACCACGGCGACCGCGGCCACGCCGACGGCGCCCAGTCCGCCGCCGATCAGGCGGTGCGAACGCTGGCTGCGTCGGCCCGCTCGCAGGGCGGCCTCGACGTCGACGGGGGGCAGGTCGTCCGGCACGAGGCGGGTCAGCCGGTTCCCGGTGTCGCTCGTGCCGGTGTCGCTCGTCCCGGTGTCGCTAGGGGGGCGGGGGTCGGCGCTGGTCATGGTGTGATTCCCTCCACGAGGTCGGCGACGCGTGGGTCGCGTCGCAGGGTGGCCAGCGCGCGGGCGCACTGGGTGGTGACGGCCTGCTCGGAACAGCCCGCCACGAGGGCGGTGTCGCGCACCGACAGGTCGTCGACGTACCGCAGCGCAACCACGGCCCGCTGCTGTGGAGAGAGGTCGGCGAGAGCCCGGACGAGTACCAGTCGGTCGTCGGTCGAGCGGTCCCGCGGGTCACCGTGGGCGGTTTCGGGCACCTGATCGGTGACCCACTCCCGCCGCGGACGACGCGAGCCCCACTGATTGACCAGCAACCGCTTGAGATACGCGGCCGGCTGGTCGGCGCGCAGCACCAGTCTGCGCTTGACGAAGCCACGGCACAGGGCGTCCTGCACCAGATCGGCGGCGGACTCGGCATCGCCGGTGAGCACCCAGGCCAGCCGCATCAGCGACCGGCTCTGGGCGTCTGCCAGCTCGGCGAAATCCTCGTCCACGTCGTCCTCCCTCACCCAGAATGACCGGCCGAGCCCCCGGTTTCGTCAACACACCCGCAGGAAACGGTGCGACCCACAGGAAAGTTCCTGTGGGTCGAACACTTGGGTGAGGGTTTGCGTGAGGCGGCCGGCTCCCGACCGGCTGGGGGTGCCCCAGAGCCCGAGCTCAGTGGCGGATCGCGTGCTTGGGCAGGTCCTTGCGCAGTTCGGGAGGCAGGGCGAACGTCAGCGACTCCTCGGTCAACCGCTCCTCGGTGGCCTTCGGGAATCCGGCGCGCTCGAGATGGGCCAGCACGCCCTCGACCAACTCGTCGGGCACCGAGGCACCCGAGGTGACGCCGACCGAGGTCACGCCCTCGAGCCACGCGTCGTCGATCTCGGACTCGTTGTCGACCCGGTGGGCCGCCTTCGCACCGGCCTCGAGGGCCACCTCGACGAGTCGTACCGAGTTGGACGAGTTGCGCGATCCCACCACGATCACCAGATCGGAGTGGCCGGCAATCTGCTTGATGGCGGCCTGCCGGTTCGACGTGGCGTAGCAGATGTCGTCCGAGGGCGGGTCCATCAGCAGGGGGAACTTCTCGCGCAGCTTGTGCACGGTGGCCAGGGTCTCGTCCACCGACAAGGTGGTCTGCGACAGCCACGCCACCTTCGAGGGGTCCTTGACCTCGACGTCGGCGACGTCGTCCGGCGACTGAACCAGGGTGATGTGCTCGGGGGCCTCACCGGTGGTGCCCTCGACCTCCTCATGGCCGGCGTGCCCGATGAGCAGGATCTCGACGTCCTGCTTGGCGAAACGCTTGGCCTCGTGGTGCACCTTGGTGACCAGCGGGCAGGTGGCGTCGATGGTCTTGAGCTGCCGCTCACCGGCCTCCGCGTGCACGGCCGGCGACACCCCGTGGGCCGAGAACACCACGGTGGAGCCCTCGGGCACCTCCGAGAGTTCCTCGACGAAGATGGCGCCCCGCTCCGACAGGTTCTCGACCACGTGCTTGTTGTGCACGATCTGCTTGCGCACGTAGACGGGAGCGCCATAGGTCTCCAGCGCCTTCTCGACGGTGATCACGGCCCGGTCGACCCCGGCGCAGTAGCCGCGGGGGGCGGCAACCACGACTCGCTTGGGTCGGTCGTGACGCTCGGCACCGGACGACTGGTCGGGGGTGGTCATGCTCTGGTCGGTCATGGTGCGAGTCTACGTGGCGGCATTGTCGGAGCTCACCTCTAGGCTGACCACGTGCCCATGACCAGCTCTCCCGAGCAGCCGCAGCCGCTGGGTCGCGTCGTGGCCGCAGCCGCCGCGTGGATCGACAGGCTGGGTGAGATCTGGGTCGAGGCCGAGGTCGTGCAGGTCAAACGCACCCAGAACGTCACCCAGTTCCTCACCCTGCGCGACAAGACCGGGTCCGTGACCGCCGACGGCACCTGCTCCAGGCTGGTGCTCGACCAGGTCGGGCCGCTCACCGACGGCACCACGGTCGCCGCCCGGGTGAAGCCACGCATGTGGCCCAAGAGCGCCCGGTTCTCGCTCGAGGTGCTCGAACTGCGCGTGATGGGGGTCGGACGACTGCTGGCCCAGCTCGAGGCGCTGAAGTCGAAGCTGCGCGCCGAAGGGCTGTTCGAGCCGCACCGCAAGCGGCGCCCGCCGTTTCTGCCGCGTGCCATCGGTCTGGTCACCGGGCGCGACTCCGCCGCCGAGCGCGACGTGCTGGCCACCATCGCCAGCCGCTGGCCCGGGGCGAGGGTCGAGGTGCGCCACGCCCTCGTGCAGGGCCCCGAGGCGGCTGCCATGGTCATGCAACGCCTCGACGAACTCGACCGCGACCCGGCCGTCGACGTGATCATCGTCGCCCGGGGCGGCGGGTCGCTCGAAGACCTGCTCCCCTTCTCGGACGAGGGCCTCGTGCGCGCCGTCGCCGCGTGTCGCACTCCCGTCATCAGCGCCATCGGGCACGAACCCGACACCCCGATCATCGATCTGGTGGCCGACGTGCGGGCGGCCACGCCGACCGCGGCCGCGAAACTGGTGGTGCCCGACGTCGCCGAACAACTGCAGCAGGTGCGGGGTGACCTGGCGCGCATCCGGCAGGCGCTTCAGACCCGGTTGGGGCGGGCCCAGGCCGAGCTCGACGCGCTCACCTCACGCCCGGTCATGCGCGATCCGACGGCCAGCTTCGCGGTGCATGTGGCCCAGCTCGAGCAAGCGCGCGACCGGCTCGATCGCTCGATCGACCGGTTGCTGGCCGACGAGTCCCGGGCCGTGGAGCATCACCTGCAGCGGGTGCGCTCGATGTCACCCAAGGCCACGCTCGAGCGCGGCTACGCCATTCTGGTCGACGGCGAGAACCACTCAGTCACCTCGGTGCACGACGTTGACCCGGGCGACGACCTGTTGGCCTACGTGGCCGACGGCACGCTGGTGCTGGAAGTACGTGAGGGTGCTGAAGTACGCGAGGGCTCACCGGCCCAGGAGAGGAACACCGATGACTGACCGAACCCGCGGCTCCGCCGACCCCGGCCAGGCCACCGAGCCGACCTATGAGGAGGCCCGCACCCAACTGGCGGAGGTCGTCCGTCAGCTCGAGTCGGGGGGCGTGTCGCTCAACGACTCCATGAAGCTGTGGGAGCGCGGCGAAGAGCTGGCTGGCATCTGCCAGCGCATGCTCGACGGCGCCAAGGCCAAGGTCGAAGCCGCCCGGGCCGCGGCCGCAGGCTCGTCCGACGCAGGCTGACGCAGCGTCGGCGTCACCGGCCGCTCAGCCGGCGGTGGTGAGCATTCCGGCGAAGGCGACCAACGTGGCGGCCGAGGTGTCACCCGAGACCAGCACCAGCGAGTCGGGTCGCTCCCCCAGCAGGTAGGTCGTGCGTCCGTCGGCCGAGGTGACCTGCTTCCACACCTGGTCGCCCACCTTCTGGGCGCCGGAGTCGTAGCCGTCGCGGGTGTTCTGCGTCAGGAAAGCCCGGGCATTGCTCGTCTTCGCCTGCCGCACCTGCAGGTTGAGGTTGTCGGCGTTCAGGAAGCCCAGCCGCAACTCGTCGTAGGCAGATCCCTGCCCGCCGCCCGCTTGGCTGAAACTGGCCTGAGTGGCGCGCCAGCCATCGGGCAGCGAGGCCGGGGCGAGCACCTCGAAGTCGGCCTGCTTGCGGGCGAGGGCCACCTGCTCCTGCCAGTTGACGACGGGCAGCGGCGGCTCGTCCGGGGTGCGCTGGAAGAACCAGACGATGAGCAGCACGGGAATCATCAGCACCGCCATGGTCAGCACCATGTCGCGGGCACCGGCCCGGGGGTTGCGTCCACTCACCCGGCCAGTCTCCCAGCCCGCACCAGAGCCACCAAAACTGCCGGACTGGGAGAGCCCAGTGCGGGCCAGCCCAGTCTGGGAAGGCTCAGTCCCAGCCCAGCTCGCGCAGCCGCTCGTCGTCGATGCCGAAGAAGTGGGCGATCTCGTGCACGACGGTGACCGCGATCTCGTCCACCAGTTCGTCGGTCGACTCGCACAGCCGCTGCAGCGGTCCGCGGAAGATGACGATGCGGTCGGGCAGCACGCCGGAGTAGGTGGAGTCCCGCTCGGTGAGCGGGGTGCCGTCGTAGTGACCGAGCAGGTCGGGTTCGTCGGCAGGGGCCTCGTCCTCGACCATCACCACGCAGTTGTCGAGCAGGTCGATCAGCTCTTCGGGCACCTCGCCGAGGGCCTCCTCGACGGCCTGGTCGAACTCTTCCTCAGACACCTGCACGGGCACGCGGCCAGCCTAGCCGCCGCGTGCCCGAGGGCCGCGCCAGACAGTCGCGCCCAGAACCTCGAACGGGGCGTCTCAGAGGGCATCCTCCAGCATCTCGGTGACCAGGGCCGCGATCGGCGAGCGCTCCGAGCGGGTGAGGGTGACATGGGCGAACAGCGGGTTGCCCTTCAGCTTCTCGACCACCGCGGCGACCCCGTCGTGGCGCCCCACGCGCAGGTTGTCGCGCTGAGCGACGTCGTGGGTGAGCACCACGCGCGAGTTGGTGCCGAGCCGGCTGAGCACGGTGAGCAGCACGTTGCGCTCGAGCGACTGGGCCTCGTCCACGATCACGAAGGCGTCGTGCAGCGAGCGCCCTCTGATGTGGGTCAGCGGCAGCACCTCGAGCATGTTCTGGGCCATGATCTCGTCGATCACGAACTTGTTCGCGTGCGCCGACAGGGTGTCGTAGACGGCCTGCCCCCAGGGCGCCATCTTCTCGTTCTCGCTGCCGGGCAGGTAGCCGAGCTCCTGGCCGCCGACCGCGTAGAGCGGCCGGAACACCATCACCTTGGAGTACTGGCGTCGCTCCATCACCAGTTCGAGCCCGGCGCACAGCGCGAGCGCCGACTTGCCGGTGCCCGCTCGTCCGCCGAGGGAGACGATGCCCACGGAGTCGTCCAGCAGAATGTCGAGGGCGATCCGCTGCTCGGCGGATCGTCCGTGCAGTCCGAAGGCCTCCCGGTCGGACTTGACCAGGCGCAGATCGCCGTTGGCCTGCTTGCGGGCCAGCGCCGTGCCCGACGGAGCGTGCAGCACGACGCCCGTGTGCACGGGCAGGTCGTCGGCGGCCTCGCACTCGGCCACCCCATCGGCGTAGAGCGCATCGGTGACCTCGTTGGGCACCTCGAGGTTGGTCATGCCCGTCCACCCGGTGTCAACGGCCAGTTCGGCGCGGTACTCCTGGGCCTCCAACCCCACGGACGAGGCCTTGACCCGCATCGGCAGATCCTTCGAGACCAGCACCACGTCGTGGCCCTCGTGCTTGAAGTTCAACGCCACGGCCAGGATGCGGGTGTCGTTGTCACCCAGCTGGAACCCGGTGGGGAGCCGGCTCTGGTCGGTGTGGTTGAGCTCGACGTGCAGCATGCCCCCCTGCTCGTTGACGGGCACGGGCAGGTCGAGTCGGCCGTGCCGAATGCGCAGGTCGTCGAGCAGGCGCAGCGCCGAGCGGGCGAAGTAGCCCAGTTCGGGATGGTGACGTTTGGCCTCGAGTTCGGTGATCACCACGATCGGCAGCACGATGGCGTGCTCGGCGAAGCGCAGCAGGGCGCGCGGATCGCTGAGCAGCACGGAGGTGTCGAGCACGTAGGTGAGGGTGCGCTGCGGGGAATCGGCCGACTGGTCAGGGAACACCACGGGTGCGCCGGTGGAGTGAGTCAGCTGGTCGGGGCTGTTGAGCACGGGAGTCCTTCCGAAGGCACCCGCTGGCTCCGCCTCCTCCGGTGGAGACCACCGTGTGCCCATGGCACTGAGCTGGCACGTCGTGCGGTTGCACGCCGCGTGAATCAACCTGCTCGAAGCGACCGGGGGAAGGCGCCCGACCCTGGGTCGGGTCAATTGCTCCGTGCTCGAAAACTAAGCTCCCGCGGGTTCGGCGCGGGGCTGCCACGCCGAACGTTCAACCAATGTTGCCGACTGTTCATCCGGGCTCTGTCGCGACCGCCGATGCCGACCGCGGCTCAGATCGGCAGGGTGGCGAGCAGGATCGCAGCGAAGTGCAGCAGGGCGGCGATCACGGTGCAGGCGTGGAAGATCTCGTGGAAGCCGAACCAGGTCGGCGACGGGTTGGGTCGCTTGCGCCCGTAGACGAGGGCGCCGAGGGAGTAGACGAGACCGCCGCCGATGACCAGCGCCACCACGAGCGGGCCGCCGTCGCGCCAGAAGGTCGGCAGCCAGCCCACGGCCGCCCAGCCCATCAGCACGTAGAGCACGGTGTAGAGCCAGCGCGGGGCCGACAACCAGAGCACCCGGAACGCGACACCGAGGCCGGCGGCGATCCAGATCAGCGCGAGCAGGGCCACCCGGCTCCTGCCGGTGAGCAGTTGCGTCGCCAGTGGGGTGTAAGTGCCAGCGATGAACAGGAAGATGTTGGCGTGGTCGACGCGCCTCAACGTGGCCTGCACCCGATCGGTCCATCGTCCGCGGTGGTAGACGGCGGAGTTGCCGAACAGCGCCAGCGAGCTGGTCAGGTAGACCGCGGCGGCCAGGCGCCCCCCGATGGTGGGGGTGATCACCAGCAGCACCAGCCCGCCCACGAAGGCCAGCGGCGCCATGATCGTGTGCAGCACCCCGCGGAGTCTGGGCTTGAGGGGGGCGTCGGGGCGACCTTCGGGCTGGTCGAGGACGATCGCCGGCTCGCCCTGGGGGTCGGGAAGCTGTGGGGTCTGGGCCATGGTGGAAGTCCCTTGCTGAGGCATCGGTCGCTCCTCGTCGTCACCTACGCATGCGTAACCTACGGTAACGTAGGTTTGGCGCGGAACCAAGGCGTCCCGCCCTCTGAGGGTCGCGCTGACTAGAGTGTCGGCATGAACTGGCGGCACCGGGTGGACGAGGCGATCGACCGCCTGCACCCCAGAAACCTGCTGTACGCCACCTACGAGGGACGACTGCTCGCCGAACTCGACCACGACAAGCTGCCGCGGCACGTCGCGGTGATGGCTGACGGCAACCGGCGGTGGGCGCGCATGAACGCCCCCGGTCAGCCGCTCGTCACGGGCTACCGGGCCGGCGCCGCCAAGCTCACCGACTTCTGCGGCTGGTGCGACGAGGCCGGCATCGAACTGGTCACCATCTGGGTGCTGAGCACCGACAACCTGACCCGCAGTGAGGCGGACGAGCTGAACCCCCTGCTCGAGGTCATCACCGAACTGGTCGAAGACCTCAGTCGCCGCGATCACTGGCGCGTGCAGGCCGTGGGCGACCTCAGCCTGCTGCCCGACGAGATGGCCGGCCGGATTCGCGCGGCCGAGGCAGCCACCGACGGCCACGAGGGCATGCACGTGAATGTGGCCGTCGGCTACGGCGGACGCCACGAACTGCGCGACGCCGTGCGCTCGCTGCTGGCGGCCGAGGCGGCCAAAGGCAGCGACCTGGCCACCCTTTCCGAGACTCTCGAGATCGACCAGATCGCCGATCACCTCTACACCAAGGGCCAGCCGGACCCCGATCTGGTGATTCGCACCTCGGGGGAACAGCGGCTGTCGGGCTTCCTGATCTGGCAGAGCGCGCACTCGGAGTTCTACTTCCACGAGGCGCTCTGGCCCGACTTCCGCAAGGTCGACTTCGTGCGCGCCCTGCGCTCGTACGAGCAGCGGGAGCGCCGTTACGGCAAGTAGCCGCGTGGTTTGGTGGTCCGTCTTGGGCTGTCGTGGTCAAACCGCAGCAGCTGAGGGCGATCGATCCGCACCAGAGATCGTTGTCGCTCAGCTGCTGCGGTTTGACCACGGTCTCGAGTTGTCCACAGATTTTTTGGGGGTCTTCCCCTTCGAGAAGCCTGGCCGGTGGGATGGAGTGATGCATTCCACCGGAGTTCTGACGCTGGCCGACCTCCATCCCCTCGGCCTGTCGAGGCAAGAGATTCGCGGCCAAGTGCGAGCTGGCCGGCTGCGAAGGATCCGGTCCGGCTGGTTCGCCCGGCCGGATGCCGACCCCGCCGCCGTCAGGGCAGTGGCCGCCGGCGGTGCGGTCACCTGCGTGTCCGCGCTGCGTCTGGCCAAGGCGGCTGGCTCATCCGGCTGGGCCTCCACGGTGTGGGTTGCGCCCCACCAGGGCCTGCACGTCAGACTGCCCAGCAACTCCCGACGCCTCACGGCCCACCCCGAGGGTCTGGTCATGCACCAGTTGGGCCGGACGGCCGGAGTACCCACCCGCGCGATCGACCCGCTGTCGGCAGCCGTGGCAGCGGCCAGTACGTGCCTGCCGGCCGCCGAATGGGTGGCCGTCGTCGATTCCCTGCTCCACGCGGGATACCCGGCCGATGACCTGCTGAGCGATGCCATCGCGGTCTGGCCGTATCGAGAGAATCACCTGGTCACCCTGATGAAGCGAACCAACACACTCTCCGAGTCAGGCTCGGAATCCCTGCTGCGGCATGACCTTCAGCGCGCGGGCTTTCGGGTGAGGGTGCAGGTGCTCATCGGACCCGACCGGGTTGACCTGTTGGTGGGTGACCGCTTGGTCATCGAGTGCGACTCCGTGGCCCACCACACCTCCCTCGACAACTACTTCCGCGACCGCCGCCGCGACCAACGCCTCAGCCGCCTGAACTATCACGTGCTCCGGGTGACCTATCAGGAAGTTCTGAACGAGCGACCCCGGCTGGTGGAGTTGGTGCGGGAACTGGCCCGCCAAGGGGTGCACACCTGGGGTCGGGTGCACCGGGGCTCCGCCGCCTGATGGTCAAACTGCAGCAGCTCAGGCCCACCGATCCGCACCAGCGGTCGATGAGGCTGAGCTGCTGCGGTTTGACCACGCCTCCGCGTCAGCAGCGCGACCACAGCGGCGTCTTGAGCTCCGAGTAGTGATCCGCGGGGTCGAAACACACGGTGCCGCGGCAGACGAACGCGCGCGCGCCACTCTCCCCCGCCACCCGGCCCTCGAAGTTCTCCCCGAAGCCGGTGGTGCCTGCTGGGGCGGTGACGATGGCAGTTCCCGCCGGGGCCATCCGCCACGCCGCTCTGGTCACCTCGTTGAACGGGTCGTCGGACACCACCACCGCCACCGCCGGACGAAGCCCGCGCCGCGCCTCCTCCCGAATCAGTGCATCGGCCAGACTCCAGCCCGCGAACCGCGGGGTCGCCGCGACCGTCGCCCAGGTGGTGGCCGCCGCCCTGTCTGAACGGTCCAGGAAGCGCTGCTCCCCGCTCAACAGCCCCACCGCCCGCAACGCGTGCACCATGGTGGCCGTCGCCGAGGGGGTCGGGTTGTCGGTGAGTTCCCGCGGACGAGAAGGCAGCATCGGCTGCTGCTCAGCGTCGAAGTAGCCGCCATCCTCGGCCGAGAACAGGGCGTCGGCACGGTCGAGCAGCCAGATCGCGCGCCGCAGCCACTCGCTGTCGCCGAGCGCTCCGGCCAGCTGGGCGAAGCCGAGCGCCAGCGCGGCATGGTCCTCGGTGACCGCGGGCGCCGACCCGGCGACCCCGTCGCGAGAGGTGCGCACCAGACGCGCCTGCTGACCCTCACCCACCACATGCGTCGTCCAGACCATCTCGGCGCAGCCGCGGGCCAGCTCGAGCCAGGTCGGCTCGTGGAACATCATGCCCGCGGTCACCAGCGCGTCGACCAGCAGCCCGTTCCACGCGGCCACGACCTTGTCGTCGCGGGCTGGCCGGAATCGCTGGGCGCGCACCTCGTTCAGCGTCTGCATCAGGGGCTCCAGCCGGGACCAGTCGACTCGTCCGCGCAGTTGCAGGGTCGAAAGTCCGTGCTCGAAGGTGCCCGGATCGGTGACGTGGAAGACGTCGGCAGCCCAGTCGGCGTCGTCTGCGCCGAGCGCATCGGCGAGCAGCTCGCGGTTCCAGACGTAGAAGATGCCCTCGTGCACGGCCCCCCTGATGTCGCACGAGTCGGCATCGAGCGAGGCCGCGAACCCACCCTCGTCGGTGCGCAGTTCGCGCTCGAGGAAGCCGACGATTCCGTAGATCACGTGCTCGAACAGCGCCCGCTTGTCGGCATCGTGGTCGGCGGTGCGCCGCCACAGCCGACAGTAGGTGCCGAGCAGCAGGGCGTTGTCGTAGAGCATCTTCTCGAAGTGGGGCACGGCCCACCCGGCGTCGACGGAGTACCGGTGGAACCCGCCGCCCAGCTGGTCGTGGATGCCCCCGCGGGCCATCGCCTCGCAGGTCAGTTGGGCCATGTCGAGGCTGGTCGGGTCGCCCTTCACGAGCAGCGCGTCGAGCACGGTGGGCGGCGGGAACTTCGGGGCGTGGCCGAACCCACCGTGGATCAGGTCGTAGTCCTTGCCGAGCAATTCGAGGGTCTCCCGCGAGCCGGGCACCCCATCGGCCGGTTGGATGGCGGTTCCCAGCTTGGCCAGTTCATCCCGAACGGACGAGGCCGAGGCCAGCACCTCGTCGCGGCGCTCGGCCCACGCCTGCGCCAGCGCCTCGGCGACCTGCCGGAAGCTCGGCAGGCCGTGGGCGGGCTCGGGTGGGAAGTAGGTGCCCGCGAAGAAGGGGTCGCCGTCGGGGGTGAGGAAGGCCGACATCGGCCAGCCGCCGCGTCCGGTGAGGGCCTGGGTGGCGAACATGTGCACGGCGTCGACATCGGGATGCTCCTCGCGGTCGACCTTGACCGAGACGAAGTGCTCGTTGAGGTAGGCGGCCACGTCGGGGTCGTCGAAGGACTCGTGCGCCATCACGTGGCACCAGTGGCAGGCGGCATAGCCCACCGACAGGAAGATCGGCACCTGCCGCTCGCGGGCCTCGGCGAACGCCTCCTCGCCCCAGGGCTGCCAGTCCACCGGCTGATGGGCGTGCTGCTGCAGGTACGGGCTGGTGGAGTCGGCAAGGCGATTCGGCATGACCCAACCCTATTGCGAGCCCACGAGAGGCCAACCACCGGGGATCCGGCGAACATGTCGGAGCCGCCACCTAGCGTCACCTCATGGACACCACGCCCGACCAGACCATCCGCACCTCCGAGGCCGAGACCCTGATCGAGGCGCTGGCGCGCCACCGAGGGTTCCTGCTCACCACCGCGCAGGGGCTCACCGAAGAACAGGCCCGCACGGCCTCGACCGTCAGCGCCCTCACCATCGCCTCGCTGCTCAAGCACGTCGCCGACACCGAGGAACAGTGGTTCGACTTCGCTGTGCGCGGGGCCGAAGCCTTCGGCGACAGCACCGTGTACTCCGACGAGGTGGACTGGTCCGCGGTCGACGCCGAGGCGGCGACCAACGGTGGGGACTGGTCGGACTCGACCTGGGACGACCCGCGGTTCGTGCTCAATGACTCCGAAACCCTCCCCCACCTGGTGCAGCGCCTCGACCAGGTGGCGACCCGCACCGCCGAGATCCTGAGCACCACCGATCTCGACCTCGCGCACCCCCTTCCCGAGGCACCCTGGTTCGAGAAGGGAGTCTCGTGGTCGATGCGCCGGGTGGCGCTGCACATGCTGGCCGAGATCAGCCAGCACGCCGGCCACGCCGACATCATTCGTGAAGCCATCGACGGGCAGAAGACGATGGGGTGAGCCAATTCGGTTGCCACGCGGCGCACGTCGGGCGTTCACTCGGGTCATGACCGAGGAGACCCAGCGACCCCATCGGTGGACCCAAGCCACGGTGTACCCCGACATGTGGGTCAACCCCGAGGACGACCCACGCAACACCGACGGGGTCAGCCCCGACGGTGAACTGGCCACCCTGCAGGACTACCTGACCAGCTACCGCCACACCTTGCTCATGAAGTGCGAGGGACTCGACGCCGAGCAACTCGCCCGTCGGTCGGTGCCGCCCTCGACCATGTCCCTGCTGGGGCTGCTACGGCACCTCGCCGCCTGCGAACGAGACTGGCGGGGCTGGTTCGGGCCGTCCGAACCCTCGTTGCACGGTGGCTCCACCCGCGACTTCGAGGGCGGCACCGCGGACGAGGCCATGGTCGCCCAGGCTCGGGACGACCTGGCTCGCGAGCAGCGCGTCACCGACGAGGCCCTGTTGGCGCACGATGACCTGGGCGAGCGACTCGGCGACGACGGCGTGGCGATCCGCGAGATCTGGGTGCATCGCATCGAGGAGTACGCCCGCCACTGTGGCCACGCCGACCTGCTGCGCGAGTGCATCGACGGCCGCGTGGGCCAGTGAGCCGGGTGGGCCAGAGAGCCGGGTGGGCCAGTGAGCCGGGTGGGCCAGTGAGCCGCGGGGACCAGAGAACCGTGCGGGCCAGAGAAGCGCGCGGGCAGCCGGCCGGTGAAGGTCATGCAGCGTGGCAGGATCGTCCGGTGACCCTGCGCCTGCCCGACCGCCTGACCACGACCCTGTCCAATGCCGGTCCCGAGGCCGAGGTCTGGGGCGCCGCACTCCCCGACAGTGTCGAAACCATCAGCGCCCGCTGGGGGCTGAGCCTGGGTGAGCCTTACGACGGCGGGTCGTGGTCACTCGTGCTGCCGGCCGAACGCGCCGGTCAGCAATACGTGCTCAAACTCGTCCTGCCCGACGCCTCCACCCTCGAGCAGATCGAGGTGTTGCGCGCCGCCGAGGGGCGCGGCGTCGTCCGACTGGTCGAGTCAGACGCCGCCCTCGGAGCCATGCTCCTCGAGTCCCTCGAGCCAGCCCCGGCCCCCTCCTGGGACGACACGCCTCACCAGCTGGCGTCGGCGCTGCAACGGTTCTGGGCGGCGGTCCGACACCTGGCTCCCGCCGATCCCGGCCCGGCCACGCACAAGGCCGCCGGACTGATCGCCCTGATCGACCGGCTGCAGGGCCTCGCCGACGACCGCCACAGGCTCGCCGTCGCCACCGCTCGCGCCCTCGCCGAGGAGCGGCTGGCCGCCCACGACCCGCAGCGCGACGTCTTCTGTCACGGCGATCCCCACGCGGGCAACCTGATGCTGCGCCGCCTGCCCGACGGCACGACCGAACCCGTCCTGATCGACGTCGACGGCATCGGCGGCTGCGAACCCGAATACGATCTGGGCGTCATCCTGCGCTCGTGGAACGACGTCATCCTGCCCGCGGACGACCCGGTCTTCCTGCTGACGGCCAAGGCCGACGAACTGGCCCGCCTCACCGGTACCGACCGCGCGGCCATCCTGGCCTGGGCGAACATTGAGCGCGTCACCAGTGGCCTGTACCTGCGGCACCTCGGCCACGACGACGACGGGGTGGAGCACCTCGACAGCGCGAGCCACCTGCTGGGGTGAGTCTCAGCGTTCCTCGGCCGACCGGGTCGAGGCGGGGGCCTCGTCCGCGGGATCGGCGAAGTCGATGCCCCGCACGTTGCGGCGCAGGCTGAACCAGCCGATCACCACGAACGCGGCCAGGACGACGAACACCAGCAGCGTGAGCGTGCCGCCACCGATCGCGAGTGCAGGAACCATGCGCCCAGACTACCCCCGCGCGGCCGCCAGGCTCAGATCGAGAAGTCCTCACCGCGGGCGTGCGCCGACACCTCGACGTCACCCCGCAACCCGGCGAACAAATCGTCCTCGGGCAGCGAGGTCTCGACCATCGACTCCACCAGTTGGTAGTCCTCGGTCGGCCACACCCGCCGCTGGATCTCCTGCGGCACCTGGAACCAGAAGCCGTCGGGGTCGATCTGGGTGGCGTGGGCGCGCAGCGCGGCGTCGCGCACGTCGAAGAAGTCGGCACAGGGCACCTGCGTGGTGATCCGGGTCTCGTAGTGCCGGTCCTCCCACTGCGCCAGCCGCTCGCGGTAGGGCGAGTCCATGCCCGCCTCGTGCATCGCCGCATCGAGGGCAGCCAGCCGCAGTCGGTGCATGCCCATTTGGTAGTACAACTTGCTGACCTGCCAGGCGGGGCCGTGTTCGGGCCACAGCTCGGGGTCCGCGGCCTGCCGGAACGCCTCCACGGAGATCTGGTGGCACATGATGTGGTCGGGGTGCGGGTAGCCGCCCCGCTCGTCGTAGGTGGTCATCACCTGCGGCTTGAACTCGCGGATCACCTTCACCAGCGGACCGCACGACACAGTCGGGTCCGTCAGCCCGAAGCACCCCTCGGGCAGCGGCGGCAGCGGGTCCCCCTCGGGCAGCCCGGAGTCGACGAACCCCAACCACACCTGCTGGATGCCCAGGATCTCCCGCGCGCGATCCATCTCGCCACGGCGAATCTCGGCGATGTGCTCCCACACCTCGGGCCGGTCCAGCTTCGGGTTCAGCACCGAACCCCTCTCCCCGCCCGTGCACGTCGCGACCATCACCTGCACACCCTCGGAGACGTAGCGTCCGGTGGTCGCCGCCCCCTTGCTCGACTCGTCGTCGGGGTGGGCGTGCACGTTCAACAGGCGCAGGTCGGCAGACATGGCGCCCATTGTGCCGTGCCCCGCCTGCGCAGTCAGCCCCACCAGCCACCCCGATCAGCCCGCCCGTCCGACTGGCAGAATGGACGAGTGCCGTCCCCCACCGTCGACCCGAACCTCGCCCGTGGTGTCGAGCTGACCGCGGACGACCGCGAGCGCATCCGCACCCGCTACCCCCAGCGGCGACGCGGCCGCTGGATCGGCGCCGCCGTGGTGATCGCCGTCCTGCTCGGCGGGTGGGCCGTGTGGGCGGGTCTCGAACACGCCAACCCGGGGGTCACCGGCCAACTCCACGGCTACCGCGTGCTCGATGACCAGTCCGTGGAGGCGACCGTCATCACCCACCGACCCGACCCGACCACGCGCGCTGAGTGCACGGTGCAGGCCCAGGCCCTCAGCGGCGAGATCGTCGGCGAACTGACCTTCGCGGTGACCGGCGATTCGTCCGACCAGACGCAACGGGTGACCATTCGGACGACCCTGCGGGCCACGACGGCCGTGCTGCTGCACTGCCGTCGCGCCTGACCACGCTCACCCCACGCACCATAAAGAGGCCTCTGAGCAGGCCCTTCGGTATGCTGGTGGAATGTCTGCAAACACTGATGAAACCGTGTGGCTGACCCAGGAGGCGTACGACAAGCTCCGTGAGGAGCTGGAGTACCTGAAGGGTGAGGGCCGCACCACCGTTGCCAACAAGATCGCCGAGGCGCGCAGCGAGGGCGACCTCTCCGAGAACGGCGGCTACCACGCCGCGCGCGAGGAGCAGGGCCAGCAGGAGGCGCGCATCCGCCAGCTCGAGAGCGTGCTGCGCAAGGCCCAGGTCGAACAGGCACCCGCCAACACCGACGAGGCCGCCCCCGGCATGCTCGTCACCGTCGCCTACTTCGGCGACGAGGACGACACCGACACCTTCCTGCTGGGCAGCCGCGAACTGCTCGGCCTCGACGACTCCGTCGATGACGTGCAGGTCTACTCGCCGCAGTCTCCGCTGGGCGCCGCCGTCATCGGCCAGCCCGTCGGCGCCTCGGTCAGCTACGAGGCACCCAACGGCAAGAAGATCGACGTCACCGTCGTGAAGGTGGAGAAGTTCACCGCCTGACCCGAACCCACGCAGACAGCACCAGCGCCTGTCCCCGGTTCGGGGACAGGCGCTGGTGCATTTGTCGGCGTGGGTACGGCGGCCGCAGCCCTCACTCGAGGGTGGCGAGCAGCCTTTCGCCCTCGGCCGGGGTCAGCGACCCCTGCGCCACTTCTTTCAACACCTGCTCGGCGGTGAGGCCGAGATCTTCGTCCGCCTCACCGCTGAGCCCGAGCTTCGCGAGCAGCCCCGTGAGCCGCAGCCGGGCCGTCGGGTAGCTGACGCCCAGGTGCTTCTCGACCTCCTTGACATTGCCGCGCGCCGCCAGGAACAGCCGCAACAGATGCAGGTCGGCGTCGTCCAGAGCACAGAACTCACACGGGTCGAACTCGCCCACGATCTCGGTGCCGCAGCCGGGGCACCCCAACCGGATCGGCACCAGCCGTTCGGCGCACACCGGGCACTCCCCCGGCGCGCGGTGTCGCGGCTCGGCCAGCTGCCGCCGCATGGTGCGGTCGGCCATCGCTCGCACGCCACGTGCCACCGTCAGGCCTCCTCGTCGTCGTCGACCTTGACCGAGGCGTGGCCCATGACGACGCCGATGTCGAGCCGGGCGGCACCGTTGCCCACCACGTACTCGTCGACCTGACCCTCAACCGGCCAGGCCACCTTGCCCAGGTGGGCATCGCCCTTCACGGTGACATTGGCACCCTCGGTGAGCTTCACCGACAGCGATCCCGACTCGACGCGCACCCGGGAACGGCCCTGCCGCACGGGTCCGCTGACCGAGGCCGACCCCGCCTGCACCAGGGCGTCGGACACCTCGGTGACGTCGTTCAGCGTCGCCGACCCGGCGGTGACCCGAATCTTGCCGAGCACCGGCACCCCCTGCACCTTCAGACTGCCAGCGGTCACCTCGGCATCGACGGCGATGGCCGGGTTGATGCGCAGCGTGAGGGCCTTGCCGAGCCCGACCGAGCGCAGATCGTCCAGCGACTTGGGCGGACGCACGATCGAGAAGCCGTCGAGGGACGGCCCGAGGTCACCGTCGGACGTCACCTCGAGCACGCGGCCGGAGCGGCGCAGCACGTGCGGCCCATCGGCCGACAGGGTCGCCACCTTGGGGTCACCGATGATGCGCACGCGTCGTCCGGTGGCGCGGACGACCACCTTGTCGACGCCCTTCGAACCCGCCGGACGATCCCCCGCCTGCGCCTCGGAGGCCTCGGGCACGTCGTCGAGGTTGACCTCGGCAGGCGGCTCGTCGGCCTTCGGCGCCGAGGGCTGCTGGCGACGGAAGCTCTCCCGGGCGTGGCTGGCGAACTGCGGACGACCGCCCTCGAGGTCGTCGTAGGAGGTGCGGGCGCCGGCGGGCTCCGGAGCCTCCGCGGGCTCGGGTGCGGGCGCCACCTCGGGCTGGGACTTGGCGGCGTCGATGCGGCGGGCGGCTTCGGCGGCGTCGATGCGCCCGGCCGCGAGGTCTTCGAGAATGCTGGTGATGTCGCTCATGCAGCAAAAGTACAAGGCCACCTTGTCAATCTGACAGGGTCGACTGCACACATCAGGGCTCAACCGGGGTCGCGGTCCTTCGGGCGACAGCGCGAGCCCTAGCGTGGAGCCCATGACACCCCTGCCCCTCACCGAGTTGGTCGCCGCCGACTGGGCGGCCGCCCTGGCGCCCGTGGAACCCCAGATCAGGAGGGCCGGTGAGTTCCTGCGCCGGGAGGTGGCTGATGGGCGCGGCTACCTGCCCGCGGGCGATCGGGTGCTGCGGGCCTTCAGTCGACCGCTGGCCGACGTGCGGGTGCTGGTGGTCGGGCAAGACCCCTACCCCACACCGGGGCACGCGGTGGGGCTGAGCTTCTCGGTCGAGCGCGAGGTGCGTCCGCTGCCGCGCAGCCTCGGCAACATCTACACCGAACTGCGTGACGACCTCGGCATCGAACCCGCGCAGCACGGCGACCTGACGGCCTGGTTCGAGCGCGGGGTGTTGCTGCTGAATCGGGTGCTGACGGTTCGCCCGGGAACGCCCGGATCGCACCGCAACCAGGGCTGGGAGGAGGTCACCGGCCACGCCATCGACGTGCTCACCGCGCGCGGTGGACCGCTGGTGGCGGTGCTGTGGGGGCGCGACGCCCGCAGCCTGGCGCCACAGCTCACGGCCGCCGGGGTGCCGGTGGTCGAGTCGGCCCACCCGTCACCCCTGTCGGCCCGCTCGGGGTTCTTCGGCTCTCGTCCGTTCAGTCGGACGAATCAGCTTCTCGAGGCCGCCGGCTCCGAGCCGGTCGACTGGCGACTGCCGTCCTGAGCGGGCTCCGCGCCAGGGGTCGTGGCCTTGGCACGTTCGTCGGCCACGGCCTCCGCGCCGCGGAAGACCCACCAGCGCAGCAGGACGTAGATGTAGAGGCCCTCGATGCAGGCCGCCAGGAACCGAGCCAACTGGAACTGCACACCGACGTGCTCCATCAGCCAGGAGAAGCCGAGAATCCAGATCACGTAGTTCGAGACCATCGTGACGGTGTAGCGCGCTGACTGGGCGCCGACGTGACCGTGCGCACGGAAGTTCAGCCAGCGGTTGATGATGAACGAGTACACGCAGGCCACGCCGTAGCCGAGCGTGACGGCCACCGGGTACGGCAAGGGCGTGAAGCTGTAGAACAGGCTCAAGAGGCCCATGTCGATGGCGAAGGCCGACCCGTTGATGAAGGCATACCCGATGAAGGTCTGCGGAATGCGCCGCAGCGGCCCCGGCAGCAGGGCGTGCAGCGCACCGGTGAAGCGTGCGAACCCCTGGGCTGCCTTGCCCATGCGGGTGCTGGATTCCATCCCCCCATTCTGCTGCTCCCCACCGACAGAACCAACAGCGATCCAACCCGCGACCCTCCCGCTGGCCCGCCTCGCGCTGACCCGCCCCGGGCTGCGCTCTCGGCGATCACTCGTGCCCGGGGGTCGTGGGCGACCTAGGCTGGGGGCATGTTCGGACTTTCCTCGCACCGCACCTCCACCCTCACCGCCGAGACCGCCCTGCCCGGGCGCGAGGAACCCGTGCTCACGCAGATGCCATTCCACCGCATCTTCGGCGACCGGCTCGACCGGGAGTTCCCGGGGTCGCAGACCGCCCATCTGGCGCTGGGCTGCTTCTGGGGGGCCGAGAAGCTGTACTGGCAGACCGAGGGCGTGCTGTCGACCGCGGTCGGTTACCAGGGCGGCTTCACCCCGAACCCGACCTACCGTGAGGCCTGCTCGGGTCGCACCGGTCACGCCGAGACCGTGCGCGTGACGTTCGACCCAGCCGTCGTCAGCTTCGACGACCTGCTGCGCATCTTCTTCGAGAACCACGACCCCACCCAGGGTGACCGGCAGGGCAACGACGTGGGCAGCCAGTACCGCTCGGCGATCTACACCATCGACGACGAGCAGACGGCCATCGCGCAGCGCGTCCGCGACCAGTACCAGGCCGAGTTCACCAAGGCTGGCTACGGCACCATCACCACCGAGATCGCCCCCGCCGGGCCGTTCTACCTGGCCGAGGACTACCACCAGCAGTACCTCGAGGCGAACCCGAACGGGTACTGCCCGGTGCACGCCACGGGCGTCACCTGCAACGCCGGCTGAGGCCACCCGGTTCGTCCGTCGGACGCCCCCCAAGGGTGGCCCGTCGGCCCCACTCGTGGCAGGGTGGAGCGAGTGAGTTCCATCGACACCCCTCTCGAACAGCCCTCCGAGACCTCGACGCCACCCACCGGTGGCCGTGGATTCTTCGGGCATCCGAGCGTGCTGGCGAACCTGTTCGGCGTTGAGCTGTGGGAGCGTTTCAGCTTCTACGGCATGCAGGGCATTCTGCTGATCTACCTGTACTACACGTCGTCCCAGGGCGGACTCGGCGTCGAGCAGGGCGTCGCGACCGGCATCGTCGGCGCCTACGGTGGCGCCGTCTACCTGTCGACGATCCTCGCCGCCTGGCTCGCCGACCGGGTGCTCAGCCCCGAACGCACCCTGTTCTACGCGGCGGTCTGCGTCATGCTGGGCCACATCGCCCTCGCGGTGCTGCCCGGGCTGCTCGGCGTGGGCGTCGGTCTGGTGCTGATCGCGCTCGGTTCGGGCGGTGTGAAGGCCAATGCCACGTCGCTGGTCGGCTCGCTGTACGCGGCGGACGACACCCGCCGCGACGCCGGGTTCTCGCTGTTCTACATGGGCATCAACCTGGGTGCCCTGGTCGGCCCGCTGCTGACCGGTCTGCTGCAGAGCGAGATCGGCTTCCACTGGGGCTTCGGCGCCGCCGCCGTCGGCATGGCCATCGGGCTCGTGCAGTACACGATCAGCCGCGGCAAACTGCCGGACGAGACGCGGCACGTGCCCAACCCGCTGCCCTCGGGGCGACGCGGGCTCTACGTGGGCATCGGCGTGGGCGTGATCGTGGTGATCGCGGCCCTGGTCGCCCTCAAGGTGATCACCGCAGACCGACTGGCCACGATCGTGATCGCCATCTCGGCGATCGCGGCCGTCGCCTACTTCGCCCTGATGATCGGCGACAAGCAGACCACCTCGACCGAGCGCAGCCGCCTGTTCGCCTTCATTCCCCTGTTCCTGTGCAACATGGTGTTCTGGTCGCTCTACCAGCAGCAGTTCACCGTGGTCACGATCTACTCCGACGAGCGACTCAACCGCGACCTGTTCGGCTGGGAGATGCCCGTGTCGTGGGTGCAGTCGATCAACCCGGTGTTCATCATCGCCCTGGCCGGCGTGTTCGCGGCCGTGTGGACGAAGCTGGGCACGCGCCAGCCGATCACCCCGCTGAAGTTCGGCATCGGCACGACCCTGATGGGGCTGGCCTTCTTCCTGTTCCTGCCCATGCCCGCCGGCGCCAACTCGGCCCCGCTGCTGGGCCTGATCGGCATCCTGCTGGCGTTCACCCTCGCCGAGCTGTTCATCTCCCCGCCCGGGTTGAGCGTCGCCACCAAGCTCGCTCCGCAGCGCTACCACACCCAGATGGTCGCCCTGTACTTCCTCTCGATCGCCCTGGGCACGGCGCTCGCCGGTTCGCTGGCGAAGTACTACGACCCGGCCCACGAGTCCCCGTTCTTCCTGTGGGTCGGCGGCGTCTCCGTGGTGGTCGGGGTGCTGGTGATCCTGGCCTCCAAGCCGATCCACCACCTCATGCGCGGGGTCGACTGAGGCCCTCGTCCGAGCTGGTCGACCCCCGCGACGACCTCAGTCGAGCGGGTAGGCGACGTAGGCGATGCGGGTCGAATCGGGTGACCAGGAGTTCACGTTGATCGTGCCCTGGCCGCCGTGCAGGGCCACGAGGTCGCGGTAGCCGCCGTCGAACAGCAGTTCGCGCAGGATCACGTCCTTGTTCTCGGGGTGACCCAGGGTGCCCGGCGGGAAGCTCACGTAGACCACGCTGCACCCGCTCGGCGAGACGTGCGGGAACCAGTTCACCCGCTCGTCGAAGGTCAGCTGGGTCGGGTGACCGCCGGTCGCCGGCATGCGGAAGATCTGCGCGTGACCCGGCGCCACCGGTTCGGCCTGGTCGCCGACCCGACGCTCGGAGTTGAACCACAGCCACTCGCCGTCGGGCGAGAACTCGGGCCCGTCGTCGGGGTGGTCGTCGTCGGTGAGCTGACGGCGGCCACTCGAGACGGCCGGGTCGTCCGGCGGTGTGGTGGCGCTGCAGTACAGGTTGGTGCGCACCTGACCCTGCGCCCAGTCACCGATGAGCGACAGCCCCACCCAGGCGATCTCGGCGCCGTCGGGTGAGACCCCGTGCAGGAAGTGGAACAGGCCCTCGTCGTCGCCGGTCACCCGCACCTGCTCTCCGCTGGCGAGGTTCACGCGGTGGATCTGGCGGGTGCCGGAGTCCGAGACGAACACGTGCTCCCCGTCGGGGTCGAGCACGTGGTCGTTGTTGAGGTCGTCGAGCCCCGGCGTGGGCAGATGCACCGGCGCGTCGTCCCCGTCGGCGCTCAGCGTGAACAGCCGGCCGTCGCCGTTGACCAGCAGCCGGTTGTCGGCGGTCCAGTTGGGTGCCTCGACGAGCAGGTCGGACGAGGACCAGCGCAGCCGGCGCTCGCCGGTCTCGACGTTCAGGGTCCAGATTTCGGCGCGCTGGCCGGGGAGCAGGTGACGGGCGGGCATGGCTACCTTTCGGAGGCTTGGTTCTGATTCAGGGCGTTCGGCGACGCAGAGTGAGCGCGGCGAGAGCGAGACAGACGACCAGCACGGCGCCGATCACCGCGAGGTCCCGCCACAGGGTGCTGGTGACCTCGGCGTGGGCACCCACCTGCTGCAGTGCCTCCACGGCATAGGTCAGCGGGAAGACCGTCGACAACGCGTGCAACCAGTCGGCCATGCGATCGCGGGGCGAGAACAGCCCGGCCGACAGCAGTTGCGGGAAGACCACCAAGGGCATGAACTGCACGGCCTGGAACTCCGTGCGGGCGAACGCGCTGGCGAACAGGCCGAGCGATACCCCCAACAGGGCGTTGAGCACCGCGATCAGCACCACCCACCCCGCCGAACCCTTCGTGTCGAGGTCGAACAACCAGTAGGCGGCGCCCACCGCCACCAGCGCCTGCAGGGCGGCCATCAGGCCGAAGGCCAACGCGTAGCCGGCGAGCAGGTCGGCCCGGTCAACCGGCGTGGTGAGCAGGCGTTCCAGGGTGCCGGTGGTGCGCTCACGCAGCATGGCGATGCTGGTGACCAGGAACATGATGATGAAGGGGAAGATGCCCAGCATGATCAATCCGATGGAGTTGAAGATGCGGGCGTCACCGTCGAACATCGCGTGCAGCAGGAATAGCAGCAGCACCGGCACCACCAGGATCAGCGCGATGGTGCGCCGGTCGTGGGCCAGCTGACGCAGGCACCGTTGGGCGGTGGCCAGGGCCAGACGGGGGTTCACGAGCTCACCTCCGCCCGGATCAGCCGCAGGAAGGCCTGCTCGAGGTCGTCCGTGCCAGTGCGCTGGCTCAGGGCCGACGGGGTGTCGTCGGCCACCAGTCGTCCGTCGCGCAGCAGCAACAGGCGGTCGCAGCGCCGGGCCTCGTCCATCACGTGACTCGACACGAGCAGGGTGGTGCCCTGGTCGGCGAGGGCGTGGAAGAGCTGCCAGAGTTCCTCGCGAAGCACCGGATCGAGGCCGACGGTGGGCTCGTCGAGCACCAGCAGATCGGGGTCGCCGACCAGGGCACAGGCCAGCGAGGCCCGGCTGCGCTGACCGCCCGAGAGACGTTCGACCAGCGCCGAACGATGGGAGTCGAGGCCGACGCGACCGATGGCCTGGTCGACCGCAGCCCGGCCCTTCCCCGCGAGCGCGGCGAAGTGGGCGGTGTTCTGGGCCACCGTCAGGTCGCCGTAGATGCTCGGAGCCTGGGTGACGTAGCCGATCCGGTGCCGAAGGTCGGCCGATCCCGCGGAGTGGCCGAAGACCGTGACCCCTCCCGAGGCCACCTGCTGCACGCCGACGATGGCGCGCAGCAGCGTGGTCTTGCCACCCCCCGAGGGGCCGAGCAGACCCGTCACCCGCCCGCGGGGTACCTCACAGGTGAGGCCGTGCAGCACCTCCGCGCGGCCGCGCCGCACCACCAGGTCGGTGACCCGGACGGCGGCGCTTCCCTGCTCCATGGCCCGAGACTACGGCTCGGAGCCGGTGGCCGAGCGGGCGCCCACCGCGAACTCCGTTCTCGATCACGCCCACGGCCGAATCAGCCCAGTTCAGGCGATCGCGAACGGAGTTGGCGGGAATCAGACGGCCAGCCCCTCGAGTTCCGTGGCCAGCCGCAGCGTCTCGGCGGTCACCTCGTCGTCGCCGTCGAGGCCGGCCCAGGCGAGCACCTTGCCGACCGACTGCTCGAGCGAGCCCTCCCCCAGCGGCGTCACCTCGTCGGCGCGGGCATCGTTCACCGGTGCGCCGAGCCCGCGCAGGTGCAGCGTCCAGGCGGCGATGGCGCGCAGCGCACCGGTGGGCAGCAGTCCCAGGTCGCGGTCACCCTTCACCGAGGCCACGATGCGGATGGGCAGCTTCTGCGAGCCGTCGCCGGCGATCTGGGCCAGCAGGTGGCGGATCTTGGGATTGCGGTAGCGGTCGAGCAGGGCCGCACGGTAGGCGTCGATCTCGCTGGCATCGAGGGTGAGGTGGCGCGCGGCCACGTCCCACCACTCGTTCACCCACGAGAGCACCCGCTCATCGTTGATGGCGTCGTAGACGGTGTCGAGACCCAGGATCGGCCCGACGTAGGCCATCAGGGAGTGCGACCCGTTGAGCAGGTAGAGCTTGCGGGTCTCGAAGGGCTCGATGTCGTCGACGAAGCGCGCCCCGGCGTCGTCCCAGGCGGGTCGTCCGCCCGCGAAGGCCCCCTCGAGCACCCACTCCGAGAAGGGTTCGGTGACCACCGCGGCGGGGTCGTCCACCCCGGTGTCGGCCGCCACGGCTGCCCGGTCATCGTCGGTCGGACGAGGGGTGATGCGGTCGACCATGGTGGTGACGAAGCTGGTGTGCTCCCCGATCCAGCCGACCAGGGACTCGTCGACGGCGCCGGCCAGGTCGGTGATCACGCGGCGCACCATGTCGCCGTTGCCCGAGATGTTGTCGCACGGCACGAAGGTCACTCCCTCGGCCACCCCGGCGGCTCGACGGGCGAGCAGACCGGCCACGAACTTGCCGGGGGCGGTGGTCACCTCACCCGCGACCGGGTCTGCAGTCAGAGCGGCGATGTCGGCGGCAACGGCTGGGTCGGTCGCGTCGAGCGAACCATCGCCGGCGCGCTTGTAGCCGGCCTCCGTGACCGTCGAGGTGACGATGGCCAGCTCGGACGAGGCGAAGTATCCGCGCAGGGCCTCGAGATCGGCGGCGGCATGCACCGCCGAGAGCGCACCGATGACGGTGTACTCGTTGCCCTCGGGATGCTGCGTGACCAGGGTGTACAGGCCCTCCTGGGGGGCCAGTTCCTCGGCGATCGCGGCGGATCGTCCGGTGAAGGCGGCAATGCCCCACTGGTCGGCGTCGCCGGCACGCTCGGTGTACCAGGCCTGATGGGCGCGGAAGAAGTTGCCGACGCCCAGGTGCAGGATCTTGACCGGGGCGGCCGGGCGCGAGTCGGACGAGCGGGTGAGCTGGCGGGCCATGGGGGCCTCCTGGGCGGGATCGACGGGTGGTACTCGACCAGCCAAGCGTGACGGCGGGTCGAAGGGTCAGTGTTGCCCAGTGTTGTTTCTTCTGGGGGTTGTTTCTTCTGGGGGTTGTTTCTTCTGGGGGTTGTTTCTGGGCAGGGTGGCCGCCGGCACGACCGGGTGATGGGCAATCAATGGCAACCCTTGGCGCCGGAGCGGTGCCACCGCGTAGAAACAATGACATCGGCGCCGCACTCCCACAGCAGGCAGCCAAGGAACAGGAGAAGCCAGGATGTCAGAACAGCTCGCAGAGGTCGGCGTCATCGGGATGGCCGTGATGGGCTCGTCCCTCGCCCGCAACATGGCCCACAAGGGCTACCGCGTGGCCCTCTTCAACCGCACCTACGCCAAGACCGAGCACGTCATGGCCGAGCACGGCAGCGAGGGCACCTTCCTGCCGGCCGAGACCGTCGAGCAGTTCGTGGCGTCGCTCGAGACCCCCCGTCGCATCGTCATCATGGTGCAGGCCGGCAAGGGCACCGACGCCACCATCGACTCCCTGATCCCGCACCTCGAGGCCGGTGACATCGTGGTCGACGGCGGCAACGCCTTCTACGAGGACACCCGTCGCCGCGAGGCCAAGCTGAAGGAGCTGGGCTTCCACTTCGTCGGCGCCGGCATCTCGGGCGGCGAGGTCGGTGCGCTCGAGGGCCCCTCGATCATGCCCGGCGGCTCGAAGGAGTCCTACGAGGCCCTGGGCCCGATCCTCGAGAAGATCTCGGCGCACGTGGGCGACGAGCCCTGCTGCACCTACATCGGCAGCGACGGCGCCGGTCACTTCGTCAAGATGGTGCACAACGGCATCGAGTACGCCGACATGCAGTTCATCGGCGAGGCCTACGAGCTGCTGAAGGGCGCCGGTTTCACCACCGACGAGGCTGCCGACATCTTCGCCCAGTGGAACACCGGCGACCTCGACTCGTTCCTGATCGAGATCACCGCCGAGGTGCTGCGCCAGACCGACGCCAAGACCGGCAAGCCGCTCGTCGACGTCATCCTCGACCAGGCCGGCATGAAGGGCACCGGCACGTGGACCGTGCAGTCGGCGCTCAACCTGGGCACCCCGGTCAACACGATCGCCGAGAGCGTGTTCTCGCGCGCCGTTTCGAGCCATCCCGAGTTGCGCGCTGCCGCGCAGGCCGCCCTCGAGGGCCCCGACGGCACCCTGAGCGTGGACGACCGCGAGG
Organism: Aestuariimicrobium soli; assembly: GCF_051192575.1. Classification (NCBI taxonomy): domain Bacteria; kingdom Bacillati; phylum Actinomycetota; class Actinomycetes; order Propionibacteriales; family Propionibacteriaceae; genus Aestuariimicrobium; species Aestuariimicrobium soli. Next base: position 122,850 of record NZ_JBPJSQ010000007.1, on the reverse strand, counting down.
GCTTCGTCGAGGACGTGCGGCAGGCGCTGTGGTCGTCCAAGGTGATCGCCTACGCCCAGGGTCTGGACGAGATCCGCATGGCCGCGCAGCAGTACGGCTGGGAGATCGACGTGGCCGCCGTGGCCCGCATCTGGCGTGCCGGCTGCATCATTCGCGCCAAGCTGCTCGACCGCATCTCGAACGAGTACGCCGCCAACAACCTGGTGACGCTGCTCGAGGCCCCCTCGATCAAGGCCGGGCTGGCCGAGGCGCAGGGGTCGTGGCGTCGGGTGATCGCCCGCGCGGTTGAAGCGGGGGTCCCCGTGCCGGGCTTCTCGTCGGCTCTGGCACACTATGACCAGGCACGTGCACCGCGGCTGAATGCGGCCCTCACCCAGGGGCTGCGCGACAACTTCGGCGCACACACCTACAAGCGCATCGATGCGGACGGCTCCTTCCACACCCTGTGGTCGGGCGACAAGTCCGAGATCCAGGCCGAGGACAGCCACTGAGCGTCCTCTCCCACCAGCACTTCTGGGGGGAACCAAGCGCGTGGTGTGCTCGAGGAAGGGTTCGGGGGGACCACTGACTCAGCAGCCGCCACGACGGCCGAAGGCCTCGCCCGAACGGGCGAGGCCTTTGTGCTGTCCCCGTGGTGTACCCGTGCTGTCCCCCTCCCCGCCCCGACGATGGTCGACAATGGGGCGGTGAGCGAGCCCTGGACCCCGGACGATCCCCTGCTGCTGCGCGCCACGGCGGGGAGAGGCTCCAGGCAATTGCTCGTGCTGGTGCCGGGCATGCTGCTGTTCGTCGGCATGCTGGTGATCGGCGTCATGTCGCTGGTGTTCGGCTGGCAGCAGGGTTGGCGGTCGGCGGGGTTCTGGATGGCCGGCGCCGTCGGGTGGATGTTCGTGGGCCTCGGCCTCGCCTGCCTGATCTCGGGCGCCGAGGCGATCGTGCGCACCCTGTGGGCGCGTTCGGGCACGCCCGTGCTGCAGGTCGACGCCCGTGGGGTCGGGGACGGGCGTCGTCCGCCGATTTCCTGGTCTGACCTGCGCACGGTGGTGGTGATCTCCCAGGACTCGCCGTACCGCAGGGGCAAGTACGGCGCCATGGATCGGGCGGTCGGCGAGCCGCTCAAGGTGCGCGACGGGCACCGTGCGATCCGCCTCGAGCGCCGCGACGGCAGCAGCCGGGTGTTCCACCTGACCCTGCCGATCGGGCCGGACGAGTTCGCCCGCGCCGCCGAGGCCTTGATCGCCTTCGGAGCCCGGGCCGGGGTGCCGGTGGAGGTGACGGACGACCTCAGCCGAAGGTTCGCCTGAACCAGTCGTTCGCGAATCTGCCCTGCGGGTCGAACCGCTGCGCGAGCTCACGGAAGTCGTCGGCCCGGGCGAAACGGTCGGCGATGCCGCGGTCGTTGACCAGCAACTTGCCCCAGTGCACCCGCGGCTCGAACGGCGCCAGCGCCCGCTCCACCTCGGCGAGCACGGGCACGATGTCACCCGGACGGGGGTGCCAGGTCAGGTGCAGGCCCACCACGTGCTGCCCCTGGGCAGGGCTGAGCCACAGGTCGTCCGCGGCGACAGTGCGGATCTCGGAGATCATCAGCACCTCGTCGAGCACCGGGTGCAGGTCGCGCAACGCGGCGATGGCCTCGACGGCCTGGTCGCGGCGCACGAAGAACTCCGACTGGATCTCCTTGCCACTGGCAGGCGCCTTGTCGGGAAGGAAGTGGGGCCACCGGGCGAACCAGGGCCCGGGCACTCCGAGCTGTTCGGTGACGTTGTCGGGAGCGAGCCCGACGATCGGGTGGAGCGGTCGGGTGGCAGCCGTCGCCCCGAACAGGTCGTCGGCGAGCGGCCCCTGGTCAAGTCGCTGCTTCAGCCAGACCTCGTCGACGACATCGCCGTACCGCGTGAACAGGCTGACACCGGTGGCCGCCGACGTGAGCTCGTCGAAGTGGTCCTCGACCACACCCCAGTCGAGATCGGTGAACACCCGCTGGGCGACGTCGAAGCGGGGCTCCAGACGCAGGTGCACGCGGGTGACCACGCCGAGCGCCCCCAGATTGACGACGGCACCGGCGAAGTCGGGGTCGTCCGGGCCCAGACGCAGGTGGTCGCCCGTGCCGGTGACCAGTTCGAGCCCGGTGACCTGGGTGGCGAGGTTGCCGGTGCGGTCGCCGGTGCCGTGGGTGCCGGTCGCGATGGAGCCGGCGACGCTGATGTGCGGCAGGGACGCGAGGGCCGGCAGAGCCCAGCCCGCCTCGTCGAGCACCGGGCACAGGTCGGCGTAGCGGGTGTGCGCGGGCACCCAGGCGCGGTCGCCGTCGATCTCGATCTCGCCCGGCAGCCCGGCGGTGGTGACCATCACGTCGGCGTCGGCGATCGCGTTGAAGGTGTGCCCCGACCCGGCGGCGCGGATCGACGGGCTGGCAGCGATCAGTGCGGCCAGCTCGTCGAGGCTGCCCGGACGAGCCAGCTCCCGCGCCCGGTAGTCGACATTGCCCGCCCAGTTGGTGCGCGATGGGGCCGACTCGGTGCCCGATGGGGCCCACGTGGTGCCTGATGGGGGTTGCGTCATGGCGTCATTGTGGCCCATCGGGTCCTGCTCTGAGGGTCGGCCCATGGACGAGAGCCGACCGCCCCGACGCGGCCGGGCATGGGAGGACCCGCGAGTGCCGGTGCCCATCCGCGGGAGCGGAGGGCCGGGCTGTCGGCAGGACCAGTGCCGACCTCGCGGGTCCCGATGGTCTGTTGGTATTCGCCGAGGCAGGTGCCTCACAGCGGCTGCCTCAGCGGCAGACCACCTCACAAGGTCGAGTCGAATTCATCGTCGGACCACCTCCTTTCCTGTGTGACTCCACCGTACGAGCACGCCCCGGGCGACTCAACCGGTTTTTCGCGAGCTGCTGGCGGGGTGGGCGGTGAATCAGCAACCGCGTAGGCTCGACGTCGTGCCCATGCGTCGACGCCTCCTGCTGACGGCCCCGGCCGCGCTGGCGGCGGCCGCCGTCGTGGGCTCGTGCCGTCGTCCGGTCGCCACCGGCACCCCGACTCCGTCGGGCAGCCCGACGACCGGGTCGCCCAGCGCGTCACCGAGCCCCTCGGCCACCCCGAGGCCGCTCACGGACACCGGTCAGGCCAGGCTGGTCGTCAACGAACTGCGCGAGGCCTCCGGCGGATTGCCCGTGCTCAAGGTCGACCTCACGGTCGAACGGGCCATCCTGTCGGTGCTGGACGGCACCAAGGTGAAGGGGTGGTCGTGGCAGGGCGGCAGCATCACCCAGGTCACCAGTGACATCGAGTACATCAAGCAGGCCACCTTCGACCCCGACTCCTTCCGGTTCGACAACCTGACCAACCTGTTCGGCGTGGCCGGGGCCCTGTCGGGGTCGACCTCGAACCAGGAGCTGCAGATCGTCGAGTACAACCCGGGCCAGGTGCTCATGGTGGTGAGTACGCGGCCGGAGTCTCGTCCGGTGTTCTTCCGCCCCGACGCGTCACCGATCCACGAACTCGACTACCGCTCCCAACAGGGCATCGAGGAGGGGCTGCGGGACGCCTTGGGCGGGCGCACCCAGTTGCACCAGCTCGGCTACCAGCAGGGCTCGGGGCTCTGGGTCGACGCGCCCGACCCGAACGACCCCGGCGTGATGGTGCGGCGCACCCGAGCCTCGAAGCTGCCCGTGTGGACGTCGTCGAAGAAGGTCACCTCGGACTGGGCGTTGTTCGCCGCCAGCGACGTGACCGCCGAGAAACTCGCCGCGATCATCACCGACCTGCCCACGCGCTACGACAAGCCGGCGGAGGCTGAGATCAGCTACACGATCGACATGCGCGACAAGCGGTCGCTGCCAGCCATCCGCTGGGTGGTCGGTGGCAAGGAGGTGATCACCGACCTCGACGGCGTGGACATCACCACCCAAATCAACGGCTGAGGGTCAACGACTGAGCGTCACTCCCCCAGGTCGTCGGTCGCGAACGTGTCGCACTGGTTCGGGTCGCCCGACTCGAACCCCTTCTGCAGCCAGTACTGGCGCATCTTCGACGAGCCGTGGGTCCAGGCGTCGGGGTTGACCCCGCCCTGCTGGGACTGAATGTGGTCGTCACCGACGGCTCGGGCGGCGTCGACGATGCGGTTGAGGTCATCGGCGGTGATGTTCTCGATGATGTCGGTGTTGTCCTTGTTGGCGAAGTTGAACCACACCCCGGCGTAGCAGTCGGCCATCAGCTCGACCCGCACACCGGACGACTTCGGCCCGGTCGAGCGATCCTGCTGGGCCTTGTCGAGCACCCCGGTGAGGTTCTCGATGTGGTGGCCGTACTCGTGGGCGACGATGTAGGCCTCGGCGGCCGGTCCACCCTTCGCGCCCAGCTGGTCGAGCAGCGTCTGCACGAACGCGGTGTCGATGTAGATCTTCTGGTCACCGGGGCAGTAGAAGGGGCCGACCTGCGACGACGCCTGGCCGCACGCGGTGTTGACCCCGCCGGAGAACTTGATCATGGTGGGCGCCTGAAAACCCTGCCCGGCCGCCTGCGACCAGTACTGGTTGAGCGAGGTCATGTAGGCCGGCCAGCGGCACTCGGGGTCGCGCTGCACGTCGGCACCGGTGGAGCACTGGCTGGTCGAGGTGGCCTGCGGCTGGCTGTCGGTGCTCCCACCCCCGAGGATGGCGCTCGGATCGATGCCGAGGAAGAGCGCGATCACCACGATGATCAGGCCACCGATGCCGCCGACGGCGATGCCTCCGCCTCGTCCGCCCCCACCACTGGAACCGCTGACCGACCCGGAGTCGATCTGGGCATCGGACTTGAAGTCCATCGGTTTCCTCCTGCTCGACGGCCGACGATGGCGGCCCCAGTTGTCGTCGGCTGACGACGGCGTACACCAACGCATCGTAGAGCCAAACGTGTCGGCCGACCACGAAGGGTGACAGGGTCGGGGCCGTCTCACCGCGCCCGGGGCCGGGCGGTTCGACGCGCACACCCAGAGTGATGCCATGATGGATCGATGCAGATTGTGGGTGTTGCCAATCCGGGTTCCCCGGAGGTGGTGCGCCTTGACGTTGCCCACGGAGCCCACCCGCGCCAGGTGCTGTGGCGCCAGGGCTGGGTGCTCCAGAACCTCTTCTCGGCGCAGTTGGTCGGCGGTGAAGTGGTCATCACCGGACGAGTGGTCCGGCGCGGGCCGAGGTCTCGTCCGCCGAAGATCAAGCACCGCTCGACGGATCCCAACCTGAAGATCGACCCCGGCGAGGTGCCGGTTCCGCGTCAGCGCATCGCCGCCTACGCCGTCGTGCGGTCCCCGCGCGGGATTCTCGGCACCGAGTGTTCCGATCGCACGGCCATCCCCGGGCTGTGGCAGTTGCCCGGCGGCGGTCTGGATGACGGCGAGTCCCCCGCCGAGGCGTTGGTGCGCGAGGTGATGGAGGAGGCTGGTCAGGAGGTGCGCCTGAACCACCTGCTCGACCTGCAGTCGGACCACTGGATCGGTCGCGCCCCCAACGGGCAGTTGGAGGACTTCCACGCCCTGCGCATCTTCTACTCCGCCACCTGTGAGACCCCCACCGATCCCCAAGTGATCGACGTCGACGGCACCACCGAGCGCGCCGAGTGGGTTCCCCTGTGGCGGTGGCGGCGCCTGCCCTGGACGGCCGGTTCGCGGTCGATCCTCGACAAGTACGCCGCCGGGGTGCCGAGCAACTGAGCTCTCCCCCCAGGAAACAGGCGCACACGGGACCGCTGGCGCCGAGGCCGCTCCGCAAGTGTTATGTGGCGACACGGATTGCATCTGAGTGCAATCCGTGTCGCCACGGAGCAGTTTTGGACCGGTCGCGCCTAGGCTCTGGGCATGGCGAACAAGACCCAGCCCACCGATGTGCCGGTCGACGACTTCATCGCGGGGCTGCCGGCTCGCCGCCAACCCGAGGCGCGCTCCCTGATTGCCCTGATGGGTGAGATCTCGGGCGAACAGCCGGTGATGTGGGGCCCGAGCATCATCGGCTTCGGGCGCAAGCAGTACCGCTACGAGAGCGGACGCTCCGGCGAGATGGGGTTGCTCGGCTTCAGTCCGCGGGCGGCCAAGATCACCATCTACGTGCCCGAGGGGTTCGACCATCACACCGACCTGCTCCCCCGCTTGGGCAAGCACAGCACCTCGGTCTCGTGCCTCTACCTGAACAGGCTGGATGACGCCGATCCGGCCGTGCTGCGCGAGTTGGTCGAGCGCTCGTACGCCCTGGCCGTCGCTCGACCCGCCGACGACACTGCCACATCGGCCGATGCGAGCAGCGCCCCCGACGCACCCTCGACGGTTGCCGACTACGTCGCGTCGGTGCCGGCTGCGGCGCGCGGCCACGTCGACGCCCTGCGTGAACTGGTGCGCTCCGAACTGCCCGAGGCCGAGGAGTGCCTCAGCTACGGCATCATCGGCTACCGCACGATTCCCAAGAAGCGCGCCCGGGTCTACGTCTCGGGTTGGAAGGACCATGTGGCGGTCTACCCGATCCCGAAGGACGACGACCTGCGCCGCGAGCTCGCCGGGCACATCCGCGGCAAGGGCACCCTACGCTTCGCGTTGGACGAACCCCTGCCGATCGACCTGCTGCGCCGGGTGGTGCAATCTCTGGCCGCCGACTGATCCACGTGGACGAACGCCGGCCCCCGTTCCCTGGTGGGAGCGGGGGCCGGCGTTCGTCCGGGCTGTGTTGGTCCGGGCTGTGTTGGTCCGGGCTGGGGGCTCAGCGACGGAAGTACGACAGGATGCGCAGGATCTCGGTGTACAGCCACACCATGGTGACGGTGATGCCGAGGGCAGCGCGCCACGACTCCGAAGCGGGGGCGCGGGAGGCGATGCCGCGCTCGACGTAGTCGAAGTCGGTGACCAGGTTCAGCACGGCCAGACCGCAGGCGACGATGCCGACCAGCAGGCCGAGGGCGCCACCGCGCAGGCCAGCACTCTGCGTGAACAGGCTGAACACGAAGTTGCCCAGCATCAGCACGGCGAAGCCAGCGGTCGCGATGAAGATCATGCGGCGGAACTTCGGGGTGACCCGAATGTTGAAGAACTTGTAGGCCGCCAGGGTGACGCCAGCCACGGCGAACGTGGCAAGCACGGCCTGGGTGGCGATGCCGGGGTACTGGTACTCGAAGACCTTCGTGAAGGCGCCGACGAACAGTCCCTCGACGAGGGCGTAGATGAACAGCCCGACCGGATTCACGGTGCGACGAGCGCTGACGATCATCACGGTCACGAAGCCGAGCAGTGCCGAGGCGAGCAGCGCGGGGTAGACGAAGGCCAGCGGCAGCATCAGGTAGGCGACGGCGGCGACACCGGCGACCATGACCAGCGAGATCGCGGTCTTGGTGATGACGTCATCGAGGGTCATCAGCTTCTCGGCGGCCTGGTACTGCTGGGGCTGCTGGCCGTAGCCGTAGGGCTGCTGCCCGTACTGCTGACCGTAGGGGGCCTGCTGCCCGTACTGCTGCTGCCCGTACTGAACGGGCACGGGAACCGGCTGCTGACCGTTGAAGGTGCTCGAGCGGTTGAAGATGGGATTGCCCATGTGTCGCCTCCTGAAGGTGATCCGCCTCCAGTGTAGTCAGGCGGCAATGGTGCGGTCGTCCCCGAGAGCTGCGGGCGTCGCCCAGCCGCGTTTGCCTCCCGAACGTGCACCTGCCGCCGTTGCAACAGGGGCAAACGCCAGTTCGGGAGGCAAACGCGAGAAGGGCGGGGGCGGGGCCGGGGGCGGGGGCGGGGGCGAGAAGGCCGGGGAGGGAGGCGGGGTCAGGTGCTGAGCTTCGTCCGCATCTCGATGGCGATCTGCGCGGAGTCGAGGTTGGCCAACATGGCCGCCAGCACGTCGGCGTCGAAGGTGCCGTCGTCGCGGGCATCCAGCAGTGCCTCCCGCTGGGCCTTGATCACCTCGACCCGATGGCGCCCATTGGCGAGGATGCGTTCCTCGCGGGTGGCGTCGTCAGGCACTTCGACCGCGGGCACCTCCTCAGCACGGTCACGCATCAGCTGCACGAGGGTGAGCCGCTCGTCCGCGTCGTCGTCGCTGTCGGACGGCCCGCCGGCGGGGGCCAGTCATCCGAGCAACCACCCGACGGTGCCACCCTGCACCAGCAGCGACCCCGTGGCGACGGCGAACGCGATCAGCACCAACACCGAGCGCTGGGGGGTGTCGTCGGGCAGCGTCTGGGCGGCGGCCACTGTCACCGCGCCACGCATGCCGGCCCAGACGACCACCAGACCCTCGCGCCAGCCGAGCGGTGCGCCCAGGAAGTAGTCGATGTCGGCCAGCGAGCGCCGAATGCGGGTGGTGAACCGGTCGAGATCGCCCTCGTGGGTGACCCGGCGGGACGCCGGCCCTCGTCCGCGGCGATCGTTCAATCGGTCGACGGCGCGCTGCCGACCCTCGGGAGTCTGCAGGCGCTCGTGCAGGTGCTCCATGCGCGGCCGCATGCCGACCACGCGCCGCGCCGAGGCCGCCAGCACGGCGAGCAATGGGGCCACGTAGGCGGCCCGCACGACCACGGTCACCACCAGCGCCAGCGCCGCCAACCCGAGCGCCATGCCCAGCCCGGCATGCTCGTGGTGCACCGCCTCGACCACCGACTTGAGCTGCAGACCCATGGTGAGGAAGACGATGCCCTCGAGCACCAGTTCGAGGGTGTGCCAGTTCTGCGAGTCGGACGAACGGTGCTGCGGCGGCAGCGTGCGTGGAGCGCGACGTCCGGTGACCAGACCGGCCACCACCGCGGCCACCAGACCGGAGGCCTGCAACAGGTCGGCGGGGATGGATGCCAGGAACGGAACCGTGAACGAGAGCACGGTGTTCACCGCCGGGTTCGTCACCCGTGAGCGCACGGCAAGGTTGCCGAAGCCGACCGCCAGCCCGATCACCAGCGCCACCACCACCGACCAGACGAACGATCCGACGGCGCCCCAGAACGAGAAGGTGGCCGCCGTGGCGACGATGGCGGTGCGCAGCAGCACCAGCGCGGTCGCGTCGTTGAGCAGGCTCTCGCCCTCGAGCAGGGCGATCACCCGCTTCGAGACCGTGGTGCCCTTCACGATCGAGGTGGCCACGGCGTCGGTCGGGCTCAGAATCGCGCCGAGCGCCACTCCCCAGGCGAACCCGACCTCGGGCAGCAGCCGCCAGAAGAGCAGTCCCAACCCGAGCGAGCAGACCACCACCAGCACCACCGACAGCCCCGAGATCGCCCCGAACTCGCGTCGGAAGTTCATCGACGGCATCGACACCGCCGACGAGTACAGCAGGGGCGGCAGCAGGCCGGCGAGCACCCATTCGGGGTCGATGTGCACGTCGGCGAACACCTCGAGAAAGCTGGCCGCGACCCCGACGACCACCAGCAGCAGCGGTGAGGCGACACCGAAGCGGGGCCCGAGCAGGGTGGCGCCGGCGATCACCAGCAGGGCCGCCACCACCAGCACCAGCAGTTCCACCATGCCCTCCGATCGGGCGGCGAAACGCCCAGCAGTGCCCCCGACGGGATTCGAACCCGTACTCGGGCGGGTTTAAGCCGCCTGCCTCTGCCAGTTGGGCCACGGGGGCAGATCGTGGTGCGGTCAGGCCAACAGGTCGGCCGCGATCCCGTCAAGAATGTCAGATTCGCTCACCACGAGCGGCACCTCGAGTCGGCGGGCGATCTCGGCCAGGATCAGCCCCCCGGCACAGATGATCTCGGCCCGCTGCGGGTGCATCGAGGGTTCCTGGCTCACCTGGTCGACGGACGAGGACAGCCATCGCCGACTGATCGTCTCGATGGTGTCGTGGTCGAGGGTGTGGTGGTGCACCAGGGTGCGGTCGTAGGCGGGCAACGCCAGGTCGACACCGGCCATGGTGGTCACCGTGCCGGCCACGCCCACCCAGGTGCGGATGCCGTCGAGGGGCACCGTGCTCGCGTCGAGCAGGGCGTTCACGTGGGCGCGGGCGGCGGCCACCTGGTCGGGCGTGGGTGGATCGTCGAGCAGGAATCGCTCGCGCACACGGACGGCGCCGATGTCGAGTGACTGGGCGGCCTCGATCGCGGGGGTCGGCTCGGCGACGGTGCCGCGGATGAGCTCGGTGGAGCCGCCGCCGATGTCGATCACCAGCACGGGGTCGGCGGCGTCGCGAATACCGGCGGCCGCACCGGCGAAGCTGAGCGTCGCCTCTTCGGTGCCCGAGATGATGTCGGGACGCACCCCGAATCGCTGCTCCACTCCGGCGAAGAAGTCCTCGCGATTGCGGGCATCGCGGGCGGCCGAGGTGGCCACGAAGCGCAGCCGGTCGACGCTGCCGAGGGACTCCAGCTGGGCGGCATAGTCGTCGCACGCGGCGAAGGTGCGGGCCAACGCGTCGGGGTGGAACTCGCCCGTCGCGTCGACCCCCTGACCGAGGCGGACGATGGTGGTGCGGCGCGCGAGCTTGGTGACACCGTCGGCACTGCTCTCGAGCACCAGCAGGCGGATCGAGTTGGTGCCGCAGTCGATGGCGGCGACCCTCATCGCTGATCCCCCTCGGGGCCACCGGCGAGGGTGTCGGGAGTGTGGCGCTCGAAGAAGTCCTCGAGGCGGGCGACGGCCTCGTCCCCCAGCAGGTTCACGCCCTCCCCCTTGGCGAGTGCGTGAGCGACCAGCACGTGCAGGCACTTGACGCGGGTGGGCATGCCGCCGGCGGAGATGCCGCGAATCTCGGGCACGTCACCCAGGCTCTCCCGGTCGGCCAGGTACGACTCGTGGGCACGGCGGTAGTTGGCGGCCAGCGCTTCGTCGGTCGTCAGCCGCTCCGACATGTCGGCCATCAGTCCGCTGGCCTCGAGGGTGCCGATCGCCGAGGCCAGCTTCGGGCAGGTGAGGTAATAGGTGGTGGGGAACGGGGTGCCGTTCGGCAGCCGGGGTTCGGTGGCGACCACCCCGGGCAGGCCGCAGGTGCAGCGCCAGGCGATGCCGACGACCCCGCGGGGTTCGCGCCCCAGCTGCTCGGTCACGGCGGCACGGTCGTCCTCAGTCATGGGCTCCACGCCCAGCGGCAGGGGCTGGTCCCCCACCCGGTCGATGTCACGGGGTTCTGGCACGGCCGCCATTCTGCCATTGCCGCATCGATGGTGCGTGGGGCGGGCAGGGCGTCCGGTGGCGCGGGTGCACCCGCCGGCCTCACCGGCGCGGGGTCGGCGTGGGGGTCGGCTGGTCGGTGGGCTTGATGGTGGTCGGAGCCGTCGGGGTCGCCTCGCCCTCCTTGGGGGCCGGCTGGTCCGCGGCCTTGATCGACCCCGTCAGGCGTTCCCACCAGACCTGGGCGTGTTCGTCCGACGGCAGGGCGCCCTCGGTGTCGATCTGGGCTCCCCCACCCAGGGGCTTGCCGTCGGGGCCGATGACGCGGTAGCCGGTCTCACCGGGCACCACCCAGCCAAGGCGGCTGCGGGCCTGCGCCCTGACGTAGTTGGGGTCGTTCCAGCGCTTGATCTCGTCCTGCAGGGAACCGATGCTCGACTGCCGCTCCGCGATCTGCTGGCGGGCGACGGCGATCTCGCGCTCCTGACGCAGGTAGACGCTGAGGCTCGAGGCATAGGGAATCGCCAGCATGGCCAGCACCACGCCGACGGCGAGCAAGCGCTGCAACCAGCCCAAACCCATCAGTCGGCGGACGAAGGTTCCCGGACGCGGAGCGGCCGCCTGCTGGGCGCTGCCCCGGGGCGGCGTGGGACGTTCCGTCGCGCTGGTGGCCGAACTCGCGGACGAGGGTGCCCCCTGACTGCCGCCTGCCCGCGCCCGCTGGCCGCGCCTGCTGGCCGCGCGGGCGCGGGGGGTGTCACCCGAGCGCCCGGTACCGCGGGTCGTCGAGGCGCGCGAGGAACGGGGCGTGGGGGAAGGACTCACCCCGCCAGTGTGCCTCATCGTCCGGGCGGCCCCGAGGAGGCCGCACCGGCACCGGCCGGACTGCCCCTGGCTGCAAACCACGGCCGGGCACGCAGAAGGGGGACGAGGCCAGGCCTCGTCCCCCTCACGCGTTCAGCTCAGCTGAAGCTCCTGAACCCCTCAGCCCTTGAAGCGGGGAAAGGCCTTGGCACCGGCATAGGTGGCGGCGTCGTCCAGATCCTGCTCGATGCGCAGCAACTGGTTGTACTTGGCCACGCGCTCGGTGCGAGCCGGGGCGCCCGACTTGATCTGGCCACAGCTCAGGGCGACGGCCAGGTCGGCGATGGTGACGTCCTCGGTCTCACCCGAACGGTGGCTCATCATCGTGGTGAAGCCGTTGCGGTGGGCCAGGTTCACGGCGTCGATGGTCTCGGTCAGCGAACCGATCTGGTTCACCTTCACCAGCATCGAGTTGGCGGCCTTCTCGTCGATGCCGCGCTGCAGGCGGGTGACGTTGGTGACGAACAGGTCGTCGCCGACCAGCTGCACCTTCTCGCCGAGGGCGGCGTTCATCTTGGCCCAGCCCTCCCAGTCCTCCTCGTTCAGGGGATCCTCGATCGAGACCAGCGGGTAGTTGTCGACCAGCTCGGAGTAGTAGGCGATCATCTCGTCCGAGGACTTCTTGGCGCCCTCGAAGTTGTACGAACCGTCCTCGAAGAACTCCGATGCGGCGACGTCGAGCGCGAGCGCGACCTCCTTGCCGGGGGTGTAACCGGCGCCCTTGATGGCCTCGACGATCAGGTCGAGCGCGGCGCGGTTCGACTCCAGGTTGGGGGCGAACCCGCCCTCGTCGCCCAGACCGGTGGCCAGACCCTTCGACTTCAGCACGCTCTTGAGGTTGTGGTAGACCTCGGCGCCGATGCGCACGGCCTCGGCGAAGCTCTCGGCGCCGATCGGGGCGATCATGAACTCCTGGATGTCGACGTTGGAGTCGGCGTGCGACCCACCGTTGAGGATGTTCATCATCGGCACGGGCAGCACGTTGGCGGTGGGGCCACCCAGGTACTTGTAGAGGGGCAGGTCGGCCGAGTCGGCGGCGGCGTGGGCCACGGCCAGCGAGACGCCGAGAATGGCGTTGGCGCCGAGCTTGCCCTTGTTGTCGGTGCCGTCGAGTTCGAGCATGGCCTGGTCGATGCTGCGCTGGTCGGCGGCATCGAATCCGAGCACCTCTTCGGCCAGCGTCTCGGTGACGTTGTCGACGGCCTTGGTGGCGCCCTTGCCGAGGTAGCGCGCCTTGTCCCCGTCGCGCAGCTCGACGGCCTCGAAGGCACCGGTCGACGCGCCGGAGGGAACAGCGGCGCGGCCCTGCGCGCCGTCTTCAAGGATGACCTCGACCTCGACGGTCGGGTTGCCACGGGAGTCGAGGATCTCGCGAGCGTGGACGAATTCGATAAGCGCCATGTGGGCTCAACCTTTCACAGATGGTGTGGTCACGGCTGAGCCTACCGCTGGCCCCTCCTGAACCGCGCGGGCGGGTGCCACGTGGTCACCATGAGTTCACCAGCCGTTCCTCCCTCAGGCCTGCCAGCGCTTCTGGAACTCGGTGAACGCGTCGATCTTGGTCTGCGGGTCGTAGGTCGTGGCGGTCAGCATCAGTTCCTGCACCCCACAGGCCCGGACGAGGTCGCCGACCCGCTCGACCACGTCGTCATGGCTGCCCACGAACTTGGTGGCCGGCATCTGGCTCAGCATCATCTCGTCGAGCTGGGTGAGGTGGCGCGACTGGGCCTCCTCGGGCGTGACGATCGGCTCGCGGGCGTTGCTGCGAATGCCCAGCCACATCACCCGGGCCGGGCCGGCGAGATATTCCGCCTCCTCCTCGGTCTCTGCCGAGATCACCGAGGTGCAGATCATCGCGTGCGGTTCGGCAAGCGCCGGCGACGGCTCGAACCGCGACCGGTAGGCCTCGAACACGGTGGTCGGATTCAGCCCCCCGAAATGATGGGCGTAGCAGTAGCGCAGCCCCAGCATGCCCGCCAGTTGCGCCGAGTAGGCGGACGAACCGAGCAGCCACACCTCGGGAGTGCCAGCGCCGACAGGGGTGGCGGCGAGCCGCTCGACCAGCGGGTCACCCTCGAGGCGGTTGTCGCCCAGCCAGGCCATCACCTGCAGCACATGGTTGGGGAAGTCCTCGACGGAGAGGCCGTCGGGTGAGCGCCGCAGCGCGCTGGCGGTGACCTGATCGGTGCCGGGGGCTCGTCCGATACCCAGGTCGATGCGCCCGGGGTGCAGCGCCTCGAGCAGCGCGAACTGTTCGGCGACCACCAACGGCGCATGGTTGGGCAGCATCACGCCACCGGAGCCGATCTTGATGCGCTCGGTGCGGGCCGCGAGCGCGGCGATCAGCACCGGCGGCGTGGTGGAGGCGACGCTGACCATGTTGTGGTGCTCGGCCACCCAGAACCGCTCGAACCCGGCGCCGTCGAGGGCCTGGGCGACGCGGATGCTGCCGGCAAGGGCGTCGGCGGAGGTCTGACCGGCCGAGACGCTGGCCAGGTCGAGGGCGGAGAGCGGGAGCGCGGTCATGGTTCGACGCTACTGCCGTGTCCCGTGGGGGTGGGCATGGGTTCGCTGACCGCGGAGTGCTCGGCATCCCTCAGTCGCCGCTGGTCGAGTAGGAGCGAGGAACGAGCGACGACGAAAGTTGGGTCGCGCTACTCGACCGACGATCGGGGTGACTCGGCCTCGCGGACCCGGGCCTCCAGGGCCCTCAGCGCGTCCCGGGTCGCCTGATCGGCGTCGACGCCACTGGCCTGCGCCCGCAGCACCAGCGCAACGATGCCCTCGCCCACTTCGTCCGCGGTGACCGGCTCGTCCGGCAGCTCGATGGGCACGTGATGATTGCGGGCTCGGGAGGCCACCTTGGTGGTGCGCGCGATCGCCGACAGCGACTCGGCGATCCCCTCCAGTGCCGACGACCGACCCTTCTCGGCGCGCTTGCGTGCCTCCCAGGTGGCGTGCAGGTCGGCGGGCACGTCGTCGCCGGCAAAGACGTGCGGGTGGCGGGCGATCAGCTTGTCGCTGATGCCGCGGGCGACGTCGTCCAACCCGAAACGCCCCTCCTCCGCCGCGATCTGGGCGTGGAAGTAGACCTGCAGCAACAGGTCGCCCAGTTCCTCGCGCAGGTCGGCGTCGTCTCCGGCCTCGATGGCGTCGACCACCTCACCCGTCTCCTCGACCAGGTAGGTGACCAGACTCCGGTGGGTCTGCTCGCGATCCCAGGGGCAGTCGCGGCGCAGCCTGGCCATCACCTCGACCAGGCGCAGCAGCTGCGACTGCGGAGCCTCGCTCACTGGCCCGTGGACGAACCGAAGACCCGACCCAGCGACGACATCGATCCCGACCGGGCGACGATCTCGGTCTTGGACGAGTTCACGCCGCCGACCGCGGGATTGACCGACACCTCGACATTCTTGAGCAGCTCGGCGGTCTTGTCGGCCCCCAGCTTCTCGGTGAGCAGGCGCGCCCGCAGCACCCCCTTCAGGGCATCGCGGCACTCCCCCGTCAGCTGAGCGGTGCCCAAGCTGTCGAGGCTGGCATCAACGTCCGACTCGGCCACCGTGGTGCCGCTGGCCGACAGCACGCGCGACACCGCCGCGCCGTACAGCCCATTGGCGACCACCGACCGCACGTCGGCCTCCGAGTCGTTCGGGAAGGCGGGCAGGCAGTCCCGGGCCGCGGTGTCGAGCTGGCTGATCGAGACCGTCTGGTCGCCGACGGTGAAGGCCGCCGACGGCGCCTGACCGCACCCGGCCAGCAGCGCGGCCGCGGCCCCCGCCACCAGCATCGTCCGAACCGACAACACCCTGCTGCTCAACACCCTGTTCCTCAACGCAATCACCCGGCCACCCTACCCAGCCCCGAGACCCAGTCCCGACAAGCGCGCTCCCCACCGAGATCGGTCAGCCGGCGACCGCCGGGGCGGG
Organism: Aestuariimicrobium soli; assembly: GCF_051192575.1. Lineage (NCBI taxonomy): Bacteria > Bacillati > Actinomycetota > Actinomycetes > Propionibacteriales > Propionibacteriaceae > Aestuariimicrobium > Aestuariimicrobium soli. Next base: position 107,014 of record NZ_JBPJSQ010000007.1, on the reverse strand, counting down.
GGCATAGATCAGGTCGATGAACGTCGATGCCCACTCGAGCAGGTCGCGGTCCTCGATCAACGTGCCCGTCACCGACTCCGTGCGCGGACGAGGCACCAGGATCACGTTCTGCTCGGGCTTGTACTTGGCACCGGGATACATCCGCTGCAGGCGCACCAGCCGCGAATCGGGAATGTCGGCGGGGGTGAACCTGATGTAGGGCCCCTGCGCCACCACCTCGTTGACCCCGACCTCCTGGCAACGCAGCCGGAACCGGGCCACCTCGAGCAGCGCCTCGACGGGCGCCCCATACTCGCCGTAGCGGTCGACCAGTTCGGACGAGACCTCGGCGATGTCATCGGACGAGGCCACCTCGGCCAGCCGCTTGTACATCTCCAGCCGCAACCGCTCCGACTCCACGTAGTCGACCGGCAGGTGGGCGTCGATGGGCAACTCGATGCGCATCTCAGGTTCCTCGGCCACATCTTCACCGCGATACATCGCCACGGCCTCGCCGACCAGCCGGATGTAGAGGTCGAAGCCGACGTCGGCGATGTGCCCCGACTGCTCGCCGCCCAGCAGGTTGCCGGCGCCGCGAATCTCAAGGTCCTTCATCGCGATCGACATGCCCGCCCCCAGATCGGTGTGCGCGGCCATGGTGGCGAGCCGGTCGTGGGCGGCCTCGGTCAGCGGCTTGTCGGGCGGATACAGGAAGTAGGCGTAGCCGCGTTCGCGGGAGCGGCCCACTCGTCCGCGAATCTGGTGCAACTGCGACAGGCCCAACAGGTCGGCACGGTCGATGATCAGAGTGTTCGCGGTCGAGATGTCGAGCCCGGCCTCGACGATGGTGGTGCAGACGAGCACGTCGGCGCGACGCTCCCAGAAGTCCTGCATCACCTGCTCGAGGCGGGTCTCGCCCATCTGTCCGTGCGCGGTGGCGACGCGGGCCTCGGGCACGAGTTCGCGAATCCGCTTGGCCGTCTTCTCGATCGACTGCACCCGGTTGTGCAGGAAGAAGACCTGTCCCTCGCGGGCCAGCTCGCGTCGGATGGCGGCCACCACCTGCCCCTCGTCGTAGGGACCGGCGAAGGTGAGCACGGGGTGGCGTTCCTCCGGCGGGGTGGCGATCACGCTCATCTCGCGCAACCCGGTGATCGACATCTCGAGCGTGCGCGGAATCGGCGTGGCCGACATCGACAGCACGTCGACATTGAGGCGCAGCTTCTTCAGCGCCTCCTTGTGCTCGACCCCGAAGCGTTGCTCCTCGTCGATGATCACCAGACCGAGGTCCTTGAACTCGATCTCGGAGCCGAACAGCCGGTGGGTGCCGACGACCACGTCGACCTTGCCGCTCTTGAGACCCTCGCGGACGGCCTTGGCCTCGCCGTCGGACTGGAAGCGCGACAGCGCCTGCACGTTCACCGGGAACCCGGCGTAGCGGTCGATGAAGGTCTGGGTGTGCTGGGTCACCAACAGCGTGGTGGGGACGAGCACGGCCACCTGCTTGCCGTCCTGCACGGCCTTGAAGGCGGCCCGCACGGCGATCTCGGTCTTGCCGTAGCCGACGTCACCGCAGACCAGGCGGTCCATGGGGACGATCCGCTCCATGTCGGTCTTCACCTCGGCCAACGTTCCCAACTGGTCGGGGGTCTCGACGTAGGCGAAGTTGTCCTCGAGCTCACGTTGCCACTGGGTGTCGGCCGAGAACGCGTGGCCCCGGCTGGCCTGCCGGGCGGCGTAGAGCTTGATCAACTCGGCGGCGATCTCGCGCACCGCCTTGCGGGCCCGCGTCTTGCGGGCACGCCAGTCGGCGCCACCCATGCGGTCGAGGGCGGGCGACTCCCCGCCGACGTAGCGGGTGACCAGGTCGAGCTGGTCCATGGGCACGTACAGCCGGTCGCCGGGCTGGCCGCGCTTCGAGGGCGCGTACTCGATCACCAGGTACTCGCGCGTCGAGCCGCCGGCGGTGCGGGTGACCATCTCGACGTAGCGACCGACCCCGTGACTCTCGTGGACGATCGGATCGCCGGCCTTCAGCTCGAGCGGCTCGATCTGGTTCTTGCGGCGACTGGGCATGCGCCGCTGCGACTTGTCGGCGACCTGCTGGGCAGCGAGGTCGCCCGTGGTGAACAGGGCGAGCCGCAGCTTCTCGGCCCGGAAGCCGTGGCGCTGCTGGGCGGCCACGATGGTCACCAGACCCGTCTGCGGGGCCTCGTCCAGTTGTTCGACGACGGTGGCAGGCAGCTCGTGCTCGCGGAGCACCTCGGCCATGCGCTGGCCGAGGCCGGGCCCGTCGACGGTGAGCACGACGCGCCAGCCCTCGCCGACGGTGTGCTTCATCGCCAGTACCGCGGCCTCGACGTCACCGCGCCAGGGGTCGATCGCCTCGATGTCGAGGGTGATCGACTCGACGTGGTCGGCGCCGGTGTCGGACGAGTCCAGGGCGCTCGAGAAGTCGATGATCGAGCCGTCCTCGGCATACACCGGCTCGTGCCCGGTCGCTTCGTCGGGGGGAGGGCCGGCGGCGAACGGCGACAGCGACCACCACGCCTGTCCGCGGTCGAGCGCGACCCTCCTGATCTCGGCGAGGTCACGGTAGGCGGACGAGCCCAGGTCGATCGGTGCGCGGCCGCCGCCGGCGGCCGCCGACCACCCAGCGTTGAGGAACTCGCGGCTCGTCTTGACCAGTTCGACCGCGCGGGTGCGCACCAGTTCGGGGTCGCTGACCAGCACCATCGCATCGGTCGGCAGCACCTCGACGAGCAGTTCGAGCCCGTCGACCAGCGCGGGGGTCAGCGCCTCCATGCCTTCGACGTAGTGCCCCTCCGAGAGCTTCTCGAGCATCTCGGACAGTTCGGGATGGTCGGGGATCAGCGCCTTGGCGCGCGCCCTGACGTCATCGGTGAGCAGCAGTTCGCGGCAGGGATCGGCCTGCAGAACCGGGAAGGTGTCGGCGGCCGAGCGCTGGTCGGCCACGGTGAAGCTGCGGATCTCTTCGACGGTGTCGCCGAAGAAGTCGACGCGCACCGGGTGTTCCGAGCGGGGCGGGAAGATGTCGACGATGCCACCGCGCACCGCGAACTCGCCGCGCCGCTCGACCAGGTCGACCCGGTTGTAGGCGGCGTCGACCAGGGCCTGGGCCAGGTCGCCGATCTCGATCTCGGCGCCGACGGTGAGGGTGACGGGTGCGATGTCGGCCAGCCCGGCGGTCTGGGGCTGCAGCACGGAACGAATGGGAGCCACCACCACCTTCGGGGCAGGCAGGTCGCCCTTCCCGGCGATGCGGCGGAGCACCTCGAGTCGGCGGCCCACGGTGTCGGAGCGGGGGCTCAGGCGCTCGTGCGGCAGTGTCTCCCAGGCCGGGAAGTAGGCGACCTCGTCGTCCGAGAGCCACGAGCCGAGGGTGGCGACCAACTCTTCGGCCTCGCGGAAGGTCGACGTGACCAGCAGCACCATGCGGTCGGCCTGGGTGGCCAGCAGGGCGGTGACCGCCGCGCGCGACGAGGCGGGGGTGGTGAGGTCGAGGGTGCTGCCGCGGCCCGGGCTGCCATCGGTGGAGGGTCGGGGCGCACGGCGGCGCGCCCGATCGAGGGCATGCGCCAGCCCCGGATCTGAAGCGAGAAGGTCAACCAGCCCGTGCAGAGTCACCGGACGAGCCTACCGCGGGGTGCGCCACACCCTCAGACCAAGCTCGTGCCCTTCTCGCCATCGACCAGGTCACGATCACCGAGCGATTCGGAGAGCACGCACTCGAAGGCGCCCGCATACGCCGGACCAATGCCGGGCGGAACCGACGATGGTCGGGGCCGTGGCGGCGCATCGGTGACCCAGAGCTTCACGGCCGTCTGCCCGTACTCCACCTGGCAGGCCAAGGGGATGGGGTCGGGAGTCGGCACGGAGATGGTGAGCGACCAGTGCAGATCGTCGGCACCCTGGGTCGCGGACAGAATCGCGTGCGTCTCGTAGGGATAGGGCTCTGCCGCCGGCGAGCACCCCGCCAGCAGGGCAGCGACGAGCAGCGCCATCGCCACACGCTTCTTCATGACCAGACGGTACCTCCGCCCGGCCCCGGCCACCCAACGAACGTCAGCGATTGAAGAGGTTCTGGGCGCGCTCCAGCCCCTGCCGGAGCAGCGCCTCGACGGCCTCGACGACCCTGGTCGTCTCGACCGCATAGTCCTCGCGAAGCTTCGCCGGGATGGGCGACAGCACGTAATCGGCCGTGGGCTGCTGACCCGGCGGTCGTCCGATGCCGTAGCGCACCCGGAAGTAATCGCCGGTGCCCAGGTGCGCGCGAATCGACTTCAGACCGTTGTGGCCGTTGTCGCCGCCGCCGAACTTCATGCGCAGGGTGCCGAAGTCGAGATCCAACTCGTCGTGGATCACGACAATGTGATCGGGTGCCACCTTGTGGAAGTCGGCCAGCTTGCGCACCGCCTTGCCCGAGTCATTCATGAACGTGCGCGGCTTGGCCAGCACCACGGACGAGGCCTCAGCCCCCGGTACTCCCCACCCCGCGGACGACAGGCGGGTCGTCCCGACGTCGGCGTGCATGCCCCGGGGGGCAGACAGCGACACCCGGCCGACGCGGGCGATCTCGTCAATGACGAAGAAGCCGACGTTGTGCCGGGTGTGGGCGTAGGTCGGGCCCGGGTTTCCGAGCCCGACCAGCAGCCAGGTGGTGTTCACTGTCGCGGAGTGAGCCGCAGCGCTCAGGCGTCCTCGCCCTCGGCGGGAGCCTCGGCGTCGCCCTCGGCGGCCTCGTCACCCGCGGGGGCCTCGTCCTCGGCGCCGGCACCGGTCTCTTCCTCGGACTCGGCGATCTCGGCGTCCAGAGCCTCCTGCGAGATCTGCTGGGTCACGTTGACGACCAAGGTCTCGGGATCGACGTCGGTGGTGACGCCCTGGGGCAGCTTCAGGTCGGAGACGAGCACCTGCGTGCCGGCCTCGAGGCCCTCGATCGAGACGACGATCTCGTTGGGGATGTGGGTGGCCTCGGCGTGCACCGACAGCGAGGTGATGTCGACGACCACGACGGTCTCGGGACCGGCCTCACCCTCGGTGACGACGGGAACGTCGACGACGACCTTCTCGCCGCGCTTCACGATGACCAGGTCGACGTGCTCGATGAAGCCCTTGATGGGATCACGCTGAACCTGCTTGGGCAGGGCGAGCTGGCTCTTGGCGCCGTCGATGGCGATGTCGAGCAGGGCGTTGGCCTGACGCAGGGCGAGCAGGGTCTCGTGACCGGGCAGCGAGATGTGGACGGGGTCACCGCCGTGCCCGTAGATGACGGCGGGCACCTTGCCGGCGCGACGCAGGCGACGCGAGGCGCCCTTGCCGAACTCGGAACGGGCCTCGGCGGCGAGCTTGATTTCAGCCATGTGTTGGTCTCCTCAACCTTGTGCAACGTGGTGGGCACCCAGCACGGTGCCCGATGTCTCGGCAGCAAGGGAGGTCAGCGTCATGCCTTCAGCATGCAGATGTCGATCACGGACGCCCACGTCCCTCGCCAAGCAGCCTGACGAGCTTACCCCGAAGCGGGCGGCGGTGGAAATCGGCGGGCTCCGTGGTCGCGACACGCTCGCTTCGCTCCCTACTCGACCGACGATGGGGTCGCCTACTCGACCGGGGTGCGCACCACTCGGGCGACGCCGATGGCCTCGTCGGCCATGCCGTAGAAGCAGAACAGCTCCTCGCCTCCCCCGGGCTGGGCCACGGGAACGATCGCCGTCGGGAAGACCACGTTCCCGACGATGCCGATGCGCTCCTCGTCGGTCTCAGGAGCGAGCAGCGGCTCCTCGGTGCGCGCCACCACCAGGGTCGGGTCGTCCGCGGAGAGAATCATGCCGCCGGCCGCATAGAAGACGTTCTTCTGCTGGTCGAAGCTCGAGCCAGCCATCGTGCCCGACACCCCGTGGTGCAGGAACAGCCAGCCCTCGGGCACCCGCACGGGCGGCGGACCACCGCCCACCTTGAGCACCTCCCAGTCACACTCGCTGGCGGCCAGCTGCCGATGCCCCCACGGACGCAGCAGCGCGCGCGGGTCGGCCAGCGCCGACTCGAGGTCGACGAAGCTGATCCAGATGGCGGCCCGGTCGTCCGTGACACCCGTCGGCAGGGTCGGCTCCTGGCCCTCGATCTCCCACATCGGTCGATGGATCAGCGCGAGACAGTCGCGGCCGTCGGGGCCCGGAACGGCCTCGGGGAACCAGACGATGTCTTTGTTCGGGAAGAGGTTGAGGTCGGTGCCCAGCGACTCCTCCCACGCGAACTGGATCGGCCCCCAGCGTTCCCAGGTCTGCAGGTCGGACGACACCAACAACGCCGGACGAGGCCCGAGCGGGCCATAGGCCACATAGGTCATCACCCACAGCGACAGCGGTTCGACGAAGGTCAACCGCGGGTCCTCCACTCCCCCGTGGTCGGAGCCGTGCTCCCAGCCCTGGTCGGGGGCGAGCAGTACGTCGTCCAACCGGAACCCGGTGGGCACCCCGTCGGTCACCTCGACCTCGCCGACGCCGATGCGCGAGCGGTTGCCCTCGGCGACCAGTCGGGGGTACATCAGCACTCGTCCGTCGGGGGTGACGGCCGCCGCCGGGTTGAGCACTCCCTCGACCTGGTGGGGGTCGTCGCGGTCGGGGCGCATGACGATGCCGACCCGCTCGAGGCGGTAGGGGAACCTCATCAGTGCAGGTCGCCGAACAGGCTGGTGACCGAACCGTCCTCGAAGACCTCGACGATGGCCTTGGCCAACAACGGAGCGATCGAGAGCACGGTCAACTTGTCGATGCGGTTCTCCTCGGCGATCGGCAGCGTGTTGGTGACGATCACCTCATCGAACTTCGACGACTTCAGTCGCTCGATGGCCGGGCCCGACAGCACCGGGTGGGTGGCCGCCGCGATCACGCGCGAGGCCCCCCGCTCGATCAGCGCCTCGGCGGCCTGGCAGATGGTTCCGGCGGTGTCGATCATGTCGTCGACCAGCAGGCAGGTCTTGCCCTCGACGTCGCCCACCACCTCGTGCACGGCCACGGTGTTGGCCTTGTTGGGGTCGCGGCGCTTGTGGATGATCGCCAGCGGGCAGTTGAGCTTGTCGGTCCACATGTCGGCCAGCCGCACGCGACCCGCGTCGGGCGAGACCACCACCATGTCGTCGACGGCGTACTTCTCGGCCACGTAGTCGGCCTGCACGGGCATGCCCCACAAGTGGTCGACGGGGCCGTCGAAGAAGCCCTGGATCTGGGCGGCGTGCAGGTCGACCGACATGATCCGGTCGGCACCGGCCGCCTTGTACAGGTCGGCCATCAGCCGGGCCGAGATGGGCTCTCGTCCGAGGTGCTTCTTGTCCTGCCGGGCGTACGGGTAGAACGGCGAGACGACCGTGATGCGCTTCGCCGAGGCGCGCTTGAGCGCGTCGACCATGATCAACTGCTCCATCATGGCCTCGTTGACCGGGGCGCTGTGGCTCTGGATGACGAACGCGTCGCAGCCGCGCACCGACTCCTCGAAGCGCACGTAGATCTCGGAGTTGGCGTAGGTGACCGACTTCGTGGGGGTCAACTCCACGCCGGCCAGTTCGGCGATCTCGGCGGCCAGCTCCGGGTAGGCGCTGCCCGCGAACAGCATCAGCAGCTTGTCATTGGGTCGCTTGCTGCCGCTCATGCCTGTCCATCCTCATTGCTCTGGTTGTCCGCGTTCTGGTTCGCAGCATTCTGGTTCTGGGCGTTCTGGCTCTGGGCGTTCTGGCTCTGGGCGTTCTGATTCGGGGCATTCAGTTCGTCCCGCTTGCCCGCGACCGCCCCATGCACCTGCCCGGACGACCCGCGCGCCGCCTCGTCCCACTTCGAACCCGGGCGCGTGCGTCCGATCCAGTTGGACGAGTTGTGCTGCCGCCCTCGGGCGACGGCCAGATCACCGGCGGGCACGTCCTCGGTGACGGCAGAACCGGCCGCGACGAAGGCGCCGTCGGCGATGTCGACCGGGGCGACCAGCACGGAATTGGAGCCGACGAAGGCGTTGCGGCCCACATGGCTCGGGGACTTGTTGACGCCGTCGTAGTTGGCGAAGATCGTGCCGGCGCCGATGTTGGCTCCCTCGTCGATGAACGCGTCACCGGCGTAGCTGAGGTGGGGCACCTTGGCCCCGGCGCCGATCTTGGCGTTCTTGGTCTCGACGAAGGTGCCGATCTTGCCCTTGGCCCCGAGCTCGGTGCCGGGACGCAGGTAGGCGAAGGGACCGACCTCGGCGTTCTCACCGATCACCGCGAGCGAGCCATGGGTGCGGATGACGTGCGCCCCGGCACCCACCTCGACGTCGATCAGCGTGGTGTCGGGCCCGACCACGGCGCCCTCACCGATGCTGGTGGCGCCCTCGAGCGAGGTGTTGCGCAGCAGGGTGACGTCGCGTTCCAGAGTGACGTCCTCCTGGATCCAGGTGGTGTCGGGGTCCTGCACCGTGACGCCGGCGCGCTGCCACTTCTCGACGATGCGGCGGTTGACCTCGCGGTTCATCTGGGCCAGCTGCACGCGGTCGTTGACACCCTCGGTCTGCCACAGATCGGTGATCTGGTGCACGCCCACCCGCTCGCCGCGCTCGTTGGCGATGCGGATGACGTCGGTCAGGTAGAGCTCGCCCTGGGCGTTGTCGGTGGTCAGGTTGGCCAACCCGTGCCGCAGCGTGGCCGCGTCGAAGACGTAGATGCCGGAGTTGATCTCGTCGACCTCGGCCTCCTCGGCGGAAGCGTCCTTCTGCTCGACGATCCGCACCACCTGGTCGCCGTTGCGGATGACCCGCCCGTAGCCGGTGGGGTTCGGAACCCGGGCGGTGAGCACGGTGACCTGGGCGGCCCCGGCGCGGTGGGAGGCCACCAGGTCGGCCAAGGTCTCGCCGGTCAGCATGGGCACGTCACCGTAGGTGACCACCACCTCGCCGGACAGCTCGCCGAGGTCAGCGAGGCCGCACTGCACGGCGTGGCCCGTGCCGTTCTGCTGGTCCTGCACGGCGGTCTGCACGTGCGGCGCGATCTCGTCGAGGTGCGCCAGCACCTGCTCGCGCTCGTGCCCGACCACCACCACCAGATGCTCGGGCGTGAGGTGCTGGGCCGCGGCCACGGCGTAGCTGAGCATGGTCTTGCCGGCGACCTCGTGCAGCAGCTTCGACTTGCTCGATTTCATGCGGGTGCCGCCGCCTGCGGCCAGCACGACCACGGCGGCGACGGGAGCGCCTGCCGTCGTGGTCTCCTCGGCGGATTCGTGGGTGGTCACGGTCGCTCCTCCACTGGTACCTGGCCCCGGAGCGGGGCCGCCATCGCACTCAGCCTATTGAGTTCGCACGACCGTCGCAGAATCGCCGGGCGCGCGGCCGCACCAAACCCTCAACCCATACCTGTGAGTATCTGAGAAAAAGTTGAGATTCCCTCAGCGTGTGCTTACGGTGGTGGGCGCCCCGAGGCCGTCCAGCCCCCCAGGCCGGCGACGGCCGCTCCCCCGAGCGGCCCGGGGCTCCGTGGTGACGGACGTCGCTGCGGTCGGCGCGGTCCGGTGTGCTCCTGAGCCACCAGCCGGATCTGATCGGGAGAGCCCCGAGCGTCCTGGTGGAGGACTTCCCCTCAGGAGCACGACCTAGGACCCGAAAGGCCCACGCATGAAGAAGTTCTCCCGCATCACCGCCCTCGCGGCCGCCTCGGCCGTCGGAGCCGGGCTGGCCATCGCCGCCTCCCCCGCGACCGCCCACGCCGACACCGGTGTCTGGGACCGCGTCGCCGCCTGCGAGTCCAGCGGCAACTGGGCGATCAACACCGGCAACGGCTTCTACGGAGGCCTGCAGTTCACCCAGCAGACCTGGGCCGGCTTCGGTGGCACGCAGTACGCCCCGCGGGCCGACCTGGCCACCAAGGCCCAGCAGATCGCCACCGCCCAGAAGGTGCTGGCGGTGCAGGGCCCGGGCGCCTGGCCCGTGTGCTCGGTGCGCGCCGGCCTCACCAAGGCCAACGGCGGCGCCTCGACGAGCGCCGTCGCCCCCAGGACGACCACCGTGAAGACCAGCACCGTGAAGACCACCCCGGCGAAGAAGACGGTGACCCAGAAGGCCACCACCAAGCGCAGCACCGCGGTCACCCGGTCGACCACTCGTCCGGCCGTCACTCCCGCGACCAAGACCGTCAAGGTCGGCGCCGGGGACACCCTCAACAAGATCGCCGCTCGTCACGGCGTCAAGGGCGGCTGGCAGAAGCTGTTCCAGCTCAACCAGGGTGTGGTGAAGAACCCCAACCTGATCTTCATCGGCCAGACCCTGCGCCTGGCCTGAGGCCCAGCCCGTCAGGGGTCCTGAGTTCTGCACCCGAAACGCCCCGTCGTCCCATCGCGGACGAGCGGGGCGTTTCGTCGTCAGCGGCGCGTCACGAACCGGCGGCGCGAGCGGCCTTCAGCTCGCGCACCCAGGACAACTCGGCATGCACCGGTCGTCCGACCACGAGCGAGTCGCCATCGACGAATCCCTCCTCACGGTCGCGCAGGTGCTCGACCAGCCGCGAGCGCCACTGGGCCACCTCGTCGGCCCGGGCCGGGTCGCCGGTCAGGTCGTGGCACTCCTGCGGGTCTGCCTCGAGGTCGAAGAACTGCTCCAGACCCGATCCCGACCACCAGATGAACTTGCGTCGTCCGTCGGTCACCCACTGCACCGACTGCCAACCGAAAACGGCGTGCACGTGCTCGCCGTGCAGGTCGTCACGCCACGACCCCGCCTCGGATTCCATCAGCGGCAGCACACTTCGTCCGTCGACCCCGTCGGGGCACGGCACGCCCGCGATGTCGAGCACCGTCGGCAGCACGTCACGCAACTCGACGACCTCGTCGGCCACCGGACGAGCCGGACGACCCCCCGGCAGCGTCACCAGGAACGGCACCCGGGCACTGCCCTCGTAGGGCACCGTCTTCCGGTAGAAGTGGTGGTCGCCCATCATGTCGCCGTGGTCGGAGACGAACACGAAGGCCGTGTTGGCCAGCACCCGGTGGTCGCTGAGCGCTTCGAGGAAGCGGTTGAGCTGGTTGTCGATGTGGGTGATGTTGCCGTAGTAGCCAGCCACCGCCCGCCGGTGCATGTCGGGGTGCTGAGCACCGTGCTCACCCTCGGCGGTGAAGTCCTTGCGGTGGTCCGCGAACGCGTCGACCCAGTCGCCCACGGGCGGCTCCGGCATTTCCGCGTCGCGGTACTGGTCGAACGCGTAGGCGGGCGGGTCGTGCGGCGCGTGCGGACGGTGGAACGAGAGGTACAGGAAGAACGGCACCGTCGGGTCACGCCGGTCGAGGAAGTCGATGGCCTCGGTGACGGCCCAGGTCGTCGGGTGATACGCCTCGGGTTTGTCCCACGGACGGGCGATGTGGGAGTTGCAGCCCACCCCGTGGTCGGTGTGGTCGGCATCGGCCATGCCGGGTTGGCGGCGCAGCCAACGCAGGTAGTCGTCGTTGGCCTCGAGGTGGCGATCACCGTGCTGTCGCGCGAAGTGCAGGAACCCGTCGTGCAGCGTGACGTTGTCGAAGCCGCAGCGCGCGCGTTCAGGGTAGACGTGCATCTTCCCGATCGCTTGGGTCTGGTAGCCGGCCTCGCCCAGACAGCCCTGCATGGTCACCGGGTGGGCCTCCTGGAAGGGCACGCCCTCGGAGTAGCCCACTCGTCCGTGATTCTCCTGGGCCTTCCCGGTGAACAGCGCGACCCGGGCGGGCACGCAGGTGGGCGTGGCGCTGTAGGCATGCTCGAAGCGGGTGCCCTGTGCGGCCAGTGAGTCGATCCACGGGGTGCGGACGACCGGGTGGCCGGCGGCACTGAGGGCGTCGCCCCGCATCTGGTCGACACAGATGAGCACGATGTTCGGACGGGCATCGGGTGAGGGCATGCTCCACCCTTGTCCGAACGCGCGCTCCGACGCAACCGCCGCGATCGGTTCGCTCCACCGGCGTGGCGGTTGCCCCGGCGCAAGGTTCGGGGGTTGTCTGGTCGCATGTCGACCACTCCCGCCACCCGCGGCTCCCGCATCGTCCGCAGTCGAGTCCCCTGGCTCACCGACCTCTCGCTGGTCGGGGCATCGGGGCTGTGCGCGGGCCTGCTGTGGTTGGTGGTGGCCCAACTGGGCAAGGTCTCGCTGGTCGTTCCGATCGGGGACGAACCTCGCCCCGTCACCCTGCCGGCCGTGCTCGGCGCCGCCATGATCGGCTCACTGGTGGGCATCGTGGCGTTGCGGCTGCTCGAACGGTTCACCACGAAGGCACTCATGACCTGGGTGGTGCTGGCCTGCGTGTTCACCCTGTTCTCGCTGATCGCGCCGCTGGGGGCCACGACCGCCGCAGCGATCGGCACCCTGATGGCCATGCACCTGCTGGTGGCCGCCATCACCGTGGTGGGCGCGGTGCGCGCACGCAGGGTGTTCGGCGAGGCCTCCTGATGATGACCGGTTCGAGGCAACCGAACGAGCACGCCGCCGCGTTGTGAGGGTGACGGGGCCCACCCGGGACCCCCGGACCAAAGGAGAGCGACCATGTCTCACGTGAGAACGGCCGTCGCCATCAGCACCACCCTCGTCGCTGCAGCCGGCTCAATCACCCTCGCAGCCCCCTCGGCGACCGCAGTCACCACCTGCAACGGCCTGGCCCCTGTCAGCCAGCTCAGCGCCACCACCTACGCCGACCGGCTGATCCGAGCCTGGGGGCGGGGCGACACGCGCACCACGGCGTGCTACACCAGCGCCGCGGCTCGATCGACGCTGTGGGCCATCTCTGACACCGGAGGGGCCGGATGGGCCCGCACCGGTGTCGAAGGCGCCGCCGGCACCATCTACGTGACCTACACCCAGGCCACCACCCGGGCGACGATCGTCGTCGGAGTGCAGAACATCGGCCTGCGCGGCAGCGGCGGATGGCATGCCGCCTACACCGCGAGGTCGTCCGGTCGTGTGGTTCACGCGCCTCGCGCCGACGCGTTCGTGCGCAGTTGGGGGCAGGGCGATCGGACGGCTGCCGCCTACTTCGGCACCGCGACGTCGGTGAACCAGCTGTTCTCGTGGCGCTCCCGCGGCGGCGGCCAGTGGTACCTGGTGCGGGCCGAGGGCACGGCCGGAAGCACCTACTCCACCTACCGCGACCGCACCTCGGGCCACGTCATCGTGGTGCGGGCGCTCGACCCGGGAGCGACCGGCTCCTGGGCGCACGACGTGGTGAGCGTGTCCATCCGGTGACCGACCCGACAGCCGACCCCGGCATCGCCAGCTTCACGGCGTACGTGCACGCCCACCAGCGCAGGCTGGTGGGCTTCGCCGAGGCCCTGTGTGGCGACCGCGCCACCGCCGAAGACCTGGTGCAGAACGCCTTCGCCAAGGCGTGGCTGCGCTGGGGTCGGCTGTCATCGCCCGGATTCGACACCGATGCCTACGTGCGGCGCATGATCGTGAACGAGAACAACAGCTGGTGGCGACGAGCCTTTCGACGCCACGAACGAACCAGCGACGCCCCACCCGAACGACCCGTGCACGACCCCGACCTTCCCGATGACGAGGTGTGGCGGGCTCTGCAGTCCCTGCCCCCGCGCCAGCGGGCGGTGGTGGCGCTGCGGTTCCTGGCCGATGCCGACGTCGCCGAGACGGCCCACCTGCTGCAGTGCAGCGAGGGCACCGTCAAGAGCCAGACCTCGAAGGCGATGGCGACCCTGCGCGCCCGCCTTCCCCAGGAGACATCATGATTGACCCCCATTCCTCCCAGCCCTACCCCGACGATTCCCGCGCGGACGAGACCGACCCGCACGAGTTCGCCCACGACGAGGTGGCGGCCGCCCTCAGAGCGCACGCCTCCCGACGGACGACCCCTGACCTGGCCGCCGGGGCCTTCGTCCGGGCGACCGAACTGCGACGACGCCGGGCTGGAGTGGCCGCGGCCGCCGTCGCCCTCGTGGTGGCCGGCGGGGCAGCCGTCGCGGTGCAGGCCCTGCGCCCGCCACCCTCGGTGCAGGTGGCGACGGCCTCACCCTCGGTCGACCCCAGCCTGCCTGCGACCACGGCCCCCACGCGATCGACGACCCCGACCCGGTCGACGACCAGTGGCCCGCCGCAGCCCTCGACCACCGCCGATCCGTCGGCGCCCAACCCGACCAGCCCCGGCCCCACGGCCAGCGGACCCACGACCGGCGCGCCCGACTCTCCGGCCTCGACCGCCGTCCCCGGTGCCACGACCGGCGCTAGTAGCCCGAGTGGAACTGGTCGCCCGGGTGGGGTGGCCGCGTGCGGGCCGTCGTCGGTGCGCCTGCAACTGGTCGCCGACAACGCCGGCGCGGGGCACGTGCAGTACCGGTTGGTCGCCACCAACTCCGGCACGGTCGCCTGCCAACTGGCTGGCTACCCAGGGGTGTCGATGGTCGATGCGGCCTCGGCCCAGATCGGGGCGCCTGCGGACAGAACGGCCGTGGGGTGGTCGGCGGTGACGCTGGCGCCCGGTGCCTCGTCCACCGCGTGGATCGAGGTCACCCAGGCGGCCAACTACGGCTGCAGTCAGGTGCAGGCCGCCGGGGTGCGGGTGTACCTGCCGGGGCGCACGGACTCGTCCGTGGTGGCCGAGAAGCTGACCGGCTGCCGCGAGACCGACGTGGTGCTGATGCAGGTGAAGCCCTTCGGAGCTCCCTGACGGGCGGGGTGTCGCAGCGGCGCTGATGGGTGGCGAGGCAGGCGCGCACCGCGTGAGCTCCCCGGGTAGGAGTCGAACCTACGTCGCTTGTCCTGATTCAAAGTCAGGCGGGCCCTGCCGGCAGACCAACCGGGGAACGTCGCCGCTCGACCGAGGCCCGCGGGACCCGCTCAGCTTACCCGCGGCCAGTCGGCGGACGCACCTTCGCCGGGCGCGCGGGCAGGTGGCAGACTGACCCCATGCCCGCATCCCGCTCCACCGAACCCGCGGTGAGACCGGGAGCGCACGTTTCCGCGGACGACGCCGACACCCGGACGACCTCCGGCCGTGCCCGCCGCGGGCGGGTGCGGATGAGTTCCTCGGAGCGTCGGGAGCAGTTGATCGACGTCTCGCGCGGACTGTTCGCCACGCACGGCTTCGAGGGCACCTCGGTGGAGATGATCGCGCAGCAGGCGCAGGTCTCGAAGCCAGTCGTCTACGAGCACTTCGGCGGCAAGGAGGGCCTCTACGCCGTCGTCGTCGACCGCGAGTCCCGAAGGCTGACCGAGGCCATCCGGTCGTCGCTGACCAAGTCGGGGGCCTCGAGTCGGGAACTCATCGAGCGCGGTGCCATGGCCCTGCTCGACTACATCGATTCCGAGCCCGACGGCTTCCAGATCCTGGCTCGCGACTCGAGCGTGGGTTCGGCGGCTGGAACCTTCGCGAGCATTTTGTCGGACATCGCCTCGAAGGTGGAAGACCTGCTCGCCGAGCCGTTCGAGCGCCACGGCTACGACGCCAGCTTCGCGGGGCTCTATGCCCAGGCTCTGGTGGGACTGGTGGCCATGGTCGGGCAGTCCTGGCTCGACGTGCGCGAGCCGTCGAAGGAAGTGGTGGCCGCGCACCTGGTGAATCTGGCCTGGAACGGCATGCGCAACCTCGAGGAGGAGCCGATGTTGCTCAAGGACGCCCGCCCGCGCGAGGTTCCGCGCCGCGCCCGCCGAGGCTGACCTTCACACCGATCCGAAACGGCGTTACCGTGCGCGTTCTTGCCACCGGGAGGCAAGAACTCGCAGGGTAACGCCGTTTCCGATCGCCCAAGGTCGCAGACCCATGCTCACTGCGCGTCGGAGACCCAGCCTCACTGCAGGCGCAGCAGGGCCCGCAGGTCATCCGCCAGCCGCAGACGCCGCTCGGCCGGAAGCGCCGCCAGCAGTGCCTCCTCGGCGACCAGCAGGCTCGACAGGGCGGCGTCGACCACCCCGCGGCCCTCGAGCGTGAGCCGCACGAGCACCGCCCGCCCGTCATCGGGATGATTGCCGCGCTCGACGAACCCGCGCGCCACCAGCCGATCGATGCGGTGGGTCATGGTGCCCGAGGTGACATGGGTCTGGGCGGTCAGTTGCCCGGGGCTCAACTGGTACGGCTCCCCCGCCCTGCGCAGCGCCGCCAGCACGTCGAACTCGTGCACGTCGATGCCGTGCTCCGCATAGGACTGCCGACGGGCCGCGTCCAGATGCTGCTCCAGTCGCTTGATGCGCGACCAGATGTTCATCGGCTCCGTGGCCAGATCGGGGCGCTCGCGATCCCACGCCGCGATCAGCGCATCAACCTCGTCGGGCACGAACTCGTCCGGCACGGCCACCTCCCGGCAGACAGTCTGACATGTCGCGGGGTGGTCGTCGCGGCAGCCGCCCTGGGCTCCCGCCTCAGGCCGTCGGACGAGCCCCCGGTACGGGGCCCTTGGCCCGGCGCACCTGACGCACATCGGGGTGCCGGCTGAGGCTGGCAGCCACGTCCATCGCCACCGTCTCGGAGGCACACAGGAACGCGCAGGTCGGGCCGGACCCCGACAGCACCGACGCCAGTGCCCCCGCCCGCACACCGTGCGCGAGCACCTCCCCCAGCTCCGGGCGAAGGTCGACCGCAGCGGGCTGCAGGTCATTGCGCAGGTGCCGTGCCACCTGGTGAACGTCGCCCACGGCGAGAGCATTCAGCAGTTCCTGCGCCACCGAGATGTCGTCGTCCGCCCCCGAACCGGCCGACCCCAGCTCATCGAAGCGCCGGAACACCGCCGGGGTCGACAGCCCCTCATGCGCCATCGCCAGCACCCAGTGGTACGAGCCACGGCTGAGCAGCGGCACGAGTTCGGTGCCTCGTCCGGTACCCAGGGCGTTGCCACCGGTGAGCGCGAACGGCACGTCGCTGCCCAGCTCGGCGGCGAGATCGTGCAACTCGGGCGGGTCGGTGTCGAGGTCCCAGAGCATCGAGCAGGCCAGCAGCGCGGCGGCACCGTCGGCCGATCCCCCGGCCATGCCGCCGGCCACCGGGATCTGCTTGCGGATCTCGAGGTCGACGCCCACGTCGAGCCCGAACCGGTCGATCAGCAACTGGGCCGCCTTCACCGCCAGATTGCGATCGTCGGTGGGCAACCGGTCGGCACCCTCGCCCTTGTGTTCGAGGACGATGCCCGGCTCGTCACGGCGGCGGGCGATCACCTCGTCCAGCAGCGAGACGGCGTGGAACACCGTTCCCAGCGGGTGGTAGCCGTCGTCCCCGAGCGGGCCGACCCGCAGCGACAGGTTGATCTTGGCGGGCACCCGCACGCGCACTTCGGCCAACGGCTCGGTGGGCGTTCTGCGCAGGGTCACGCTGCGAACCTAGCGAACGAGCCTGCCGCTCGTCGTTCACCGCCCGAAACCGTGGGGGAACCGTGCCTCGCTCTCACCGGGCAGCGAGCTGTTCGGCGATGCGCGCGAACTGGGCGATGTCGAGCATTTCGCCGCGCAGTTGCGGGTCGATCCCGGCAGCCTCGATGGCGGACGAAGCCGCCGCCGACGAACCCGCCAGGCCCGCCAAGGCCGCCCGCAACATCTTGCGGCGCTGCCGGAAAGCCTCGTCGACGACCCGGAAGACCTGCTCACGGGTGGCCGTGGTCTCGGGAGGCTCGCGACGGATCAGCCGCACCAGCCCGGAGTCGACATTGGGCACCGGCCAAAACACCTTCGGCGGCACCGTGCCCACTCGGGTGGCCTCGCAGAACCAGGCGATCTTCGCGCTGGGTACGCCATACACCTTCGACCCCGGCGGCGCGGCGATACGGTCGGCGACCTCCAGCTGCACCATCACCAGGCCCGTCGTCCACGTCGGGAAGGTCTCGAGCAGGTGCACGAGCACCGGCACCGACACGTTGTAGGGCAGGTTGGCGACCAGCGCGGTCGGCGCCTCTCCCGGGAGGTCGGTGACGGCCATGGCGTCGGAGAGCACCACCCGCAGCCGGTCGGCAGCCCCGGGCATGCGCTCGTCCACGGTGCGCGGCAGCCGCTCGGCGAGGATCTGCTCGATCTCGATGGCGGTCACCCGCGCGCCCGTCTCGAGCAGCCCCAGAGTCAGCGAGCCGAGCCCCGGGCCGACCTCGATGACGGTGTCGTCGGCCCCGACGCCCGCCAGCTGCACGATGCGGCGCACCGTGTTGGCGTCGATCACGAAGTTCTGGCCGCGCTGTTTGGTCGGACGAAGCCCGATCTCGTCGGCCAGCTCCCGAATGGCGGTGGCGCCCAGCAGCCCGCTCACCAGGCACCCCCGAAGGCGGCGAAGGTGTTGGCCGTCAGCTGGTCACACAGGGCGGCCAGGTCGTCCGGGGCGTCGCAGCCCCACTGTTTGGCGACGAAGCGCACCGTGTGCGGTAGCAGGTAGGGGGCGTTGGGTCGTCCGCGGGTCGGCACGGGCGTGAGGTAGGGGGCGTCGGTCTCGACGAGCAACCGGTCGCGGGGCACCACCGCCAGGGCATCGCGCAGGTCCTGCGCCGACGAGAAGGTGACCACTCCGGGGAAGCTGAGCCAGGCGCCCCGGTCGAGGCACTGCTTGGCGAAGGAGGCATCACCCGAGAAGCAGTGCATCACCACCCGCTCGGGCACTCCGACCTCGTCGAGCACCTGCAGCACCTGGTGGTGGGCATCGCGGTCGTGGATCACCAGGGTGAGGTCGCGGGTGGCGGCGATCTCGATGTGTGCGGCGAAGGAGTGCACCTGCAGGGCACGCCCCTCGTCGTCGCGGGTGCGGTAGTGATCGAGCCCGGTCTCGCCGACGGCGCGCACGTGGTCGCCCGAGGCGGCCAACTCGTCGATGCGCAGCAGCATGCGGTCGAGCTCGTTGCCGGCGCGGGCGGCGTCGTTGGGATGCACCGCGACCGACGCGATCACGCGGGGGTCGCGGGCGGCCAGGTCGACGGCGAACTCCGACGACGCGACATCGCAGCCCACCTGCACCACGCGGGTGACGTTGACGCTGGCGGCCAGGTCGAGGTTGAGCGCGGGGGCGAGCCCCGAGAGCTCGGCCGTCGCGTCGGCGTGGGTGTGGGAGTCGACGACCGGTCGCGGCAGGGCGTCGGGCAGGCCGGGCAGCCCCGAGGCCGACCACTGCTCGAGCGTGTCGATGGGTGTGGTCATCGGGTCACTCCTGATGGCTGTGTGCTGGGGGCTGTGGTGGACGACCGGCTGGCCAACGCCGCCGCGTACAGCTCCTTCTTGTTCGCCCCCGTCAGCTTGGCCACCTCGGCCACCGCCTGCGACAGCTTGGCGCCGTCGGCGATGCGGGCGTGCACGAGGGCGAGGGCCTCGTCCGGTGTGGTCTGTTCGTCCGCGCGACCCTGGACGACGACGGTGATCTCGCCGCGCGCATGATCGACGGCCCAGGCGGCGAGCTCGGCCAGCGGCCCGCGGCGCACCTCTTCGTAGGTCTTGGTGAGTTCCCGACACACCGCGGCCGGACGATCCTCGCCCAGATTGGTGGCGGCGTCGGTGAGGAAGTCGGCCAGTCGGTGCGGCGCCTCGAAGAAGACCATGGTGCGGGGCTCGTGGGCGAGCTCGGTCAGTCGTCGGCTGCGTGCCTCGGACTTGCGCGGCAGGAACCCCTCGAAACAGAAGCGGTCGACGGGGAGACCGGACACGGCCAACGCGGTCAGCACCGCGGACGGGCCGGGAACGGCGGTGACCTCGATGCCGGCCTCGAGACCCGCGCGGACCAGTCGGTAGCCGGGGTCGGAGACCGAGGGCATGCCCGCGTCGGTGACCACCACCACATCGGTGCCGCTCTGCAGGGCGGCGAGCAGCTCGGGAGTGCGCCGGGCCTCGTTGCCCTCGAAGTAGCTGACGACGCGCGCTTCGGTGGTGATCTCGAGGCGGCGAAGCAGGGTCTGGAAGCGGCGGGTGTCTTCGGCGGCGATCAGGCTGGCCTCGCTGAGCAGGCGGCGGAGGGCCGGTGAGGCGTCGTCGCGGTCACCGATGGGGGTGCCGGCCAGGATGATGCGGCCGGTGGTGGTGGAACCCGAGTTGACCTGGCCCTGGTCGACCTGGCCCGAGTTGTCGTGGCTGGGTTTGACGACGCTGGGCGTGGCGGCGGAGTGCCGTGCGGGGTCAGCGGTCATGGGCTCCATCATGGCGCACCTTGCCCTCCGCGGACCGCATCGACCTTCTGGAGGATTCAACGACCCCACCGCACCCGTCATCAGCGCCACAACCCGCACGCGGGCTGCGCGCACCCCCCTTGTTGGGCCTCTCACGAAGCCCGCGTGCGGGTTGTGGCGGTGACCTCGGGCCTCCGAGGCGGGCTGACGCTAGATTGACCAGCCATGGAGGCCACGATTCGCGCCATCGAGCGCCGCGACGCCATCCCGCTGGCGGCGCTGCGGCTGCAGCAGGACCGCGAGGCGGGCCAGACGACCCGCCCGGGCTTCCTCGACGAGTACGCCGAGGCCCTGCTGGCCGAGTTCGACTCCTGGCGAGGGTTCATCGCCGAGCTCGACGACGGACGGCCCGTCGGCTGCGTGCTGGCCCAGCGGGTGCGCAAGCTGCCATGGCTGCATGGCCCCGGGCGAGCCGAGTGGTGGTACGTGCAGCAGGTGTTCGTGTGCCCCGACCAGCGCCGGCTGGGCATCGGTCGGCGGTTGGTCAGCCAGGTGCAGCTGGCGGCGGCCGAGGCCGGGGTGCGCTGGCTCGACCTGCGCACCTCTGCTGCCGGGCGGGCACTGTTCGTGGCGTGCGGGTTCGAGGCCCTGCCCGAGCGGGCGCTCGAGTGGCGGCCGTGATCGCGGCGCCGCCTACTATGGCCGCGTGATGCACAGCGCCGACGAGACCCCCGCGACCGAGGGCCACCCTTCCGGCTCCGTGATTCCTGGCCCGGTCACCTATGGTCCGGTGGTCGATGACTCAGGCAGTGACGTCACCCCCGACACGCGGCCCGCACCAGAGAGCGGCTGGCTGGGTTCGTCCCCCGAAGCCTGGTTCCCCCCGCCGACCAACGGACCGACCGCGATCGAGAAGCTGCAGGACGGTCCGCCCAGGTCGACCTGGCGAGGGTGGCTGGTCACGCTGGCCATCGCCGCACTGGCTCTCGCGATTCGGCTGCCGTACCTGTCTCGTCCGAAGAATCTGGTCTTCGACGAGACCTACTACCCCAAGGACGCGTGGGCGCTGCTGCGCTACGGCTACGAGGCCAACTACGTCGACGGCGCCAACGACCTCATTCGCGACGGCAAGCTCGACAACCTGTTCAAGAACGGGGAGGCCTCCTACATCGTGCATCCGCCGCTGGGCAAGTGGTTGATCGCCGGGGGCGAATGGCTGTTCGGCATGAACTCCTTCGGGTGGCGATTCCCCTCGCTGGTCTTCGGCGTGCTCATGATCGTGCTGGTGGTGCGGCTCGGGCGGCGACTCTCGCGCAGCATGTTCATCGGCACCCTGGCGGGGGTGTTGCTCACCTTCGACGGCCTGCACTTCGTGATGAGTCGCACGGGGCTGCTCGACATCTTCCAGGCCACCTTCCTGGTGGCTGCCGTCCTGGCCGTGGTCAAGGACCGCGACTGGTTCCGGCATCGCCTCGCCCGGCACCTGACGGCGCGGGGGCTGGTCGACCTCGACGGGGCCTACGGTCCGTGGCTGGTGGTTCGTCCGTGGCGCATCGTGGCCGGTCTGATGTTCGGTTGCGCCATCGCGGTGAAGTGGAACTCGGTCTTCGTGCTGGCCACGATGGGCGTGATGAGCGTGCTCTGGGACGTCTCGGCGAGGCGGCTGGCCGGGGCTCGCGGCAAGGCCTGGTGGGGGCTCGTGCGCGACGGCCTGCCCGCGTTCGTGTCGATGGTGCTGCTCGCCGTTCCCGTCTACCTGGCCACCTGGGTGCGCTGGCTGCAGACCCAGGGCGGTTACTACCGGCAGTGGGGCGCCGAGAATCCCGATTCCGCGTCGGTGAAACTTCTCGGACGACCCCTGGCCTCGTTGTGGCACTACCACGTGGAGATCTACAAGTTCCACACCGGCGACTACATGGCCAACCAGACCCACACCTACGAGGCGAACCCGGCCGGCTGGTTGGTGGTGGC
Source organism: Aestuariimicrobium soli (assembly GCF_051192575.1). Lineage (NCBI taxonomy): Bacteria > Bacillati > Actinomycetota > Actinomycetes > Propionibacteriales > Propionibacteriaceae > Aestuariimicrobium > Aestuariimicrobium soli. Next base: position 85,018 of record NZ_JBPJSQ010000007.1, on the reverse strand, counting down.
GCGCACCATCGGCATCGACGCCGTCAACGGCATCAAGCCCGGCGAGCAGGGCTGCACGGCGACCGGCACCGACACCTGCCTGCGGGTGATCAGTGGCATGGGCACCCCCTTCCTGTGGTGGTTCGGGGTGATCGCCATCATCGCCGGGCTGTGGTTCTGGCTGGCCAAGGGCGACTGGCGGTTCAGCGTGCCCCTGGTGGCGCTGCTGTCGACGTACCTGCCGTGGTTCAAGTACGCCGATCGTCCGCTGTTCTTCTTCTACGCGATCTGCATCATCCCGTTCACCGTGATCATCCTGGCGATGTGTCTGGGCAAGGTCATCGGGCCGGTCAGGGGCCACGAACGCCGCTTCCGGTCGCTGGTGGCCGGCGCCGTCGTCGCCCTGATCGTGGCGAACTTCGCGTTCATCTACCCGATCCTCACCGATCAGTTGTTGACCCGCACGCAGTGGCTGTGGCGCATGTGGTTCAACAGCTGGATCTGACGCCTCCCGAGGGCCGCTCCCCTACGATGCTCCCGGGATGACCGCGGAGGTCAGCCATGAGAGGGAGCCATGATCTGGAAGTTGCACGGCAACGGACATCTCGCACCGGGGGCCGTCGTGGCTCCCGACGAGCGACTGACCTGGGGCAAGACCATCGGTCTGGGCGCCCAGCACGTGGTCGCCATGTTCGGCGCCACCTTCGTCTTCCCGCTGCTGATGGGGCTCAACCCGCAGCTGGCCGTGATGATGTCGGGCGTCGCCACGCTGCTGTTCATCGTGCTCACCAAGAACCGGGTGCCCAGCTACCTGGGGTCGTCCGCCTCGTTCACCGGGGTCGCGGCGGCGATCTACGCCCAGGGCGGCAACCCCGCGCACGTCACCGGAGCCCTGCTGATCACCTCGCTGGCGCTGCTGGTGATCGGTCTGATCATCCATTTCGTGGGCGCCCGGGTGGTGCACGCGGTGCTGCCGCCGGCCGTCACCGGCGCTGTGGTCATGCTGATCGGATTCAACCTGGCGCCCGTGGTGGCAGGTGTCTACTGGCCCAAGGACCAGCTCACCGCCTTCATCGTCATGCTGGTCGTGATCGTGCTCTCGGTGGGGCTGCGCGGGTACCTCGGACGCATCGCGATCTTCCTGTCGCTCGTCTTCGGCTACGCCCTGTCGGCCGTGTTCGACCGCGTGCTGGGACCGGTCACGCTCACCAATGCCGATGGGACGACCTCGCAGTCGCTGCGCATCGCCTGGAACGGGGTGCGCTCCGCAGACTGGTTCGGCCTGCCGCCGGTCACCGACCTGTCCCCGTGGACCTACGGCGGAACCGCCAATGTGGTCGGCTTCCACACGCCGCAGTTCTCGTTCGCGTTCGCGCTGATCGCGCTGCCCGTGGTGATCGCGCTGGTCGCCGAGAACACCGGGCATGTGAAGGCGGTCGCCGAGATGACCGGCGCCAATCTTGACGGCGAGATGGGACGAGCCGTCGCCGCCGACGGATTCACCTCGTCGATCGCCTCGGCCGTGGGTGCCGGACCGACGACCACCTATGCCGAGAACATCGGCGTCATGGCCTCGACCCGGGTGTACTCGACGGCCGCCTACATGGTGGCAGCCATCGTGGCGATCGCGTTCGGCTTCTCCCCCAAGTTCGGGGCCGTGGTCTCGGCCACCCCGTCGGGCGTGCTGGGCGGCATCACCGTGGTGCTGTACGGCATGATCGGCCTGCTCGGCGCGAAGATCTGGAAGGAGAACAAGGTCGACTTCGGCAACCCGGTGAACCTGGTGCCGCTGGCCGCGGGCATCATCATCGGCATTGGCAACGTCACCCTGACCTTCTCTGACTCGTTCTCGCTGGGCGGTATTGCGCTCGGCACCCTGGTGACGGTTATCGGGTACCACGTGGCGCGGGCGCTGGCCCCGAGGACCCCCGAGGACGACGGCGGCGCGAACCTGGTGTTCGACGCCCCCGGCATCTACACCAACGATGACGCGGGAGCCGCGGATGGAGGGGACCTCGGTCGGCACGGCCGCCCCTGACAGCCTCACCCGCCGCGGCCACCACCCCCACCACCGCGGCCACCACCCCCGCCACCGCGGCCACCACCCCCACCGCCGCGGCCACCACCCCCACCGCCGCGGCCACCACCCCCGCCACCCCTCAAACTCCCAGGAAAACGTTCGGCCCACAGGAAACTTCCTGTGGGCCGAACGTTTTCGTGCCGGTCTGTCGAGTGGAGGGGCCGGGCGGGGGGATGGCCGGGTGGGGGGATGGCCCCGTGCTGGGGCTGATGTGTGCTGGGCTGCCGAGTGCTGGGGTCAGACGATCAGCAGGATGATCACGATCAGGAACACCACCGCGGTCGCGATCAGCAGACCCAGCGCCAGCGGTGTGAGTGAGCGGAACCAGTCCATGACCGACTCGGCCTGCCCGGGCTGCATCTGGCCGGGCTGAACCTGTCCGGCCTGCATCTGGCCGGGCTGGTTCTGGCCCGGACCCGCATAGGGCTGGCCCGGCTGCCCATAGGCCTGCTGGGGGTACTGCTGCTGGTCGCCGTAGCCGCCCGGGTAGGCCGGTTGGTTGGCCGTGGGGTACGACCCTCCGGCACCCCACTGCTGGTTGCCCGGGCCGCCCTGGGGTGACGAAGAACTCGGCTGCGACCCCGCCCAGCCGGAGTTCGGGCCGGGGTTCGGCCCCTGGAAGGTCGGCGCAGAACCCTGCGACACTCCCCACCCGCTGGCGGAGAGCTGTTGCTGGTATCCGGTCTGCATGCCACCGGTGTGCGGAGGCTCGGCCGATGCCTGCGAGGCCACGAAGGCAGTCATCGGCTGGCCCTGCTGCGACTGGTAACCGCTGCGGGTCTGGGTTGGCGTGAACCCCTCGGATCGTACCTGGGTGGGCGCCTGGGCCGGCCGATTCGGCAGCGGGCCCTGTTCCGTCCAGCCCTCGGGCAGCGAGGGAATGAGGTCGGGCACGTCGAGACCCTGACGCTGTGTCGGCAGGTCGATGGCATTCAGGGCCGCGCGGGCATCAGCGGCGGTGGCCACGCGGGCATCCTCGTCCGCCAACAGGCTGGCGATGAACCGACCCAACGGCACCTCGGCCGCCGCAGGTGGGATGACGGGCTTGCCATCCTTGGGCGGGCGCTGGCCGGTGAGCATCTCGAGCAGCACGACGCCGACCGAGTACAGGTCCTGCTTCGGTTCCGGGTCGAGCCCGATCGCCGCCTCGGGCGACATGTAACCGGGGGTGCCGATCACCTCGGTGACCCGGGTCATGCGCGGCTCTCCGACCGGTGCGGCAATGCCGAAGTCGGTGAGCATGGCCTCGGGTCGCTGGCTGGCGGAGGTCGGGTTGAGCAGCAGGTTCGCGGGCTTGATGTCGCGGTGGACGAGCCCCTGCGCGTGCACCTTCTCGAGCGCGTCGAGGAGCTGATCGGTGATGGCTGCAGCGAACCCGGCAGGCAGGGCGCCCTTGTGCTTGATGAGCCCCGAGACGGACCCACCGCGCACCAGCGGCATGGTGAACATGACCCGGTCGTCCTCACCGACCCAGCCGAGCGGCGTCACCACGTGCGGGTGGTTGATCCGCCACCCGGTCTCACGCATGAACCTCAGCAGCGACGCGGAGTCGGACTGCTTGAGCACCTTGGCGGCGCGAAAGACGTTCTCGCGCACATCCCAGACACGCCAAACGACGCCGGAACCCCCGCTCGCCAGCGGATCGACCAGCTCGTACCGACCACCAAAGACTTCACCCATCGCAGACAGCATGCCATCTCAGCGGGCCGAGGACCCCCTGCGTGGCGCGGTCGAGCGCGCGATGAGACGCACGAGCAGGCCCACGGCCAGCACCGCGAGACCCACCGCGGACGACTGCCAGGGCAGCGTGACCACCAACACCAGACAGAGCACCACTCCCAGCACCTGCAGCGCGCGGGGGTAGCGGCGGCCCTCACTCTGACGCAAGGCCGCGAGGTTGGCCACCGTGTAGTACAGCAGCACCGCGAAACTGGAAAAGCCGATGGCGCCCCGCAGATCGACCAGCGCCACGACGATCGAGACGATGACTCCCAGCAGGATCTCGGCACGATGGGGCACTCCCGTGCGCGGATGCAGAGCGGCCAGCGCGGTGGGAGCGTCGTGTTCACGGGCCATGGCCAAGGTGGTGCGGCCGATGCCGGTCATCAGGTTCAGCAGGGCTCCGGCGGTCGCGAGCGCGGCCGCCACCCCCAATGCCACGAGCAGCCCCTGTGCAGCGACGAGCCCCGATGCCCACCGGTGGGCCGCCTCGGCCAGCGGCCAGTCCGGCAGCACCCGCCGGTCACCCACCCAGACGCTGCCCCGGAAGATGCGCCACAGCGTGACAGCGATCAGCAGGTAGACGACCACCGTGGCGGCGAGTGCTACGACGATGGCGCGGGGGATCGTCCGGGCCGGATCGCGCACCTCCTCCCCCATCGTGGCGATCCGCGCATAGCCGGCGAAGGCGAAGAAGATCAGGCCGGCCGATTGCAGCACGCCCCAGACCGAGGCGGCGGGCACATCGGGGATCGAGGCAGGCCCCTCAGTGGCGCCGACGGGGTGGACGAACGCCATCGTCACGCAGAAGACCGCCAGCACCAGCAGAACGATCGTCACGATGATGCGCGTCAGCCGGGCCGTGCGGGTGACCCCCAAGCAGTTGACCCAGGTGAGCAGCGCCACCGCCACGATGCCGACCACCTTGTGCAACCACGGTGCGGAACCCGCCGGCAGCACGTAGCCCGCGAACGTCATGGCCATGGCGGCGCAGGAGGCGGTCTTGCCGATCACGAAACACCACCCTGCGGCGAAACCGAACCAGGGCCCGAGCTCTTCGCGCCCGTAGACGTAGGAGCCACCCGCCACCGGGTAGCGGGCCGCGAGTTGGGCCGACGAGGTGGCGTTGGCGAAGGCCACCACCGAGGCGATCAACACTGCCACCACGAGCCAGCCCACCGGCGTCGTGCGCGAGGCCGGTGCCCACACCGAGAACACGCCGGCGCCGATCATCGACCCCATGCCGATCACGATGGCGTCGGTCAGTCCGAGGCGTCGCTGCATGGACGAGGGGCCGGCGCTGGTGGCCGCGGTGGTGCTCACCTGCCGAAACTAACGGTGCCGGGCGCAGGGACCCACCAGCGCCACGTGAACATCAGGCGACAGGTGACCCTCAGGCTTCGAGTCACGATCAGGCCACGGGTGTCACCCACGTCCACGGTGGGTCCTCCCCCACCCGGCCGTCGATGGCCTCGCGAAGCAGGTCGGCGTGGCCGGTGTGACGCGAGTACTCCTCGATCACGTCGTGCATCAGCCGGCGGAAGCTGACGTGCACCTCGGCGCCGTCGTCCTGGGTCCACGCCAAATGGGCCGGACGATCGAAGCCGCCCTCGTCGATGACGCGCTGGAGGCGGGCTCGGGCTCGTCCGACCCCCTCCGACCACGCCTGACGCACGTCGGCACCCGTCTGACCGTCGTCGAGGGTGAACATCCACAGGTCGTCGTCATCGTCTTCGTGACCCTCGTTGAAGCGGACGAAGTTCTCGGGTCGCTCGCCGAAGAACTTCCAGCCGAACATCTCGTCCTCGACGCAGGCCAGATGCTTGAGCAGGCCGGCGAGGCTGAGGTTCGAGGCACCGATGGTGCGGGTGAGGTCGTCGTCGCTCAGGTCCCACGCCTTCCACGAGAAGGTGGCGCGCATGCGCTCGAGGGAGGCGACCAGGTGCTGGGTGTCGGTGCCAGCCAGAGGCGGTTCCCACGCTGGTTCGGGTGGGGACTGGTCGGGGTTCGTGGGCTCGTCGGGGTCGATCGGCTGCTCGGGCTGGGGGCTGGCGTCGTTGCTCATGACACGACGGTAGGCCGAGGCTCGGACAATTTTGGGCGACGGTACCCCGGTTGCACGGTCCCAGTGAGAAATGTCGGAGCCGGCTGCCACCATCGATCCATGACGGACAGCGACCTGGTGGTGGGGGACGACGGGCTGGCGCGGCCGACGTGGGCGGCCACCGATCCCCTGATGAAGCGGTACTACGACACCGAGTGGGGCATGCCGGTGCGCGACGAGCGCGGCGTCTTCGAACGGTTGAGCCTGGAAGCGTTCCAGTCGGGGCTGAGTTGGGCGACGATCCTGCGCAAACGCGAGAACTTCCGCGCTGCCTTCGCCGACTTCGAGCCCGATGCGGTGGCCGCCTTCGACGAAAACGACGTCGCTCGACTGATGGCCGATGCGGGCATCGTCCGCAACACGCGCAAGGTCGAGGCGACCATCGCCAACGCCCGGGCCACCGTGGCATTGCGGGACGACGGCGGGTTGGTCGGGTTCATCTGGGGGTTCCAGCCCGACGAGACCCCTCGTCCGACGTCGTACGCCGAGGTGCCGAGCCAGTCGCCGGAGTCGGTGGCCTGTGCCAAAGCGCTCAAGAAACGCGGGTTTCGGCATGTCGGGCCGACCACCATGTTTGCCTTGATGGAAGCAATCGGCATCGTGGACACCCATCTGGTGGGCTCACACCGGCGGGGGTCCAGCGGAGTCTGGACTGACTGAGACGAGGAACACCATGGCAGCGACCATCCAACTCACCTTCGACGCCCATGACGCCGAGGCACTGGGCCTGTTCTGGTGCGAGGTACTGGGCTACACCGTTGACCCGCCGCCGGGCGGCCAGGTCGGCTCCGTCGCCGACACGCTCGCCGCCTGGGACGCGTTCCTCGACAAGGCAGGCGTGCCCGAGGACGAGCGCACCGGACGATTCGCCGTGATCGACCCCGATCGCAAGGGCCCGCGGTTGTTCTTCCAGCAGGTGCCCGAGCCCAAGACGGCCAAGAACCGGCTGCACATCGACGTGCGCACCGCCGTCGGGCTCAAGGGAGACGAACGCATGGCAGCCCTCGAGGCCGAGGCCGAGCGGCTGGTCGCTCTGGGGGCCAGCCGCGGCGAACGGTTCGACCCCGGACCGCTCGACAACGGCTTCATCGTGATGGCCGACCCCGAGGGCAACGAGTTCTGCCTCGACTGAGTGAGGGGACTGAGCGGTGGGTGCGTCCCGGGCTGACGACGGACGACCCCCGCCCGGGTTGGGGCTCTCCCACGCACGGTGCTACGCTGTCGGATGCCGATTCGGGTTCCGTCGACGACGGTCCCCGGGGACGCATGGGGCTATGGCGCAGTTGGTAGCGCGTCTCGTTCGCAATGAGAAGGCCAGGGGTTCGAATCCCCTTAGCTCCACAATCGATGGCTCCAACCCCTGCTGATCTTGGGCAGGGTTGGAGCCCTCTTCCTTGCTGGGCACCGGACCGGGCGCCGCGTTGCGCGAGCCAGCCGCGATGCCGGGCCCCGCTGGCTAGGTTGAACCCATGAGCTACGTCATCGCCTCGGTGCACACGCCGCACCCGGAGCACCGCGACGCCTTGATCGAATCGATGCACCGGTTCGGAGCCGCCCTGCAGGGCCAGCCGGGCCTGATGTCGGTGCAGACCCTGGCCGATGCCGGCACCGACAGGCTGGTGGGGCTGGCCATTTTCGAGTCCGAGGAGGCGTGCCAGCGCATCATCCACCTCGCCCGCGACGCCGTCGCCGACGACCCGTTCGACGTGTGGGAGGCCCAGCCGATCGAGGGTTTCCGGCTCACGACGTGTGATCCGACACGGTGCCCAGTGCCCGATCGGCGTGGCTCCTCCCCAATCTAGGCTGACGGAAATTCCGCCGACACCCACCCTGATCGGAGATCCCATGGGACTGCTGGACCGGTTCAAGCGCAACGCCAACGAGCCGCCGGAGCAACCCCGCTCCATGATCCTGCCGGCGCTCACCGAGGCCCAGTACGCGACCTTCGTCCGCCTGGCCCGGGAGACCTTGGCCTCGATGGGCTGGGAGTCCACCGTCAACTCAGAGGGCGTGCTCCAGCTCGCCGACGGCCGACTCTTCGGTCTGCACAACGTCTCAGTGGAGGCCTCCTCGCTTCCCGAGTCCGAGTGGCCCCAGCTGCTGCAGTACCACTTGGGCAACATGTCAGCCCTGATGTCGCCGGAGCAGCCCACCGCGGCGGACCCGAGCACCGTGTACCTGAAACTGCGCCGTGCGAGTGACCTGCCGGACGCCCCCCTGCACCCCGCCGGTGAACCCCTGCCGGGAGTCCTGTCGGTGGTGGCGCTCGACCTGCCGACCCACGTCGAGGAGCTCTACGGGGAACTCGACCAGACCGGCATGAGCCTCCAGGCCGCCAAGGAACTCGGCCTGCGCAACCTCGACAACCTGCCCGATCCCCAGCTCACCCAGGTGCTGGCAGCCGAGGCCGACCCCACCTCCGAGGTGCTCCTCTACACCTCGGACGACTTCTTCGGGGCCAGCCGCCTGCTGGTGTTTCCCCAGCTGTTCGAACGGCTGCCCGGACGCTGGATCGGCAAGAACGGCGTCTTCGTGATCGTCCCCAACCGCCACCTGCTCGCCGTCCACGAGCCGATGGGTCGGGCGGGCACCCTCGCGGCTCTGGAGATGCTGGTCGACCTGTGCATGCGCGAGTACGACCAGAAGGGTTCCGTCAGCCCGTTCGTGTATCTGCTGATGCCCGACGGTCAGGCACACCAGGTGACCTACCTGGACGAGAACGGCCAGCCCGTGGTGCAGGCCACCGGCCAGGTGGGCGACACCCTGCGGAGCGTCGGACTGGTCCAATGATGCTCAGCCGGTGAGCCCCGTCACCCGCAATGTGATGTTGATCCGCCCCGACTCTAGTCCACACCCCTCAGGCGCCGTCCCCGGCAGCACCTTCGTCACCCCGTGGAACGCGAACCTCGCCGGCCCGCCGAAGACGAACAGGTCCCCCGACCCGAGGGTGAGGTCGACGTAGGGCTTCGTCCGCGTCTGGGTGTTGCCGAAGCGGAACCGGCACGCGTCCCCGATCGACAGGGACACAACAGGGTCGGACGAGCGCTCGTCCTTGTCCTGGTGCATGCCCATGTGGGCGGCCTCGTCGTAGAAGTTCACCAACGCCGCGTCGGGACGATAGGCCTCCCCGGCCCCCTGGTCTCCGGTGGCCTCGGCAACGGCCCGCTGCCCCACCCTGACCATCCAGTCAGGAACCTCGAGCACCCGGTTGCCGTTCACGTCGACGGCCTCCCGCGTGTACGCGTAGGGGCGCCAGTGCCACCCCAGGCAGACGGTGCGAACGCTCATCTCGTGACCGCGCACCGTGGCCGCCCGCAGCGGGACCGGCCCCGTCGTCCACTCGTGGAACCGGGCCACGATCCAGGCCTGCTGCTCGAGCATGAGCCAGCCCGGCAGGTGGTGCGCCCCGACTGGCAGTTCGACCGGTGCCGACCCGGCGGGCTCGAACAGCGGCGCCTGGCCGCTCACGCCGCCCGCTCCAACTCCAGCAGCGCGGCCTTCGCCTCGAGTCCGCCGACGTAGCCGCCCATGGAGCCGTCGCTGCGGGTGACCCGGTGGCAGGGCACCACCACCGGCAGCGGGTTGGTGGCGCAGGCCGTGCCCACCGCCCGCACGGCCGTGGGCCTGCCCACCTGCTCGGCCACCTGCTTGTACGACATGGTCTGCCCATAGGCGATGGTCGGCAGGAAGCGCTGCACCTGGTCGCGAAAGCCGACGGAAAGCCGGTGGTCGAGCACCAGATCGAAGCGGTGACGTCGTCCGGCGAAGTACTCCTCGAACTGGCGCGCCGCGTCGTCGAGCCGAGCCGGCGCCTCCAGCACCCGGACGCTGACCCGTTCGGCGAGCGCGGCGACCACGTCGTCGAGGCCTTCCCGTTCGTATGCCACCCGCACGAGCCCGATCGGCGTCGCCGCGAGCAGCAGGCGCCCCACGGGGGTCTCGACGGTGCGCAGGGCCACGTCGAGCAGCCCTTCCGCGTCGGCCGCGCCCGCGAGCCGAGCCGTCAGCCGCTCCAAGTGGTCACCGGAGACGGGGAACACCCCCGTGAGGTTCTCGTGGTCGAACTTCACGTCGTCCTTGGTCGTGTTCATGGTCGTGCTCCCGTCAGCTGGGCTCGTAGATTCTTGATGCCGTCGCTCGCGGCTCGGCGTACCGCGGCGGGCGTGCTGCCGATCAGCTCCGCGGTCTCGGTGTGCCGCAGCCCGCCCAGGTAGTGGTAGGCAACCGCCAGTCGTTGCTTCTCGGGCAATGCCGCCACCGCCGACCACACCTCCTCGCCCGTCTCGCCGGGCACCCCCACGGACGACGTTCGCTCGGGCACCTCGGCGGTGGGCACGGCGTGACGGGCCCTCGTCCGGGTGATGTCGAGCGCCTTGCGATGGGCCACGGTGACCAGCCAAGCGCGAACATTGGTGTCGTCGGGCAGGTCGGTCCACACGCGCAGGGCGGCCAGGAAGGCCTCCGACCACGCGTCGTCGGCGTCGGGGCCGGGGCCGAGCACGGCGCGGCACACCCGCAGCACGGTGGCGCCGTGGGCGCGGGCCGCTTCGTCGAAGGGCTGTTTCATGGTCATCACACGGTAGACGCGCCAGCCGACACAAACGTGAGGTCGGCTGCGACACATCCGTGGCCCGTGACGGGCCGGGAGACCAGACCATCCCAGCACCCCCGCCCCGCGCCCACGCTCTGAGGGGCCCCCCGCCCCCCAGAAATCGGGGATGGTGCTCCAACCGGCGCCGGGTGACACTGGAACCATGGGGCAACACTCACCGCGACGCGCGTGGCTCGCGACGTCGACGTACTCGCGCGTGCCGGGCTCGATCTCGAGACCTTCCTGACCGAGACCGCGCATGCGATCATGCGGGCGATCCCGCACTCGGCGAGTTGCATGGCTCGCTCGACCCGAGCACGTTGATGCTCACCAGCACCTTCAAGCTGGGCAGGCTCGAGGGCTGGGACGACCACGACCACGAGCGGGGGCTGATCGAGTTCAGTGAGCCGGAGCCCTCGTCGTTCGACGTGCTGGCCGCGGCCGCGACACCGTCGATGGCGGTCAGGCTGCAGTCGCCCGAGTCGCGGCGGGCCAATGAGTTCATGGCCCCCGTCTACGGCTTCGGCGACGAGTTGCGGGTGACGATGCGCGACCGCGGTGGGGTCTGGGGATGCCTGGCCCTGCATCGCGATCGCGGTCAGCCCCACTTCAGCCTCGCCGACGTCGCCCTGCTCGAGGAGCTCTCGCCGGTGCTGGCTCGTGGGGTCAGGTCAGGCATCCTCACCCTCGCCGCCCGCGAGGCCCTGCACCACGCCGGCCCCGCGGTCATCCTGGTCGACTCCAGCGACCAGATCCTGATGCTCAGCGACACGGCCGAGGAGCGGTTGGCCGAGCTCACCGCCCCCGACGGCGGGGTCGTACCCACCGGCATCATCGCCGGCCTGATCGCCGCGGCCCGCCGCTACTCATCGGGCGAGAGCACACGCCCCCCGCGGTGCCGGGTGCGCGGCGGCAGCGACGCCTGGTTCAGTCTCTACGCCACCTCGATGCAGGGTCGCGACGGCGAGCGCGGGCAGGTGGCCGTCACCATCGACGAGGCCCGACCACCCGAGATCGTCCCGCTCGTCGTGTCGGCGTTCAACCTGACCGAACGCGAGCGTCCCGTCGTCGAGCGGGTGCTGCAGGGGCTGGACACCAAGGAGATCGCGGCGGCCCTGTTCGTGTCGACCTATACGGTGCAGGACCATCTGAAGGCGATCTTCGAGAAGGCCGGGGTGCGCAGCCGCCGGGAGTTGGTCTCGCGGGTCTACTTCGACCAGTACGTGCCCCGCATGAACTCCCCGTTGGGGGCCGAGGGCTGGTTCGCCTCGGCCTGAGGGTCGCCCCCGGCGCGTCACGACTCGAGACGTGGCTTCAGTTGTTCACCGTGGCACCCGTCCTGAAGCGAAGCCACGTCACCCCACCGAAGCTGAGTCGGACGATCGCGCCAGGCAGTGTTCGGCCGTGATCTCCCCCACCCGCGGCAACCCGAGCCGCTCGAACTGCGACTCCGGCGCGTCGTTGACCACCATCAGGTCGCGCAGCAACGTGGCCATGCGCAGCTCGACGCCATTGTCCACAACGGGCGACAGCTGCCCCGGGTCGTTCTCGAGGTCCCACAGCAGGGTGCCGAAGTCGGTGGGTGATCCCATGGTCGAGCCAGGCATGCGCAGCACCTTCAGCCCCTTGGTGAAGTCAAACCCCTCGACCAGTTCGGCGGCGGCCAGTTCGTCCACCGAGAACCGCGACGTCATGTGAGTCGGCATCAGCGTGTGTTCGAGCAGAGGCCGGTTCTCGTCCGCGCACGAACGCATGTAGACGTAGCGTCCGTCGGTGACGTTCACGTGGCCACCGAAGATGCCGAAGATGCCCGCCTCGCGCACGGGCTCACTCCTCGCGACCACCGGAGCCAGATCACGCCCCTGCATGTCGGGCGGAACCGCGACCCCGAACCACTCCAGCAGCGTCGGGGGCAGGTCGATCGTCTGCACGAGCTCGGCGCGCCGCTCCCCCGCGATGCCGGCGCGTGGGTCCCAGATGAACAACGGGGTGTGGATGTTCTCCTCGTACCAGGGCTGCACGTTCTTGCCGTACCAGTCGTGTTCCCCGAGCAGGAACCCGTGATCGGTGCACACGATCAGCAGGGTGTCGTCCCACAGCCCGTGCTCGTCGAAGGCATCGAGCACCCGCCCCAGCGAGGCATCGCACATGGCCAGCAGGGCCGCGTATTCGCGCCGCAGGTGCTCCACCTGCTCGGGAGTTTCCTCGACCCGCTTGTAGTCGGGCCAGTCGAAGGTGGGCCCGCGGTAGTCCGACGGCACCAGCTCGTGGGCCTCGGGCGTCGAGAAGAACGGCTCGTGGGGGTCGAAACACTCCAGCCACAACAGCCAGCGGTCACGGTCGAGGTTCTCGGTGACGAAGTCGAGGCCAGCGTTCACCGTTCGGGTCTGCGGATGGTTCTCGTGACCCTGCAGGTACTGCCGATTCACCAGGTCTTGCCGGTACAACCGGTTCTTGCGTCGGCGCAGTGTCGGGGGCTCCTGGACACCGCCGACCCTGCCCTTCCACGCGTCCCCCTCCTGCCCCCGGAAGAGTTCGTAGGTCGTGAACCGGTTGTGATAGGTCGCGCCGCCGTCCTCCCAGTAGTGGTAGTGGTCGGTCACCAGATGGGTGTGCACGCCGGCCTCGTCCAACAGCTGAGGCATCGAGTCGTCGAAGGGCTCGAGCGGTCCCCAGGAGCGGTGCAGGAAGTTGTGTCGCCCGGTGTGCAGCTCGCGCCGAGCGGGCATGCAGGGCATCGATCCGGCGTAACAGGTGTCGAAGGTGACCGTGCGCTCGGCGAGTCGTGCGAAGTTCGGCGCGTGCGTCCAGGTGCAGCCGTAGGGCGGCAACATCAGCCGGTTGAGGCTGTCGAACATCAGCACGACGGCGCGCATGTCAGCCCTCCGAACGGCTGGTCGGTTCAGGGCGGACGGCCCGTTCGCGCCACCCGGTCACCCGGGCATCGAACGTTGTCAGCGCCGGGGCCAGCCGCTGCCGTTGGGTGGGCTCGGAGGCGATCAGGTTGCGGGTCTCGGCCGGATCGTCGGCCAGACAGAAGAGGGCATCGGGCTCGGTGTCCTCGTCGGATCCCAGCCGGTCACGGGGTGCGGTGACCAGCTTCCAGTCTCCGTCGGAGACCGCCCGCTGGCCCTCGTACTCCCAGAACAACAGCCTCGGCTCGGGGGTGTCGGACTCAGCCGTCAGCAGCGGCAGCAGCGAGCGCCCGTCGAGCTCGTCCGCGGTGTCGACTCCCGCCGCCGACAGCAAGGTCGGGGTGACGTCACTCATCTGACAGCTGGCGTGCAGCGTCTGCCCGGCGGGGATGCGGGCGGGCCACGACCACAGCCCCGGCACCCGAATGCCGCCCTCGTACAGCGACCCCTTGTGGCCACGCAGTCCCCCGGTCGAACCGCCGGCGAAGGCGAGCTCGTCGCCGTTGAGCCAGTTGCGCGCCTCGGCCGAGGGTCCGTTGTCGGAGGAGAACATGATCACGGTATTGTCGCGCAGGCCCTCGCGCTCGAGGGTGGCCACCAACTCGCCGACCCCGTCGTCGACGGCGGCGATCATGGCGGCGATCATGCGCCGGTCATCGGGCAGGTGCCCGAAGCGGTCGACGTATTCCTGGGGTGCGTGCAGCGGGTAGTGCGGGGCGTTGTAGCTGACCATCAGGAAGAACGGATCGTCACCGCGTTCCTCGATCACCTGGCAGGCGGTCTCGGTGATCATGTGCGTGAGGTAGCGACCGTTGCGCCAGACCTCGTCGGACTGCTCCCACAGGTCGTGCACCGGCAGCGTGCGCCCCCAGTACATGATGTGGGAGTAGTAGTCGACGCAGCCGGCCAGGAAGCCGAAGAAGCGCTGGAACCCCGAGCGCAGCGGGTGCGACTCCTCGGTGGTGCCCAGGTGCCACTTGCCGACCAGCGACGTCCGGTAACCCGCCTCGGCCAACCGGGAGGCCAGCGTCGGCTGGGGCAGCAGCCCGTGCACCGACCCCCGGTCGGAACCCAGGATCGCGCCCACCCCGGCGTGGATGGGGTGACGACCGGTGAGCAGCGCCGCCCGCGAGGGCGAGCAGACCGGCGAGTTGGAGTACCAGCGGGCCATCACCGCGCCGGAGGCGGCCAGCGCGTCAAGGTGGGGGGTGGCCACGTCGGTGGCGCCGTTGAAGCCGACGTCACCGAACCCGAGGTCATCGGTGTAGATGACGATGATGTGGGGGCGGTCGGCGGCGGAGGACGAGGGGGTCATCGGGCTCTCAGTGGTTGGCGGGCTGGGGGTGGTCGGCGGGCTGGGGCAGGCTGGTGGTGGGCCGGTGTTCCGAGACGACGGTGTCGAGCACGGTCGTGGTGAACGGCTCGTCGGGGTGGCTCAGGCGGCGCACCATGGTGTCGGCGGCCCGCCGGGCGAGTTCGTGGAGGTCGCCGTGAATCACGGTGAGCGGCACGGGCACCAGTTCGGGCACGTCGATGTCTTCGTAACAACACACGTCGAGGCTGATCCCGACCGAGACCAGGTGCCGCAGCACCCCCACCAGCATGGGGATCACGGTGACCACCAGGGCGGTGGGCGGGTCGGGCAGGGCGAGCATGCGGGCCAGGGCCGGGCCTGAGGTGTGCCAGAACGTGTCGACGGCGATCAGGGCCTCGTCCGGTTCGACGCCGTGGTCGCGCAGGCCGTCGCGGTAGGCGGCGATGCGCCGCGAACCGGGGTCCTCGAGCACGTTGCCGCCGATGAACGCGATCCGCCGGTGCCCGGCCTGCCACAGCCGGTCGATCTGCTGCCGACCGGCGCCGTAGTAGTCGAAGGTGACCACGTCACCGTCCATCGCCGTCGGGTACCGCTCGACGAAGACGGTGGGCAGATCGGACGAACCCACCCGCCGCGCCGTGGTGGCGTCCCCCGAGGCGGACACCACGAACAGACCGTCGACCTGCCGGGCTGCCATGGCGGCCACCACCTGACGCTCCCGCTGCACGTCCTTCTGCGTGGTGGCGATCAGCAGGGTGCGGCCGTGCTCGAGGGCACGCTGGGTGAGCGAGTCGGCCAGACCCGAGAAGAAGGCCGACTGCAGGTCGTCGACGAGCAGGGCCCAGGTCATGCTCTGGCGCGACCGCAACGCCCGCGCCGAGACGTTGGTGACGTAGTTGAGTTGCTTCGCGGCGGCCTCGACGGCACGACGCCGGCCGGGGTCGACGCGGTCGGATCCGTTCAACACGCGCGAGACCGTGGCGGTGCTCACGCCCGCCAGGGCTGCCACGTCACGCAGGGTCGCTGGGGCCATCGTCACTCCTTCACACCGCCCACGGCCAGCCCACCGACCAACCGCTTCTGAGCGATGGCGAACAACACGATGGTGGGCACCGAAGCCAGAACCGAGGCTGCCATCACGAGGTCCCAGCGGGTGGTGAACTCGCCGAAGAAGTTGGCCAGCCCCACCTGCACGGTCTTGAGGTTGTCGTCGGTGACCAGCACGCGGGCGAACAGATACTCCTCCCAGGCCATGATGAACGTGTTGATCGCGACGGTGGCGATCCCCGGCCAGGCGACCGGGAGCACGACCCGGAACAGGGTGGCGAGAGTGCCGCACCCGTCGACGCGGGCGGCCTCGTCCAAACTCTTCGGGATCGTCTCGAAGAAGCCCATCATCAGGTACGTCGCGAACGGCAGGGTGATGGCCACGTAGGCGATGACCAGGCCCGCGAGGGTGTTGAGCAGGTGCACCTCGCTGAAGAACGAGTACAACGGCGTGATCAGGATCACGAACGGGAACAGGTGCACGGCGATGATGCTCACCATCACGAAACCGCGGCCGCGGAAGCGATAGCGCGACAACGCGTAGCCCGACATGCTCGAGAGCACCACGGCGATCACCATGGCGACCAGCGAGACCACCAGCGAGTTGCGAATGTAGGCCAGGAAGTTCGAGGCCGAGAAGAGCTCGACGTAATTGGCCAGCGTGGCCGTGCCCGGGTCGGGCAGCAGTCGATCGGGGTCGAACAGTTCGGCCGACGGGAAGAACGACGTCAGCACCATCCACAGGAAGGGGAAGGCGATCAGCACACAGATGATTGCGGTGACGACGAGGATCACCACGTCACCGACGCTGGTCCGGCGGCGACGCAGCGCCTGGTCGGCGACGGGTCGGGTGAGCGTGGCCTCAGTCATCGTTCCCCCTGAAAGTGACGTACAGATAGACGCCGGCGAACAGCACCATCACCGCGCTCATCAGCAGGCCGACGGCGGCGCCGGCACCCAACTGGTTGTCGATGAAGGCCGTGGTGAACAACTGCGTGGCCAGCACCTGGGTGTAGCTGCCAGGGCCTCCGCCGGTGGTCAACCAGACGTACACGAAGTTGTTGAACGAACCGATGGTGATCATCAGTGAGATGATCACGATCACCGGGCGCAGATTGGGCAGGGTCACGTACCAGAAGGTGCGCCAACCTGAGGCGCCGTCGATGGCGGCGGCCTCGTACTGATCGGTGTTGATGGCCTGCAGACCCGCCATGAACGCGATCACCACGAACGGCAGTTCACGCCACACCAGGATCGACACGATGCTGGGCCACACCGTCGAGGTCTGCGCCAGGAACGGGATGCCCTGGTCGATCAGGCCGGCATTGACCAGCAGCTTGTTGATCAGGCCTGATCGACCGTCGAGCAGCCATTTCCACGCGGCCACCGCCACCGTCGGCGGAATCATCCACGGCAACAGCACGATGGTGCGCGCCAGCCCGAGCACGCGCAGCCGCCGCAGTACCGAGGCCTGCAGCAGCATCGCCAGGGCCAGGCCGAACACGATGCGGAGCACCACCGTGGTGAGGGTGAGCCAGACGACGGTGTTTCGTCCGTTCACCCACGTCTGGGGTGAACCCAGCACGGCGCGGAAGTTGTCGAGTCCCACGAAGGTGCCGTCGCCAAGGGCGTCGTAGGGCGTCACCTTGTGCAGGCTCAGCCACAGGTTGTAGAGGCCGGGCAGCACGAACAGCACAGCCAACAGGGTCAGCGTCGGGGCGAGCAGGGCGTAAGGCGCCAGGGGTTGACGCCGACGCCGGGCCGCCGGGCGCCGATCCGATCGGACGAGGGGTGGGGACGCGGTGACCTGAGTCATCCAGCTCAGCCCTTGATGGCCTGGGCGATGTCGTTCACGAGGGCCTGGGCGGCCTTGTCGCTGGTCTGCTGGCCCGAGTAGACCGAGCCGAAGGCCGCGCAGGAGAGCTTCTGCAGGGTGGCCACCGGCACCGGACCCTTGATGTAGCGGGCGAAGGAGCGCGAGTGCGGCAGCTGCTGCTGGTAGCCCTCTTCACCGGCATTGACCTTCATGTCGCTCAGCACGGTGGTGGCCGCCGGGAACTGCGGGATCGTCTCGAACGCCTTCGCCGACGACAGGAACTTGATGAACTCCCAGGCCTCCTCCGGGTGCTTGCTGGAGGCATTGATGCCCAGGGATCGTCCGCCCAGGTGGGTGGCACCATCGGTCAGCCCATCGGGCATGACCGCCGAAACCACCTTGTCGGAGGTCTGTCGGGCGTTGCGGAGGGTCTGCGGGGCCATCATCGTCATGGCGGTGTCGCCCTTGCCGATGCTGGAGATGATCTGCGGATCATTGGCCGACTCGACGGCCATCATCGACTTCGGCGTGGCGCCACTGGTGAAGAACGAGTTGAAGTAGTCCATGGCGCTCTTGAACTGGTCGGCGGTGGCCCCGGGCGCCCAGGCGTCGCCATCCTGCTCGATCAGGCTGAAGCCCTTCGACCACATGTAGTAGTTGAGGGCGAACCACTGGCCGGCGACAGGGCTGCTGGCGCCCGCGAAGGCGAAGCCGGTCTTGCCCTGACCGCCGATGGTGGCGGCGGTCTGCTGCAGTTCCTCCCAAGTGGTGGGCGCCTTGGCGCCGCCCATCGCATCGGGGTTGTAGGTCATGGCGAAGGTGTCCACGGTCCACGGCAACGCCCAGGTCTGGTCGTCGAAGACGTTCATGTCGAGGGCCAGGAACTTGTCGAGCGGGGTGTCGAGCGCTGACTTGTCGATCAGGTCGCCGATCGGCTTGAGGATCTTCGGCTTGGCAAGGTCTTTCACCGACACGTAACCGAGCTGGACGATGTCGGGGCCCGACCCGCTGTTGGCCTCGCGGGCGAACTGCTGGGCCGTGTCGGCCCCGCTGAGGGTCTCCATCTTGATCTGGATCTTCGGGTTGGCGGTGTTCCACGCGTCGACGGCCTTCTGAAGGCCGGCGATCTCGGTGGGCGGGTCGAACTGACGGAAGGTGAGGTTGACGGTTCCTCCGGAGCTTCCGGTGGACGAGGAACCGCAGCCGGCGGCGGTGACGGCGGTGGTCGCCGCCGCGGCTGCCAGGGATGAGAGAAAGAGTCGACGCTTCATGTCCACTTCCTTGTGAGAGAGCTGCGCGGGTTCGGTGGGTGGGTGCGGCGAGGTGGTGTTGTGCTGTCGCCAGCACCTGACGCTACGTGAGAACGATTTCACGGTCAATGGATTTGGTGAGGATTTTCACGCTCAGAGATGCCCGTGACAGCTCGTGTAATCGGTGTCAAACTCGCGCGCGGGTGGGGCTGGGTGGCGGCAGGATTCGGGGCGGTGCTGGGGTTCGGGGGGCTGGGGTGGCGGCGCCGCAGGTGCGCCGGCCGGTGGCGGGAGGCGGCCGTTCGGGACGGTTCCACCAAGCGGGGCATGCTCGCAGCGGTTCGGGGCTGGAATTGTCCAGCACCCCCCTCGTGGCTGCCCCAATTGGCGCAGCCCTCCCCGACCGTGACCACGATGAGGCGACGAAAGGGCGGACGATGGCGCGAGTGCTGGTGACGGGATCGGCGGAGGGACTGGGGCACGGGGCTGCGGCAGCCCTGCTCGACCAGGGACACCAGGTGGTGGTGCACGTGCGAACGCCCGGGCGAAGGCCCGCGGTCGCCGATCTGGTGGGCCGGGGCGCCGCCGTGGCGGTGGGCGATCTGGCCCACCGTCACGAGGTGACGTCGGTGGCCGATCAGGTGAACACCCTCGGGAGGTGCGATGCCGTGATCCACAACGCTGGCGTGGGCGACGGCCGCACGGTGCTCGCTGTCAACGTGGTGGCCCCGTACCTGCTGACAGCGCTCATGGATCGTCCCTCGCGACTGGTGTACCTCAGCAGCGACATGCACGCCGGCGGACGGGCACGGCTCGACGGCATCGACTGGGCGCAGCCACAGGGCTCGACCTACTCCGACAGCAAGCTGTTCGTGACAACGCTGGCCGCAGCGGTGGCCCGACGGTGGCCACAGGTGGTGTCGTCGGCGGTGGACCCGGGTTGGGTGCCGACGCGCATGGGCGGCCCGAGCGCCCCGGACGACCTCGTGGAGGGCCATGTCACGCAGGTCTGGTTGGCCACCTCGGACGACCCCGCCGCTCTGGAATCGGGGCAGTTCTGGCACCACCGACGGGTGGCGCGCCCGCACCGGTCTGTGGGTGACGTGCAGTTCCAGAACGGGTTGCTGGCGTCGCTGGCGGAGTTCACCGGGGTGGAGCTGGGCCGGTGAGGCCTGGCGTCACCACCCCGGTCACGGCTCCCATTGGTCAAACTGCAGCAGCTGAGCCCGGGCGATCCGTGGTGTGGATCGATCGCCCTCAGCTGCTGCGATTTGACCACGTCGCGTCAGGTCGAAG
The DNA here is from genome assembly GCF_051192575.1 of Aestuariimicrobium soli. Taxonomy (NCBI): domain Bacteria; kingdom Bacillati; phylum Actinomycetota; class Actinomycetes; order Propionibacteriales; family Propionibacteriaceae; genus Aestuariimicrobium; species Aestuariimicrobium soli. The sequence continues at coordinate 64,906 of NZ_JBPJSQ010000007.1, read as the reverse complement.
GAGCGGCGATCTGTGCAGATTCCCTCGCGTGGCCCCCGAAGTGGCCGGCTGAAGGCAACAATCGCCGCTATTCAACGGAATCTGCACGGTCGATGCCGATGTGGAAGGTCTCGGCGAACTGCTCCAGCAGCGCCGACTCCCCCGACACCACCTCCCACACACCCTGCGCGAGGGCATCGTCCGCGGTCAGCTCGCCCGAGATCACACGGCGGATCCCCGGACCGGCCGCGATCACCACATCGGCCTCACCGGAGACCGAGGACGACCGGGCCGGGTCAACCGGTCGTCCGCTGTCAACCTGCACGACGGACAATCGGTCGCCCCGCACGATCGCGCGCAGCACCACCTCGCCGACGTGAAGCTCGTAGTCAGCCCGCGGACGTTCGGCGGCGACCGCTGACTGGAAGGCCGTCCGCAGCGCCATCGTCAGGGAGTCGGGCGTGACCACGTCGTCGTCCCCTGGGTCACCCATCGACCGGAACCCCCACCGCCCCAGAGCGAGCACGACGGGCTCGAGCTCACGCCCGTAGTCGGTGAGCTCGTAGACCAGTCCGCACCGGGGCAGCGGCACCCGCCTGACCACGCCGGAGTCCTGCAGCTCCTTGAGCCTGGTCGACAGGATGTTGGTGGGGATCTTGGGCAGCCCCTGCTTCAGATCGGTGTAACGACGAGGGCCGACGAGCAGGTCGCGGACGATGAGCAGGGCCCACCGCTCGCCGATCAGCTCGACGGCCGTCGTCACGCCGCAGTACTGCCCGTAGCTGCGGGCTGCCATGTCAGACGGTCGCCCCCTGCTCGGCCAGGTAGGCCTCGGGGCCCTGCTCGACCGCCGCGGGCTCCATGAACAGGAAGTCGATGCCGTTGCCATCGGGGTCCTCGATGGCCCGCGAGTACATGAAGCCGTAGTCCTTGGCCTCGTTGAGTTCGGTTCCTCCGGCCGCGATGCCGGCTTCCACCGCCTGGTCGACGGCGGCCCGCGACTCACGGCTGAGCGACAGCAGGGCCATGGAGTGCGTCTTCGGGTCGCACACCTCCTTGTCGGTGAAGGTAGCGAAGAACTCGCGGGTCAGCACCATGAAGAAGACGTTCTCGTCCCACACGATGCAGGCGCCGTTCTCGTCGGTGAAGGTCGGATTGATGGTCGCTCCGAGCGAGGTGTAGAAGGACTTGGCCCGCTCGAGGTCGTTGGTGGGGATGTTCACGAAGATGTGCGTCATTGCCGTGCTCCTGGTGGTGGTGGGTCCTGCAGAGCCGATCGGCCACGCAGGGATCATCTGTTCCTAGCTTGCGAAAAACAAGCCAGCTTGTCAATAGCAAGCAGTTTGTGGACAGGTGGGCGAGTCCCGATGATTTGTCCACAGGTTGGCCCGACCCCCTCGCGCACCGACCCCTCGCCGTGAGAGTTTCGAGGCTCGTGGCGGCAGCGGTCGCCTCCGATCCCGAGGGGTCCGAGTGAGAGTTCGGACGATCGCCTGCGCCGCGCTGGTGGCGGGCCTGATGTCGGCCTGCACCCCGTCGGGGCAGTCGACGAAGTCAGTCACCACCACATCATCCATGCCCCTACCGATCGGCGAGTTGCGGTCGGTGCTGGTCGCGGCGCCCGGTTCCTGAGCCAACGCGACCACACCAGCGCACCAACTCTCAGGCGTTGAACCCCACGCCACCGGTCAGTTGCTCCACCAGGATGTCCAGGTGCCCCGCGTGCCGGGCCGTCTCCTGCACCATGTGGCCGTAGATCCACCGCAGCGAGACGTCGCCCAGATGCGGGTTGTGGCCGACGGCGTCGAGCTCGAGCCCGGCCGTGATCGTCCGCGATTCGTCGACCGCCGCGAGGTACTCGTCCACCAGCACCGCGAGCCCCTCGTCGCCCACCCGGAACTGCCACTGCGGGTCGTCCGCACGCCAGGCCGGGCGCGGCTCGCCGGCCAGCGCCTCCACGAACCAGGCGTGCTCGACCCACCGAAGATGGCGGACGAGCCCGGCCACGCTCGTCCCCGACTCGACCACGGCCCGACCGGCCAGGTCGTCCGACAACCCCTCTACCTTGCGCACCACGACGGCGCGGTACATGTCGAGGAAGCCCTCGAGCAGGCTGCGCTCGTCGGAGTCACCAGGCGGTTCGGGCAGGGCAGGGGGTGTGGGCCTCATGGTCGAACCCTAGGTGACGCAGGCGCGCGGGAGTAGTCTTCCCACGTGTCCCCCCGCACGCTTCGGCAGGCTGCCGATGCAGCCGATGCCGCCCGTTTTGTCGGTCGCTCGGCCGAGTTGGCTGCCGTCAATGAGCTGCTCGAACCCACCACCCCCACGCGCCTGCTCTACGTGCACGGTCCGGGTGGCATCGGCAAGTCGACCCTGCTGCGTGAACTGGTCCGACACCTGCGCGATGGAGCCGGCCACAGCGTCGTGCACGTCTCGGCGCGCGACCTCGCCTCCGACCCGGAACGGGCCGCCGACGATCTGATCGCCGCAGCACCGTCGAGGCGCAACGGCGAACTGGTGTGCTTCGTGATCGATGACGCCGACTCCCTGGACAACCCGGACCGGAAGCGCCCCCAGCTCAACACCCTGCTCGACCGCCTGCGTGACCGCCTGCTCGATCGACTCGACGACTCCTCCCGGCTGATCGTCGCCGGTCGCCGTGCGCCGGGGCCCTCGTGGCGTCAGCACGGGCTCGACGCCATCACGATCGACCTCCCGCTCCCTGTCCTCAACGACGACGAGGCTCGACAGCTGCTGCGCGACCGGCAGGTCGACGAGTCCCGCCTCGACACGCTCGTCGAGTGGGCCCAGGGCTCACCGTTGGCCCTCACGGTGGCCGCGAATGACGTCACCGGACGACCCCCGCTCCACGACCCCGCCGGCCTCGAACGGCGCCTGACCACGTGGCTGACGGGCGAACCCCTGCTTGACGCGCCCCCCGACCTGCTCGAGGTGGCGGCCCTGGCACGCGTCGTGGACGCCCGGCTGTTGGCCGCCGCGCTGCCCGGTCGCGGCACCCGCGACGGTCTGGCTCGCCTGGCCGCCCTCCCCGTGGTCGAGCGGGTGGGCGATGCCGTCGCGGTGCATGCGGTGTTGGCCGCGGCGATCCGTGCCCGCCTGCGCGCCACCGAACCCGAGCGCGAGAACGCGCTGGTGCGCAGGATCGCCGTGCACCTGGCGAACCGCGCGCGATTGGGCGACCTGGGAGCACTCCTGCGGCTCACCGAGTTGATCGAGAACCGGCAGGTGCGCGCCACCATCGGCCAGCACCCCGGCGACACCTTCCACGCCGACACTCCCACTCCCGGCGAACTCGAGGAGTTCGGACGAGCCGAAGGTTTCGCTCGGTCCACCGAGTGGCCGCAGGTACTGGCCTGGTTCGAGCGCTGGCCGAGCCAGGTGCGCGTGGTGCGCCGGGTCACGGGCGCGCCGGTGCAGTTGGGTTGCTACGTGCGCGTCTCAGACCTCACCCCGGGTGACCGGTTGTCCGACGGCCTGCTCGCGGCGGCCGCCGCGGTCGGGGTCGACCCGGCCCGAACGTTCGCTGGCGTCGTCCTCTTCGCCGACGTGGACGAGCACACGGCCCTGACGGCGACGCGGCTGGGATCGGGCGCCTTCATGCTGCAGCGCGGGGTGGGCGACCTGCAGACCATGCTGTTCCACTTCCCCACTCCGAACCGTGCCCCCGTCGTGCCCACCCCGCTGATGCACCCCACGCCGCCGGGCCTTCCGCTGCCGGTCGCGGTCAGCGACTTCCGCCCCTTGGGAGCCATCGGCACCGTCGAGGCGATGGTGCTCGCCGAGCGAGGCTTCCGACCCGAACGCGACCGCTCGAGCCTGCTCCTGACCGACACCGACCCCGCACGCATCGAGGCCCTGACGGCGGTGCTCGGCGAGGTCTTCTCCTCCAGCGAGAACGACCTGCGCATGCGCCGCGCGATCGAGTTGGTGCACCTCGGCCGCAGGCACTCCGAGCAACAGTGCCGAGAGACCCTTCACGTCAGTCGCCGGACCTGGTACCGACTGCTGCGCAGCGCCCGGGAACGCGTGCTGACTTCGTAAAACGTTGCGGTCGCCGGGCCGGAGTTCGTCCACACCCAGAAGAATTTCACGCGTGAATCTTCGGCACCGATGTGGCACTGAAACGGCGTTTTCTGCCAGCTAATCTCGGCAGTGGCCCACGAGGCCAGGGGGATGCAGCTCTGGGTGGTCTGCCCGGCACCACGACCATGTCGACACGGCGGGCAGATCACCCATGGAGCCAGCTGGTACCCTCACTCACCGACGGCGCGGGGGCGGCCTTCGTCCGACTCGATCGTTGTCTCGTCGGCCATTGTCTCGTTGAGGGTTGTCTCGTTGACGGTTGCCTCGTTGATGGGGGACTCGATCGCCTGGGTGTCGTTCGTGACCGGGATGCGGGGTGCCACGAGACCCGGAGCCGACAGGTCGATCGTGCGCACGGTGCGCGGCACCAGCGGCTTCGAGACATAGGTGGGCGTCGTCACCGGAATCGGGTCCCACAGCGAACCGGTCAGGGCGATCGGCCCGCTCAGTTCGACGCTGACCTCGTCACGGTCGGACGACGTCTCCCGCAGCTCCGCCGGCACCTGGAAGCTGATGGTGTCGTCCTCCCAGCCGGAGCGGATCAGATCGACCCGCTGGTCGAGGGTGCGCTGCAACGACACCACCGACCACCGCGCCACGGCGAGGAACGCGACCAGCACACCCCCGGGGATGGCGCAGGCCCACCAGGGCACCCGCGGCAGGGCCACCGGGAGAGCGGGCAGCACCAGCGGAAGCACAGCGGTGACGACCGTCAGCGCCACCAGCGTCAGGGTGACCCGTCGACGACGGATGGCGGCGGCCCGGTGTGACTGATTGACCTCGTACAGGGCGGCTCGCCGGGTCATGGGAGTGGAGACCTCACACTCGTCGGCATGCTCGTCGACCAGCACCCCGGCGCGACGAATCAGCGTCATCGACTCGGCGAAGGCCTCGGGTTCCTCCTCCTGGGCGCCCTCGGTGCGACGAGCGGCGAACCACGGAATCAGGTAGGCAAGACCGGCGATCACGATGATCGAGACGATGATGCCGGTACCCATGCGGAACACCGTACGGGTGACCCCTCAACCCTCGACCCAAGCTCGACGGTGTGTCGGGCAAACCCTTGACAGATTGCCGCAGGGGTGACCCCAGGGCGTGCTGAAGTGATGTCCGCACAACCAGCCGCACCCCTTCAGAAAGGTCTTCCGTGAAGAAGAAGCTCGCGTCCCTCGTCGTCGGCGCCGTCGCCGCCACCGGCGGTCTGCTGACCGCCACCGCCCCGCAGGCCCAGGCCCTGCCGATGTGCAACCAGGCCAACTGGGTGGCGGGAACGCTGCAGCCGACGTACTACGGATCGACCAACTGCGTGCTGATGCGAGGCGCCCAGGGTCAGGCGGTTCGGGCCCTGCAGTACATCCTGACCTGCGCCGTGGGCGACTTCCACCCGATTGACATCGACGGCAGCTTCGGCGACGACACCAAGTACGCGCTCATGGTGGCGCAGAACATGCTCGGCCTGCAGGCCGACGGCGTGTACGGGCCCCAGTCACGGGCGGCGTTGCCCAAGGTCTACGGCTATTCCGGCACCCCGGGACAGGGCACCTGGGGCGTCTCCTGTTCCTACCGTCTCTACCGCTGAGCGGGGCCGGTCAGTACAGGGGGGCCGGTCAGCCCAGCAGCACGCACCGCACCGAGCCGCCGGCGGTGACCACCTCGGTCTCGGCGTCCAGCACCACGAGCGCATTCGCCGTGGCCAGGTCGCTGAGCCGCTGGGACTCCCCGCCACCGATGACCTCGACGCGGTGCACCCCGGTCTCGTCCCTCACCCGGGCGGGCAACACGGTGGTCACCCCGGCCGGTGAACGCAACACGGTCGGGGTGATCGCCCTCACCAGGGGCTGCACGGCGGGCTCGACCCCCATCAGCGCCCGGATCAGCGGGCGTGCGAACAGTTCGAAACTCACGAACGCGCCCAACGGACGAGCCGGCAGCATCAGCATCGGCACCTTGTCATCGCCGATCAGCCCGAATCCCTGATCTCCACCGGGCCGGAGCGCCACCCGGGCGAAATCGGTGAGCCCCAGCTCCGGCAGCACCTCGCGCACCAGGTCGTCCGACCCATCGGCGACGCCACCGGTCGAGATGATCAGATCGGCTCGGATCAACTGGTCAGAGATGGTCTCGCGAATCTCGGCGGGGTCGTTCGAGACCACCCCTACACGCCAGACCTGGCAGCCAGCCTCCTTGGCGGCGGCGGCAATCATGTAGCCGTTGGCGTCGTGCACCTGATCGTCCGAGGTCAATCGACGACCCGGCTCGACCAGCGATCCGCCCACGGACAGCACGACCACGCGCGGGCGCGGACGCGCCAACACCTTGTCGAAGCCGAGTGCCGCCAGCAAACCCGCCGAACGGGCGTCGAGCAGCTGCCCCTCGCGCACCAGCACGTCGCCGTCGCTGACATCCGATCCGCGACCGACCACGTACTCACCGGACCGGACGGGTTCGAAGACCTTCACGGACTGCTCACCGCGGTCGGTGAAGGGCAGCGGCAGCACGGCGTCGGCCCCCTCGGGCAGTTGGCCGTTCGCCTCGACCCGGGCGACGGAACCCTCGGGGAGTTCTCGTCCCGGGGCGACGTCGACGACGGCGAACTCGAGCGGCTCGTCGTTGCTGGCGGCGGCCACCTCGTCCGATCGCACGGCGTAGCCGGCCTCCGTCGCCAGCGACAGTCGCGGCAGATCGGAGTGGGCCGTGATCTCTTCGCACAACGCGAGACCGAGGGCATCGAGCAACTGCATGCCGAACGGTGGCAGCGGTTCGACCAGCGACAGCAGGTAGTCACGGTGTGCGGCGTGGTCACGCAGCCCGTGCTCATCGGTCTCGGGGCCCTGGGGAAGGGTCGGCTTGGGGGGCTCCACCTCGACGATGGGCTCCTTCTTCTTGCGTCCGAACAGCGGCATGCTCCTTACGATAGGCGAATGACCACCCCCGACCCGCCGTCGACCGACCCCGATCTGCAGTCCGTGCGGCTCAGCAAGCAGCTGCTGCGCCAGGCCAGTCGGTCGCGGCGCGCCACCGTGTCGGACGAGGCCCGAGCTGCCGCAGACCGCGCGCGGAGCCGCCTGGTGTGGAACGCGCTGGCGCCCGGCGATCGGGTGGCGAGCTACCTGTCGAAGGCCCCCGAACCCGACACGCTGGCGCTCACCCGGGTGCTGGTCGAGGCCGGACGACCGGTGCTCGTGCCGGTGCTGCGCGGGGGCGGCGGCGAACCCGATTGGACGCTGCTGCGCTCGATGGACGACCTGCGGCCCGGGCCGTTGGGCATTCCTCAACCGGCGACCACAGGTCTGGGGGCGGACGCGCTCGGGCATGCCGACGTGATCCTGGTGTCGGGACTGGCGGGCACCCTCGACGGCGGGCGTCTGGGGGTGGGCGGCGGCTGGTTCGACCGCGCGCTGGTGCACGCCCGGCCCGATGCGCGGGTCGTGCTGATGCTCAACGAGTCGGAGCTGTGCGCCGAGCTTCCGCTGGAACGCCACGACCGGCGGGTGCGGACGATCGCCACCGAGGAGCGTCTCATCTCCTGTTGGTGAGGGCGCGCGCTGGGTTCCGGGACGGCGCTCTCCGCGCAATCTGTGCAGAATGCGCACCCGAAACGGGGTTCGTTCCCCACCTGAGCCGCGAAGGCGCGTTCGGGTGCTCGATTCACACACCGGCGGTCGCCCCACCGGACCCCGCGAACGGTGGCCGGTTCCTCGATCTCGCCCCCCGGCGTCTACACTGCCAAGGGCTGGCCCTGCCGCCCACTCCACGCAACACCGCCCAGAAGAGACGCCCATGCCCACCTATCAGTACCGCTGCACCGAATGCGGATCCGATCTCGAGGTCGTGCAGAAGTTCACCGACGACGCCCTGACCGAGTGCCCCACCTGTGGCGGCGATCTGCGCAAGGTGTTCAACGCGGTGGGCGTGGTGTTCAAGGGCTCCGGGTTCTACAAGACCGATTCCCGCGGCAGCAAGAGCGCCTCGACCCCGGCTGCCTCGAGCTCGGGGGCCGCCACGTCGGCCGGCTCCTCGTCCGCCCCTTCGACGTCGGGTGATCAGTCGTCGTCGACCCCGGCGGCCTCGAGCGATGCGGGTTCGTCCACCGCGGCGAAGGCCTCGTCCACCACCACGGCGAAGGCCAGCTGAGGCCCCTGCCATGACCGGGCTCGTGACCGAGACGTTCGACTTCGACGGTGGACGCCGGGTCACGGTGCACGTGCCCGACGGCACCCCTGAGGCGGTGGTGTACGCCGGCGACGGGCAATTGATCGCCCCTTGGGGTGCCGATCTCTCCTCGGTCGACGCTCCGCCCACCCTGGTCGTGGGCGTGCACCGGCTCGACACTCCCGGCACGAGCGGCGACCCCGAATCGGACGATCCCGAGCTGCGGCGCCTGGCCGAGTACTCCCCCGGCTTCGCCCCCGCGACCTTCGCCGCCCACGAGAACTTCCTGCTCAGTGAGGTGCGTTCGTGGGTGCGCGCACGGTTCGGCGTCGATCCACCGCGCGCCCGCACCGCGATCTGCGGCGTGTCGGCGGGCGGTGAACTCTCCCTCGCGCTGGGGCTGCGCCACCCCGACCTCTTCGGGCACGTCTTCTCGGCGTCACCGGGGGGTGGCTTTCGTCCGTCGGACGAGTGGCCCTCACCCCTGCCCGGCGCTTACCTGGTGGCCGGCCGGCAGGAGCCCTTCTTCCTCGACAACGCCAGCCGCTGGGCCGATGCGTTGCGCGCGGCCGGGGCCGAGGTGGTGTTCGAGGAACGCGAGGGCGACCACGGTGACCCGTTCTGGCGGGCGGAGTTCCCGCGCATGGTCGCCTGGGCCTTCGGCCGCTGAGCGCCGCGGCACATCGAGAGGGCCTCGTCAAGGGGTTGTGAGTAATCCACAGGCCGGTGGCTCTCGGAAAGAAACCCTGTGGACAACTGGGACGAATCGGCCCCCAAGCACCACAACTGAGGTGTGAAGATTGCCAGAGCCCGCGACTCCTTCGTTTCCGCCCTGCGCTGGCACCGGCGCACCCTGGCCGCCCTCGTGGCGGGGCTGGCCGTGCTGGGTGCCCTGTCGGTGCTGCGTCCGCCTGATCCCGTGACGGCGCCCGTGGTGGTGGCCGCCCACGACCTCTCCCCCGGTACCCGGCTCGCGGCCGCCGACCTGCGCATCGCGCACGTGCCGCCCGAGTTCATCCCCGCCGGCGCGCCCACCACCACGGACGAGGTGATCGGCCTGGTGCTGGTGGTCCCTCTGCCCGGACGATCGGTGGTGACGACGGCCGTCACGCTCGGCACGCGGCAGACCCGCCCCGGCGAAGTGCTGGTTCCGTTCCGCCTTTCCGACCCGTCGGTGGCCGCCCTGCTGAAGGTGGGCGACCTCGTCAACGTGGTCGCCCAGTCGACCGACGGCGGTTCGGCCACCATCGCCACCGGGGCGCGCGTGACCGCGTTGATGACCGACGAGCAGGCGGCCGGGCCCCTGGGCACGGGCAGCAGTTCCGAGCCCGGAGTCATCGTGATCGCGACCGATCCGGCCTCGGCCGCACGGGTGGCGGCAGCCTCGTCCACCGACGGGTTGGCTGTCACCCTCGGAACGCCCCGATGAGCCTCACCGGGGGGGCAAACCCGCCTGAACACAGGCAGACAATGTGCTGACTTTCCGACCACGCACGGGCCGCGTCAATGGCACCACCCCCGTACGGGCGGGTACGCTCCGACGGCGGAGTGGGTCCGTCTGCCCGAGTCTTCGGGCTGCCACTCCCACAACAGAAAGGGAGATCCCATGAAGGGCTTCAAGGACTTCATCATGCGCGGCAATCTCGTCGAGCTTGCCGTCGCGTTCATCATGGCCACCGCATTCGCCAAGGTTGTCGAGACCTTCACCGCCATCATTCTCGCCCTCCTGGGCAAGCTGGGCGGCACCCCCAACTTCGACACCCTGCGCCCCGGCGGCATTCCCGTCGGCGTGTTCCTGACCGCTCTGGTGGCCTTCATCATCCTCGCCGCCGTGGTCTACTTCGGCATCGTCAAGCCCTACGAGGCCGCCAAGGCTCGTTACGCGAAGGATCCCGAGGTTGTCGAGGAGGCCTCGCCCGAGGCCGTGCTGCTGACCGAGATCCGCGACCTGCTCAAGGCCCCCCGCGTCTGAGCACGAGCGCCTCGCCCACGGCGGCGCACCACCCCCAGTCGGGACCGTCCCGGCGACAGGTCGAGCCCCCACCACAACGGAGTGGTGGGGGTTCTTCCCTGTCCGGGGACGTTGGGGAGGTCACACGTTGCCGTGGTGCGGCGGACGATCCGCCAGCAGCCGCTGCTCGGCCGCACCGATCACGCGCGGCCCCTGTCGGCGGGTCGCCCTGAGCCCCGTCAGCCCGGTCAACCGCCTGACCTCGCCCAGCACGGCGTGGAACTGGCCCGCACCGAGGGCCGCCACTCGCTCGGCCGCCTCGGGGTGCGGCCACGGCAGTTCGGCCCCCTGCCGCTCGGCCCGGTGGGCTCGCAGCCGCTCGGCGTCCCACCCGGACGAGGCCAGCGCCGCCACCAGGGCCACCGGATGAGGGCCGACGGCCCCCGACGACGCTGCGAAGGACGACCCTGCGTCAGCCACTCCAGGTCTGTCCGGAACCACCCCGGTCAGGGCGATCGCGACCGCCTCGAACCAAGGATCCGCCGTCACTGCCAGGACTCGTCCACCGTGGTACCGCGGGCGATCGTCCGCGGTTGGTCGGCGGTGATGGTGACGTCGCCGACCACGGTGACGTCGGGCTCGAAGGTGACGTCACCTTTGACCCGCAGGGCCGTGGCGCGAGCCAGGGACGGCGCCACGGGAATGCGGGCGTCGAAGTCCCTCATCACCTTGTAGTGGTCACCGTCGAGGTCGACCAGCGGGGTGTCGTCGACGACGGCCGTGAGCCGACCCAGCTCGTCGGTGCGGTAGCAGTCGGAGCGCACCAGCAGCAGTTCGTTGGTGGTCTTCACGGGCAGGAACCGGGAGCGGTCGACGCAGATGGCGGTGGCGCCCTCGAACACCTCGATGGCCGCGCCCATGGCCGACTCCACCTGGATCACCTTCGGCGAGGTCTTGTCTGCGGGGTCGACCGTCTTCTCATTCTTGATCAGCGGCAGGCCCAGCACCGAATCACGCTCGGCGAGGGTGTCACGCAAGGCCTGCAGGTCGAACCACAGGTTGTTGGTGTGGAAGAACGGGTGACGGTGCTCGTCGGTGAAGTAGTCCATCTCGTCGGGGGCCGTCTGGGCGGTGTCGCGAAGAATCAGCTGGCCGTCACGCTTGCGGATCGCCAGGTGCCCGCCCTTGCGGTCATTGACCGTGCGCCGACAGACCTCGGCGGCGTAGGGAGCCCCGGAGGCGGCGAACCAACCGGCGATGCGCGGGTCGGGGGCGGCGCCGAGGTTGTCACCGTTGGAGACCGAGGCGTACTGGAAGCCGGCGTCGAGCAGCTGATCGAGCAGGCCGGAGGCCTCGAGTGCCGTGTAGAGGTCACCGTGGCCCGGCGGGCACCACTCGAGCGACGGGTCGTCCGGCCACGAGATCGGTTCGAGCGTGGCGGCGTCGAGCTTGGGTTCCTGGTTCTGCAGGAAGTCCAGCGGCAGCCCCTCGACGGGCAGGTCGGGGTGTGCAGCCAGCGCCGCGAGCGCGTCGTCGCGGGTGCGGAAGGAGTTCATCAGGATCAACGGCAGGCGAGCGTCGTGGGCCTGACGGGCGGCCATCACCTGCCCGACGATCAGGTCGAGGAATGTCTTTCCGTCGCGCACCTCGAGCAAGGTCTTCGCCTTGTCGAGCCCCATCGACGTCGCCAGCCCACCGTTGAGCTTGATCAGGACGGTGCGGTCGAGCGCGGCGGCCGCCTCTTCGTCGGTGATCTCGATGTCGGCCAGCATCGGCACCTCGAGCATCGGCTCGATGGTCTCCTCGAGGATCAACCCCGACGCGCCGGTCTCGAGCTGCCCGTAGTAGTGGCTGAACACCTCGATCGCCGGTTCGGCGACGCCTGCCTCGCGCATCTTCTGCTGGGCCTTGGCCAATCCCTGCTCACTCATGCCGCCAGTCTAGGGAGGATTTCGGGGCACACGGCTCGTCCCTCTATCGTTGGGTCGTCGGGCCGAGCCGGCCCCCACGGGCGCCTTGGCCCTGTAGCTCAGTGGATAGAGCAGAGGTTTCCTAAACCTTGTGTCGTAGGTTCGACTCCTATCAGGGCCGCCACGGGTTCCCCCGACGCGACGAAGACCCCGCCACCGATCACGGTGGCGGGGTCTTCTGCCTTGTCAGGCCCATGGGGTCGATCAGGCTTCGGCGTTCTCCTTGGCCTTGGCGAGCTCCTCGGCGGGAATCGCCTTGACCTGGCTGATCAGGTCGTCGAGCTGGCGACCGTTCAGCAGGCCGGCCTGACGAAAGACCAGCTGGCCCTCGCGGAAGGCCATGATCGTGGGGATCGAGCTGATCTCGAGGGCGGCGGCGACGTCACGCTCCTCCTCGGTGTCGAGCTTGGCGAAGGTCACGTCCTCGTGGCGGGTCGAGGCATCCTCGTAGATCGGGCCGAAGCGCATGCACGGGCCGCACCAGCTGGCCCAGAAGTCGATCAGCACCACGTCGGATCCGTCGATGGTGCTGGCGAAGTTGTCCTTGTTCACGGCAACGGTGGCCATGTCACGTCCTCTCGTCAGCCCGCCTCACTCGGACGGGCGCGTTCTTGGGTGAAACGTCGGGTCAGGCGTCGAGTATTCCCTGAAGCAGAGTCACGGGCCCACTCACCCCGGCCGCGTCACACCGGACGGACGAACAGCCCCTCGGCGAAGGTCGGCGACAACTCGCACACCCGGTCGTCGATCGACAACCGATAGCCGAAGGGCGAGACCTGCACGCTCAACTCCACCCCCGGACGAACCCCCGCCTCGGCGAGATCGGCCAGCACGTCGGCCTCGGCCTGCACGTGCTCACTCATCCGCACGAGGACGACCCGAGCCTCCCTGTCGGCGGTCACCGCCTGGGGCAGCGGCAGATTGTTGTCGCGGAACTCCGCTGGCGCCTCGGTAACGCCCAGGTCGACCAGCCCCGGAATCGGGTTGCCGTACGGCGACTCGTCGAGTTGGCCGAGCATCGCCACCAGCCGCGCCTCGACCTCGTCCGAGATGACGTGCTCCCAGCGGCAGGCCTCGTCGTGCACGAGTGCCCAGTCGAGGCCGATGACGTCGGTCAGCAGTCGCTCCGCGAGGCGGTGCTTGCGCATGACGGCCACGGCGAGGTGGTGGCCCTGCTCCGACAGCAGAATCTGGCGGTCGTCGCGCACGGTCAGCAACCCGTCGCGTTCCATGCGCGCCACGGTCTGCGAAACGGTCGGGCCGCTCTGGTGCAGACGCTCGGCGATCCGCGCCCGCAACGGCGGGATGCCCTCCTCGATCAGCTCGTACACCGTGCGCAGATACATCTCGGTGGTGTCGATCAGCTCACTCATGCTTCGTCCCCCTCCAGCCACTCCCCGCGGCGCATCACCCTCCGCAGGGACGCATCGTCGTCCAACACACACAGGTTCGCGAGCCTGCCCGGTGCCAGCATGCCCACCTCGTCGAGTCCGTGCCACCGGGCGGGGGTGGACGAGGCCATCACCGCGGCCTCCGGAATACTGCAGCCCACCTCGCGGACGACGAACTCCACCGCCTTGTCCATGGTGAGGGTCGAGCCTGCGATGGGGCCGGGCTCGTCCGTGTCGACCACGATGCGGGCCACGCCGTCGATGACGTCGACCTGCAGGCTGCCCAACCGGTAACGCCCGTCGGCCTGCCCGGTGGCCGACATGGCGTCGGTGACCAGGGTCACGCGCTCGATGCCGGCGCTCTCGATGGCCAGCCGGATGGTGTCGGCGTGCAGGTGGGTACCGTCGCAGATCAGTTCCACCGAGACGCGGTCGTCGGTGAGCAGCCACGGAATGGGGCCTGGCTTGCGGTGATGGATGCCGGTCATGGCGTTGAACAGGTGGGTGACCGTGGTCACGCCGGAGTCGACCGCGGCGCGGGCCTGCCGGTGGTCGGAGTCCGAGTGGCCGAAGGCGACGCAGACCCCGGCCTCAGCGAAGCGGAGCACCGCGTCGAGACCGCCGGGCAGTTCGGGGGCGATGGTGACCATGCGCACGGCGCCGCGACCGGCCTTCACCAGGGCGTCGACGGACTCGGGGGTGGGCGCGGTCAGCAGGTCGGCGTCATGGGCGCCCTTCTGCCGCGGCGACAGGAACGGCCCCTCGAGGTGGATGCCGTCGATCTCGCCTGACTCGACGAAGCCGGCCAGTGAGGCCACCTGGGACTCGAGCGAGTCGAGGGTCTCGGTCACGGTCGACGCGAACAGGCTGGTGGCGCCGTGGCGACGATGGTGGGCGACGGCGGCCAGCACGTGCTGGGGGTCGGGGTCGCCGTAGCCGTACCCGGCAGCGCCGTGGTTGTGCACGTCGACGAACCCGGGGACGATCCAGCCCTCGACCAGGGTGGCGGCCGCGTCGATGCCGGGAGTGACCGACGTGATGCGTGCGCCCTCGATGGTGAGCGTCGCCTCCCCCACGACCGGGCGGCCGGCCTCGGTGGCACCGGTGACCACGCGGCGTGCTGCCAGCAGGTGCATTCGGGCTCCTCTTCGCGGGGTGGGAATGGTGCCAGTCTGTCAGATTCGGCGACACTGCTGGGGTGAGCGAACGATGCGTGAGCGTGCCCGCCGAACGAGTGGTGCGGTGGTTCGAGAACTTCGCCGCGCGCCACGGTGAGTACGCGCTGTCCGGCGTCTCGGGAGCGGTGGTCGCCGAGGCGGCCGATGGTGCGCGGGCCGAGGTGCGCTCGGGGTGGGGTCCGATTCCCGCGGTGGCATCGTCCGCCGAGCTGGCCAGGTGGGTCGGGCGGGATCGCCGCGTGGGGGTGCTGCTGGTGCGCAAGGGTGCCCACGCGGTCGGCATCTTCTCGGGGCTGGAGCGGGAGACCAGCAAGGTCGACACCCACTACGTGCAGGGTCGCACCAAGGCGGGCGGCTGGTCGCAGCAGCGTTACGCCCGCCGCCGCGACAATCAGGCGACGAAGGCCCTGGCGGAGGCGGCGGACGAGGCCGTGCGCCTGCTCCTGCCCGAGGTCGACCGGCTGGAGGCGCTGGTGTGCGGCGGCGACGGCCACGCGGTGACCACCGTGCTCGCTGACCGCCGGCTGGAGGCACTGCGCGGGTTGGTGAGCGACCACGGCGTGCTACCGACCCCGGAGCCGCGGCAGGCGACCCTGGCGGCGGTGGTGGAGCAGGCGCGAGCGGTGACCATCACCCTGAACGAGCTCGCCTGAGTCGTTGGCGAGGCGTTCGGGCCGGTTCTGGCCCGCCGGAGCGCGGCCTGCCCGCACCGATCCGTGTGAAATGCGCACCCGAAACGGGGTTCGTCCCCCACCTGGGCAACGAAGGCCAGTTCGGATGCGCATCTCCCACACGCGTGACTTCGAACGGCACAAGAAGGCTCGAGAAAGTTGTCCACAGCCCCCCGAATCGAGGCTGGCGCGACCCCGGCGCGAACCACAGTGGGCCCCATGCGGCACCACGACGAGATCCAGCACCTCCTGATGCTCCACCACGGAGTGATCCGGGTGAATGCACACCCACATCTGCGCGGCGCCATCGACCGCATGGTTCAGGCGAGGCACCTGCAGCGGGTGGTTCCCGGGCTGGTCGCCGTGCCCTCGATGCTGGGCCAGGTCGAGACCACGCTGCAGATCGTGCGCTGGTGGCAACCCGGGGCGGTACTGCTGGGCAGGGCGGCCATCGCCACCAACTGGTTCCGCGCCGTCAACGTCGACGAGGTCTGGATCGCGACCAAGTCGAGGGCCGCGGGGCGCCTGCCGGGGCTGCACGTCGTGCCGCTGACGATCCCCGGGCCGCTCATCGTGCAGCGCGGCGGCCACCAGACCCTCACCCGATCGGCCGCCGCCCTGTGGTGTGCCGCCCACGACGACTGGGATCCCCTGTGTTTGACCCTGCGCAAGAGCCGCAGCACGCCGGACACCCTGCTGCAGGCAGCGCGGCTGGCCCCGCGATCAGAGGCGGTGGCGTGGCGTGCAGCGGCAACCCGTGCCCGCGGCAACCCCTGGTCGGTGTCGGAGTTGGAACTGCACGACGACCTACGGGCGGGCGGGATCATCGGATGGGAGGGCAACCCCGAGATGTGTCTCGAGGGGCGCAGGCTGTACCCCGACGTGCGCTTCAAGGCGTCGCGCACCATCGTCGAGGTCGACTCCGAGGCTCACCACTCCTCCCCGAGGGAGCGCGCCGACGGTGACGTGCGGCGGAATCTGTTCACCAGTCATGGGTGGAAGGTGCTCAACATCGCCCCGAAGGACATCACCGCTCGCCCGGACGAGGTGATCGAGCGCATCAGGATGGTGCTGCACCGTCGAGAGATGACGGTTCCCCCCGGTGAACGCCTGCCCAACGTCGCCTGAGACCACCCGCCGGCCACGACGCGCGACCCCGCCACGAGACCGAACTCGACCCCACCGGCAGGCGGTTGCGGTTAGAAACGTGTGAAATGCGCGTCCGAATCGGGGTTCGTTCCCCACCAGGGCAACGAAGGCCGGTTCGGGTGCGCATCTCCCACACCGACCGGCATCCACGCCACTGAACTCAGGGGTTGAGCCGCTCCACCTGCCACCCTGACTCCGCGCGGGTCGCCGCCACCCGATCGTGCAGGCGGCTCGGCTGACCCGTCCAGAACTCGAACCGGTGCGGCGTCACCCGGTACCCGCCCCAGCCGGGCGGGCACGGAACCGGCTGGCCCTCGAAGCGACGCTCGGCCTCGGCCACGGCCGACTCCAACGCAGCCCGCGAGCCCAGCGATTCGCTCTGCCGCGACGCCCACGCGCCCACCTGCGATCCACGCGGACGCGAGGCGAAGTACGCCTCCACCTCGGCGCGCTCCACCGGCGACACGACCCCCTCGACGCGCACCTGGCGCATCAGCGAGGGCCACCAGAACAGCAGGCTCGTGCGATCGAACTCCGCAAGAGCCCGCCCCTTGCGCGAGGTCTGGTGGGTGTAGAACACGAAGCCGCGGTCGTCCCACTCCTTCAGGAGCACCACCCGCGAGCTGGGCTGCAGCACATCACCGGCGGTCTCGACGGTCGACACGACCATCGCATTGGGCTCCTGCAACCGCCCGGCCGCCTTCTCGGCCATCGCCGCATCGAACCACGCCTCGAAACAGGTGAACGGGTCGAAGCCCGCGAGGTCGTCCGGCAACAAGTCGCCGTGGTAGTCGAGACGCTGGTCGTGCAGATCGTGGAAGCCCTCTGACATGGGCACCATTCTCCACCCGCGCCCACCTGCGCGAGAATCACCCCATGACCTTGCGCCTGCCCGCCGACCTGCTGCCCGCCGACGGACGCTTCGGGTCCGGCCCGACCAAGGTGCGCCGCGACGCGCTCGAGGCCCTCGGACGAGCCCACGACCTGATCGGCACCAGCCACCGCCAGGCACCCGTCAAGTCCCTGGTGGCCCGCGTCAAGCAACAGCTCGCCGACCTGTACTCGGCCCCCGACGGCTACGAGGTGGTGCTGGGCAACGGCGGCTCCACCCTGTTCTGGGACGTGGCCGCCTGCTCCCTGGTCGAGCGGCGCTCCGCCCACGGCGTGTACGGCGAGTTCAGCCGCAAGTTCGCCGACACCACCGCCCGCGCCCCCTTCCTGGCGGCGCCGGTGATGACCGAGGCCGAACCGGGGTCAGCGGCCATCCCCACCGCGACGGCCGACGTCGACACCTACGCCTGGGCGCAGAACGAGACCTCCACGGGGGCGTGCGCTCCGGTCGTCCGCCCCGAGGGTGCCACCGACGACCAGCTCGTGCTCATCGACGCCACTTCGGCGGCCGGTGGCATGGCTGCCGATCTCTCCCAGACCGACGTGTACTACTTCGCGCCGCAGAAGAACCTGGCCTCCGACGGTGGACTGTGGCTGGCGTTCTGCTCCCCCGCAGCCCTCGAGCGCTCCGCCCGACTCACCACGTCCGACGACCGCTGGGTGCCCGATTCGCTGAACCTGACCCTGGCCGCCACCAACTCCGCCGCCGACCAGACCCTGAACACGCCGGCACTGGCCACGCTGTTCCTGCTCGACCACCACCTGACCTGGCTGCTCGACAACGGGGGCCTGGACTTCGCCACCAGCCGCACCACGGCCTCGTCCGGCATCGTCTACGAGTGGGCCGAGAACCACCCGCTCGCGACCCCGTTCGTGGCCGATCCCGCCCACCGCAGCCCCGTGGTGTGCACCATCGACTTCGCGGACGAGGTGGACGCCGCCGCCCTCGCCAAGCAACTGCGCGGCAACGGCATCGTCGACGTGGAGCCGTACCGCAAGCTCGGTCGCAACCAGCTGCGGATCGCCTGCTACACCGCCATCGACCCCGACGACGTCGCCCGGCTCACCGGCTGCATCGACTGGCTGCTCGAGCAGCCCGACCTCACGGCCTGAGCGACCTCACAGCCTGAGCGTCCCGACCACCCCACGACTGCCCAGGGTCACCGACGCCGGCTGATCAGCGTGAGCGCACCGGCGATCACCGCGACCACGAACGCGATCCCGACCGCCAACAACGTGCCCGAGGTCTGGCTCTCCCACACACTCGGGGCCGTGGTCGCGGCCGCCGTCGGGGCGGCACTCGCCCCACCCGAGGCGGACGATCCCGACGACCCGCCCGCCGACGGCGACGGAGTGGGCGTCGGCGTGGGAGTGGGGGCCGGAGGGGTGGCGGTGGAGATGCCCTGCGGCAGCGCCATCGGCGCGACCCGGGCCCCGCCCGAGCCCAGCTCGCCGACCATCAGGGGCGCGCCGTTGATGCCGTTGGTCAGCGCCTCACCGGCGGGCCAACCCTCGATGGGGCCCCGCGCGGTGGTCGCGAACGTGAACGCGTTGACAAGGGTCACTCCCAGCGGGCTGCGCATCGCGAGCTGCTGGCCGTCGGGGGTGAACACCACGTCGGAGACGTCCGCGGGAGCGTCGGCCACCCGAGTGAGGGCCACCGTGGCGCCGTTGACGGGCTGCGAGACGGGCCGGTAGATGCCGGGGTTCTCGCCGCGCGTGACCAGGTAGAGGTTGCCGCGCGGGCTCACGGTGAGCGCGGCGGCATCGTGGGCGCCGTCGGGGTAGGTGAAGGTGAACACCTGCGGGTTGCGCTGCCCGTCGCGGGGCTCGGCGATGCGCAGCACCTGGATCGACGCCCTGTTCCCCGCGCGGTCGCCGATGTCGCCCACGTAGAGCACGCTGTCGCGCCAGGCCAGCGCCTGCACATCGGTCACCTTCACCGACGCCCAGCTCACGGTGGCCTGCTTGGCGCCGGTGCCGTCGACCGCCGTCACCTGGTTGGCGGTGGCGTCGGTCACCACCCAGAACCACGAGCGCTCCGGGTCGGCCGCGATGCCGGTGAGTGCCTTCGACGCGTCGGTGGCCGTCACCCCGGCGACGTCGAAGGCCGCATCGTCGGCGAGGGCGGGGGCCGCCCCGATCACCGTCGAGGCGCTCACACACGTGCCGACAAGGGCTGCGGCCACCCACCGCCGCGCAGAAGTCATGTCAGCCATGTTCCCACGACAACGATCGCGACCAGAGCAAGCAGCACTCCGGTGACGATGAGGCGACGCGATCGTGGGTTCACGCAGACCAGCGTAAAGCCCCGCCCCATTGGTTACGGTTGCCGCATGGGTGAGTTGCGAATGCATGCGTTGTCGATTCACGAGGTGCGCGACATGTTCGGCGCCGACCCGGAGTTGGCGGCCCGGCTGCGCGCCATCGCCTCCGACAGCTTCCAGGTGCCCGCCGCCGAGCAGAAACCGACCGGACTGCTGGGCCGCCTGGGGCCGCTGTTCCGCAACAATCCGGGCCCGGTGGTGCCGCACGGCACGCCGCTCCCCTCCGACTGGGAGAACCTGATCCGCGGGCAGTACGTCTCGCCCGACCGGCTCGAGGTCAGTTGGAAGGTGCTCGACGCCTGGGTCGACACCCTCGACTGGGACACCTGGCATGCCGACCTGTCACCCCGCGAGCTCGACGACCTCGACTTCGCGCTCACCAAGGCCGGCCTGCCCAGCCGGTTCGGGCTGCGCAAGTTGCTGCAGGACGATCCCCAGCTGCCCCTGCGCCCCTCCACCGGCATGCGGATCGGCTACTCCAAGGCCGGGCACGTCGCCGCCACGGCGGAGGAGCTCGCCGCGGTGCTCGACGACGTCGAGGGCGACCGCAATCAGCAGGTGGCCCGTGACCTGGCCGGCTTCCTGACCCGGTTCGGCACCTTGGCCGCGCGCGCCGACGAGGCCGGACGACCCCACCCCGATCTGTTCCTGGTCTGGTGGGAGACGCCCCGCGGGGCGCTCGGCGTCAGCTGACCAACACCCTCAGGCGCTGATCGGCGCTGATCAGCGGATCACCAACAGCAGGTCGCCGCCCTCGCTCTGGCGCGTGCCCTGCACGGCCAACCGCTCCACCACCCCGGCGATCGGAGCGGTGATCGAGGCCTCCATCTTCATGGCCTCGATGGTGGCCACCGACTGCCCGGCCTCGACCCGATCGCCCTCGGCGACCGAGACGGTGACCGCGCCCGCGAACGGCGCCGCCACGTGCCCGGGGTTGGACGAGTCCGCCCGCTCCGCCGCCTGCACCTCGGCCTTGATCGACAGGTCGCGCACCCGCACCGGACGAAGCTGCCCGTTCAACAGCGTCATCACCGTGCGCTTGCCGCGCTTGTCGGCCTCGCCGATGGCCTCGAGCCCCGCAATCAGGGACACACCCGGCGACAGGGTGACCACGGTCTCCTGGTCGCGCTGCAGCCCGTACAGGTAGGGAATGGTCGGCACCGCCGAGAGGTCACCGTAGGTGTCGCGGTTCTGCTGGAACTCCTGGGTCGGCCCGGGGAACAGCAGACGGTTGAGCGTCTCCTGCCGCACC
Source organism: Aestuariimicrobium soli (assembly GCF_051192575.1). Taxonomy (NCBI): domain Bacteria; kingdom Bacillati; phylum Actinomycetota; class Actinomycetes; order Propionibacteriales; family Propionibacteriaceae; genus Aestuariimicrobium; species Aestuariimicrobium soli. Next base: position 43,891 of record NZ_JBPJSQ010000007.1, on the reverse strand, counting down.
CTGCCCGGGGTCGCCAGCCGGGCGAGGTCATCGTCCGGCACCTCGGTCTGACGCACGGGCGCCTTGCGACCGGCGAGTGCCTTCGAGCGGAACGGCTCGGGCCAGCCGCCGGCGGGGGTGCCGAGCTCGCCGTTGAGGAAGCCGATCACCGAGTCGGGGATGTCGAACTTCTGCGGGTCGGCCTCGAACTCGGCCGGGTCGGCGTTCACGGCCACCAGGTGCAGGGCGAGATCGCCCACCACCTTTGACGAGGGGGTGACCTTGGTGGGTCGTCCGAGAATCTTGTCGGCGGCGGCGTACATCGACTCGATCTGCTCGAACCGGTCGCCCAGACCCAGCGCCTTCGCCTGCTGGCGCAGGTTCGACAGCTGACCGCCGGGGATCTCGTGGGTGTAGACGCGCCCGGTCGGGCTGGGCAGCCCCGACTCGAACGGGGCGTACACGCGGCGCACCGCCTCCCAGTACGGCTCGAGGTCGGCCACCGCGCGGGGGTCGAGGCGGGTCTGCCGGCGACCGTGTTGCAGGGCCATCACCAGGGCCGAGGCCGGCGGCTGCGAGGTGGTGCCCGACATCGGGGCCGAGGCCACGTCGACGGCGTCGACGCCCGCATCGATGGCGCGCAGCAGGGTGGCCAGCTGGCCGCCCGCGGTGTCGTGGGTGTGCAGGTGCACCGGCAGGTCGAAACGCTCACGCAGCGCCGTGACCAGCGTGAACGCGGCGGGCGGACGAAGCAGCCCGGCCATGTCCTTGATCGCCAACACGTGGGCGCCGGCCTCGACGATCTTCTCGGCGAGGGCGAGGTAGAAGTCGAGCGTGTAGATCTTCTCGCCGGGGTCGGAGAGGTCGGAGGTGTAGCACAGGGCGACCTCGGCCACGGTGGTGCCGGTCTCGAGCACCGCCTCGATCGCCGGGCGCATCTGGTCGACGTCGTTGAGGGCGTCGAAGATGCGGAAGATGTCGATGCCGGTGGCGGCGGCCTCGGCCACGAAGGCGCGGGTCACCTCGGTCGGGTAGGGCGTGTAGCCGACGGTGTTGCGGCCGCGCAGCAGCATCTGCAGGGCCTGATTCGGCATGGCGGTGCGCAGGTTCGCGAGGCGTTCCCACGGGTCCTCACCGAGGAAGCGCAGGGCGACGTCGTAGGTGGCGCCACCCCAGCACTCCACGCTCAGCAGCTCGGGGGTCATCTTGGCGATGTAGGGCGCCACCGAGGTCAGGTCGCGGGTGCGCACGCGGGTGGCGAGCAGCGACTGGTGGGCGTCACGGAAGGTGGTGTCGGTCACCTCGACGTGGTCGGAGTCACGCAGCCACTGCGCGAACCCCTGCGGGCCGAGCTCCTGCAGCCGCTGGCGCGAGCCGGGCACCGGGTCGTCCTTCAGAGAGACGGGGGGCAGCTTGGCCGAGGGGTCGAGGCGGGTGCGGGCCTCGCCGTTGGGCTGGTTGACGGTCACGTCGGCCAGCCAGCGCATCACCTTGGTGCCGCGGTCGGCCGGAGTGCGGGCGGTCAGCAGGTAGGGACGTTCCTCGATGAAGTTGGTGGCGACGTCACCGGCCTGGAAGTCGGGGTCGTCGAGCACGGCGCGCAGGAACGGGATGTTGGTCGACACCCCGCGGATGCGGAACTCTGCCAGGGCACGACGGGCGCGGGCGCAGGCCATCGCGAAGTCGCGACCGCGAGCGGTCATCTTCACCAGCATCGAGTCGAAGTGCCCCGAGATCTCGATGCCGGTGCCGACGGTGCCACCGTCGAGGCGGATGCCCGCACCGGACGCCGACCGGTAGGTGGTGATCATGCCCGTGTCGGGGCGGAAGCCGTTCGCGGGGTCCTCGGTGGTGATGCGGCACTGCATGGCGGTGCCGCGAATCTCGACCGTCTCCTGCGAGAGCCCGAGGTCGGCGAGGGTCTCGCCCGAGGCGATCCTCATCTGCGACTGCACCAGGTCGACGTCGGTCACCTCCTCGGTGACGGTGTGTTCCACCTGGATGCGCGGGTTCATCTCGATGAACACGTGCTGGCCGGCGCGCTCCCCCTCGGTCTCGACGAGGAACTCCACGGTGCCGGCGCAGGAGTAGTTGATCGACCGCGCGAAGGCGACGGCGTCGCGGGTCAGCGCCGCGCGCAGTTCCTCGGAGATGTGCGGGGCCGGGGCGATCTCGATCACCTTCTGGTGACGCCGCTGGATCGAGCAGTCGCGCTCGAACAGGTGCATCACGTTGCCCTGCTGGTCGGCCAGGATCTGCACCTCGATGTGGCGCGGACGAGCCACCGCCTGCTCGATGAACACCGTGCTGTCGCCGAAGGCCGACTCGGCCTCGCGCATGGCCGCACCCAGGGCCTCGCGCAGGTCTTCGGGACGATCGACCCGACGCATGCCTCGTCCGCCACCGCCGGCGACGGCCTTCACGAAGACGGGGAAGCCGACCTCGTCGGCTCCCTTGACCAGTTCCTCGACATCGGTCGAGGGTTCGGTCGAGGCGAGCACGGGAATCCCGGCCTCGCGGGCCGCCTTGAGGGCGCGCACCTTGTTGCCGGCCAGCTCGAGCACGTCGGCGGGCGGCCCCACGAAGATGATGCCGTTCTGGGCGCAGGCCTCGGCCAGACCCGGGTTCTCGGAGAGGAATCCGTAGCCGGGGTAGATGGCGTCGGAGCCCGACTCCTTGGCGGCGCGGATCATCTCGTCGATGTCGAGGTAGGCCCGCACCGGGTGGCCCTCGTCACCGATCTGGTACGCCTCATCGGCCTTGATGCGGTGTTCGGCGTTGCGGTCTTCGTGGGGGAAGACGGCGACCGTCCGGCAGCCGAGCTCGTAGGCCGCACGGAACGCACGGACTGCGATCTCGCCACGGTTGGCGACAAGAACCTTGGAGAACATGGGACTGACAATACCGACGGCCCCCACCGCCTCTTCGCGCTTCTCAAAGCGCCAGCAGTGGGGGCCGTCGATCGTCCGGGTGGAGCGGACCACCCGTGGGGTCACCGGGTCAGTGCAGCAGGCTGCCCAGCAGGCCCTGGGCGAAGTAGATGACGAACAGTGCCGCCACCACCCACAGCAGCCAGTGCACCTGGCGGGCCTTGCCCTTGACGATCTTGATGGCCGCCCAGAAGATGACGCCCGCGCCGATGCCGACGGTGATCGAGTAGGTGAACGGCATCAACACGATCGCCAGGAAGGCCGGAATGCCCTCCTCCACGTCGTCCCAGGGAATCTGCACGACCTGGCCGATCATCAGGAAGCCGACGAACACCAGGATCGGGCCCGCCGCCTCCGAGGGGATCATGTTCACCACGGGCGCAAGGAAGATGGCCACCAGAAAGGCCAGACCGGTCACCACCGAGGCGAGACCCGTGCGGGCACCCTCGCCGACACCGGCGGTCGACTCGATGTAGGAGGTGTTGGACGACACCGAGCCCACACCACCGGCGACCGCGGCGAGCGAGTCGACGATCAGGATCTCCTGCAGGTGCGGTGGGTTGCCGCTCTTGTCGAGCAGACCCGCTTCGGAGCCCACGGCCACGATGGTGCCCATGGTGTCGAAGAAGTCGGCCAGCAGCAGCGAGAACACCAGCAGCAGCACACCCAGGAAGACACCGAGCGAGAAGGTGCCGTCGGGCTTCAGGAAGCCACCGATCAGGTCGACCTTGCCGATCAGGCCGAGGTTGGGGGTGACGAAGTCGCCGGCCTTGGGCAGGGCGGGCACGTTCAGCGACCAGCCGGTCACGTTCTCACCGATGCGGGGCCCGATCTTGAGCACCGTCTCGAGCACCAGCGCCACCGCCGACGACACGATGATGGCGATCAGCATGGCCCCCTTCACCTTGCGCACGTGCAGCAGCACCAGCAGCAGGAAGGCGAACACCGCCACGGCGATCGGCCACCCCTGCAGCGAGCCGTTCACGCCCAGCTGCACCAGCGGGTTGCCGGGGCGCACCAGCCCGGCGTCGGCGAGGCCGACCAGGGTGATGAACAGGCCGATGCCGATCGAGATGGCCGCCCGCAGGCTCGCGGGCACCGCCCTGAACAGGGCCTTGCGCACCCCGAGCAGCACCAGCACCAGGATCAGGATGCCCTCCCAGACCACCAGCCCCATGGCCTGCGGCCAGGTCATCTGCGGTGCGATCGCGTAGGCCAGCAGCGCGTTCAGGCCGAGGCCGGTGGCCAACGCCAGCGGGAATCGTCCCCAGACACCCATCAGGATGGTGAGCACACCGGCGATCAGCGCGGTGGCGGCGGCCACCATCAGCTTCGACTCGGTCAGGGCGGCGTCATTGAGCTGCGTCTTGGCGGCATCGAGGAACTTCGGTGCGCCGTTGATCAGGTTGCCGTTGCGGTCGTCGGCGGTGCCGATGATCAGGGGGTTGAGGGCCAAGATGTAGGCCATCGTGAAGAAGGTGACCAGGCCACCGCGGATCTCGGCGGCGGTGGTGGACCCTCGACGGGTGATGTGGAACCAGCGATCGATCGCGCCCTTGGGCGGCGCCGAGTCATGCGTGGCGGTGTCAGGCCGCGGGGCAGCCTTCGGGGAGTTGGTGACCATGTGCGCATGGTAGAGCCGCAGTTCACCTGTTCGTAAACTCGGACGTATGCCGAGCGATCGCCCTGACTCCCCGACCCGTGTGCGGGGTCTGGTTCAGGCCCCCATCGAGCCCGTGGACGACTCCGGGGTGCGGGCTGCCGTCGTCGGCACCGTGCTGTTCGCGATCGCCACCGTGGTGCTGGCGGTGCGCCATGCCGCGCTCGCGGCGGCCGGCCACGGGTGGTACCTGGGGGTGGCCGTGGCCGGTACCGTCCTGGGCGCCGTGGGTCTGGCGTGGACGATCCACCACGCTCGACGGGTCAGTCGAACAGCGACTCGTCGACACTGACCGTGTCGAACATGGGCGGCGGCAGTTCGATGCCTCGCTCGTCCGCCACGACGGACGAATGCCCGCCGCAGCCGTGGTCCATCGACACCACCTGGGCGTCCGACGGCGAGTACTCGTTGGTGCAGACGCCGAACATGGTGCCCAGCCGGCCCTGCAGCCGCACCAGATAGCCACAGCTCGAGCACTCGGCCGGGGCCTGACGGCTCAGCTGGTTGTCGGCACCGTGGTCACCGGCGCTCCAGCGCTCGGCGGCGAGGTCTCGTCCGTGCGACGACAGCACCCGCTCGCGACCCAACCCGAGCTCGGCGACCACCGAGCGGGTGATCGCCCATTCGGCGGGATCGGCGTCCGCGGCCTGCTCGCCACCGGTGAACCCGGGCTCGAGCCGCGGATCGTTGTCGGCGGTGGGCAGCAGCATGCCAGGAGCGACGTCACCGGCCTGGATGCGGTCGCCCCACGGCACCCAGGTGGGCGCCAGCTCCGATTCGGGGGTGGGCAGCAGCGCCACCTCGTTCACCGTGGCCACCCGGGCACGCGAGGCGCGCACCAGGGTGACGGCCCAGTTCCAGGTCAGGTAGGCCGGGTGGGTGCAGGCGAACAGGTGGGTGACGACGCGTTCACCGTCGATGACGGTGCCGAGGTGGTCGCCGACCCCGAAGTCCTCGGCCACCTCTTCGGCGGCCTCGCGCGCCAGCTCGACGGCCGCGGCGGTCACGGCGTCGAGCTTGGGGCGGGTGGCCCGGGTGGTCTTGGCGGCTTCGGTGGTCAGCGTCACGCTCACAGCTCCAGTTCGTCGGCGACGGCGCGCAGCAGGGCCGCGGTCTTCGCCGCTGCCTTCGGGTCGGGGTGGCGACCGTGGCGGTAGCCGTTGCCCAGTCCGTCGAGCAGCTTGATCAGGTCTTCGGTCAGTCGGGCCAGGTCTTCGGGCTTCTTGCGCTGTGCCTTCGACAGCGACGGCGGGGCCTCGAGCAGACGCAGCGACAGGGCCTGCTCCCCGCGACGCCCTTCGGCGACGGAGACCTCGACCTTCTGCCCCGGCTTGACGGTGGTCACACCGCTGGGCAGCACGTTGCTGCGGAAGTGGACGTCGCCGCCCTCGTCCTTGGTGATGAAGCCGAAACCCTTCTCGGCGTCGTAGAAGCGCACCTTGCCGATGGCCACGTCACAAACTCCTGCTCAGGCCGGTTCCCCGGCAGTCAACTGAACGCTCATCCTACCGTGACCCTCGGGGGCGAACTCAACCGGGTTCCGGGGCGCTGGAGCGCACCGCAGGCACGAGCCGCGCGTCCCACCATGAATCCCCGTTCACGCCGGCGGCGGCATGGTCCTAGGCTTGTCTCACCCGCCCGTTGGGCGCCGTCACGCACCGCCTGACACCACCCCGCCACACCTCCCCACTGGTGCCTCATGACCACTGCTGTTCCCTCCCTTCCCCTCTGGCGTCGCGGCGCCCTCGGCGAACCCGGTTTCGCGCGCTATCTCACGGCCATGCTGCAGGGCGCCACCGGCTACTGGATCGCCCGCATCGCGCAGGACTGGCTGCTGCTCAAGCTCACCGGTGACGTCTCCGCGGTGGGCATCGCCGCGGCCCTGCAGTTCGGCCCGATCCTGATCTTCGGGCTGTGGGGAGGCGTGCTGGCCGACAAGTTCAACGTGCGCGGCCTGGTCGCGGCCGCCCAACTGCTGCAGGCCAGTGGCGCCTTCGCCGTAGGCGCCATGGCGCTGGCGGGTCTGGTCGAGCCGTGGCACGTGTATGCCGCCGCCACCGTCACCGGCCTGTCGGCGGTCGTGGAGCAGCCGGCGCGCTCGTCGATGATCGTGCAGTTGTCGGGACGACACATCGCCCAGGGGCTGTCGATGAACTCGATCGCCTTCCAGGCCGCCGGGTTCTGGAGCCCGCCGGTCTCGGCGGCGATCGTGGCCGCCAGCGGCCCGGGGATCGCGTTCATCATCAACGGCCTGGGCTGCTGCATCACTGCGGCGCTGGTCTTCCGCTCACCCACCGCCGATCCCCGACCGCGTGACGCTGGCGAGCGGGTCACCCTGCGCGACGGGCTGCGGACGATCCGCGAGACCACCGAGATCGGGTGGACGATGGTGCTGCTGGCCTGCGTCTCGTTGCTCGGGCTGGCCATGCCGCTGGTCTTCGCGGGGATGGCGAACACCGTCTTCAACACCGGCATCCCGGGCTACTCGCTGTTCAACTCGGTGATGGCGGTGGGCTGCGCGGCCGGCTCGCTGCTCGCCGGGCGCACCCGCGGCAAGGCTCGCCTGCGCCATCTGGTGCTGCTGCTGGGCACCTCGTCCGCGCTGATCGCGATCGGGTCACAGGCGCCGAACGCCTATGTCTACGCCGCTTTGGTGATCGTGCATTCGGTGACCATCACGCTGTTCCAGTTGCTCAGCCAGGCGCTGGTGCAGATGAGCGTCGACCCGGTGGCCCGGGGTCGCGTGATGGGCCTCTACCTGCTGATCGCCTTCGGTGGCATGAGCGTGTCGCAGCCGGTGGTCGGCAAGGTGGTCGACACCATCGGCGCGCGCGAGACCCAGTTCGTGCTCGCCTGCCTGATGGCCGTGGGCACCGCGCTGGCCGCGTTGGCGATCGGACGATTCACCGGTCAGAAGGTGCGGGTCGACCGTCGCGGCCTGCGCATCCAGGAGCCGGACGTTCCCCGGTTCGTCCGGATCGCCCTGCAGGACGCCGGGGCGGCCATCGAGCGGGCCAGCGAAACGGTGGATCGGGCCGAGAAGGCGCCCCGTCGTCCGGTACCGATGCCCACCCAGGCCGACCAGCAGCGCCAGTTCGACACCTCGTCGCCCCAGACCCCGGCCTGACGAGCGGGTCAGGGAGACGGACGAGCGGTGCTCAGACCGCGGGCACCTGCCAGTCGGGCAGGTGCTCGAAGGTGTCGCGGTAGTAGTCGGTGAGCGTCAGCTTGCTGGCGGCCGCCTCGTCGACGATCACCACGGCGTTGCGGTGGAACTGCATCACCGAGGCGGGGCACACGCTGCTCACCGGCCCCTCGACGGCGGCGGCGATGGCGTCGGCCTTCTTGCGCCCGGTCGCGACCAGTACGAGGCGGCGGGCGTCCATGATCGTGCCCAGGCCCTGGGTCACGCAGTGGGTGGGCACCTGCACACCGTTGGTGAAGAAGCGACGATTGTCCTCCCGCGTGCGCACCGTCAGCGTCTTGATGCGGGTGCGCGACGACAACGACGAGGTCGGTTCGTTGAAGCCGATGTGGCCGTTGGAGCCGATGCCGAGAATCTGCACGTCGATGCCGCCGGCGGCGACGATGGCGTCTTCGTAGGCCTGGCAGGCGGCCTCGATGTCGTCGGCCATCCCGTCGGGCACACGCACCAGGTCGGGGTTCATCCCGCAGGGCACGGTGACGGTCGTGCGGATCGTCTCGGCGTAGCTCTGCGGGTGGGTGGGCGGCAGTCCGACATACTCGTCGAGGGCGAAAGCGCGGGTGGTCGACAGGTCGATTCGACCGGACGAGTTCAACGCCGCCAGCTGGTCGTAGATGCGCAACGGCGAACTTCCCGTGGCAAGGCCCAACACCGGGTCGGGGCGCTTGGCGAGGGCGCCGACGATGCGCCCGGTGGCGGTGCGCGCCACGGCGGCGGCGTCGTCCCTGATGATGACCTCCATCGCACCTTCCTCAGCTCGTCGGTGCCCCAGTCGGCGCCCGGTTCGCCCAATATGTCAGGGGCTTTGAGCAGACCCCACACCCACACCCCCAAGCGCGCAGGGTCGGTGCTCACCCTCACGTCGATAGACTGCTCGGCATGGCTGACTGGCGAGACGGTGCCGAGTACGCGCCCGCGGAACGACCCGACGGTTTCGCGACCCCGCGCACGTCTCCCCTGAGCGTCGCCACCCCCGATCCCCACCCCGCCGAGGGCCTGCCGCCGATGGCCCCGGACGGCTTCCAGCCGAGCCCGACACCGACCCCGCCGTTGGCGGCGCTGGTGCCCTCGACCGCCCCGACCCGCGACCCGCACCAGGCTTTCGACTCGGGCATGACGATCGTCGAGGGGTCGGCCTGGGGGTCCGCGCACAACGGCCCCGGCGGCGCCACCCCGGTGAGGGACCCCAGGCAGCCGATCGTCACCACCAGCAGCTTCGGCCCGCTGGCGGGCCAGGCCCCCGATCACGGCGCCGGCGACGCGTGGCAGGGGTCGTCCGCCCCCGACCCCGCGACCCGGTTCGCGCCCCCCACCGGCGCCCCGGTGAGCATGGGAGCTCCCGGCCCGGGCGGGCCCGCGAACCAGCACCCGCAGCCGCTGACCTGGTACCCGTCGCCGACCGGAACTCCGGTGCAGAACAGCGCGTTCATGACAAAGGTGAAGGCGATGGGCTACGCGCTGGTGATCGTGCTGGTGGCGGGAGTGTTCATCTCGCCGCTGTCGTTCGTGCTGCTGCTGGCGGCGATCCCGCTGTCGCTGATGGCCACCGTGAAGAAGCAGACCCTAATGAGGATCGCCGCGGTGGCCACGGCCGTCGCGCTGCTGATGGGCCTGATGTTCCCCGGTGACAACGACACCCTCGACGCCATCATCAGCTACACCCGGTGGGCCTGTCTGGTGGTGCTCGCCCTCGACCTGACCGTGGTGTGGAGGTCGTTCGGGAAGGGCCAACGCTGACCACCACCCCGGCTCCGAGATCGATCGCCGACGTCGTGCGAGGTCTCGACCGCACCCAGCTCGCGAATCTGCTTCGCCTGCGCCCCGATCTGGCACTGCCCCGACCCGCCTCGCTCGCCGAAGTGGTGGAGCGGGCCGGCACGCACGCCTCGACGAGGGCCGCCATCGACTCGCTCGACGCGTGGCAGCGCCGCGTCTGTCATGGGTTGGCTGCCTGCCCCGACGACGTCTCGGTGCGCCACCTCGCGGCCCTGCTCGGCGGTGAACGAGGCGCCGTCGAGCACGCCGTCCGTGGCCTGCGCGACCGCGCTCTCGTCTGGGGGGACGACGGCCACGTCCGCGTCACCCAGGCCGTCCGCGCCTGCTTCGGCTCGCACCCGGCCGGACTGGCCCAGCCCAGCGCGACGCCCCTCACCGATGCCGAGATCGACCGCCGACTGCGCGAAGCGGGCGCCGACAGCGCACCGTTGGTGGACCAGCTGCTCTGGGGCAACCCGGTCGGGCGGGTGACGGGCGCCGACCGGCCCGTCACGCTCGAGCAGGCCGAGAGCCCCACCGAGCGACTGCTGGCGCTCAAGCTGCTGCGCCCCCTCGACGCCGACACCGTGGTGCTGCCCCGTGAGGTGGCGCTGCGCGTGCGCGGCGGACGGCTCTTCCCCGACCGGATCGCCACCCAGGTGCCGGGCTGGCCCGCCGGATCGACCTCCACCATCGTCGAGCAGGCCGGCCTGGGCACCGCGCAGGCCCTGGTGCATGCCGTCGCCTCCGTCGTCGACGAGGTCGAGCGGATGTCTCCTCGTCCGCTGGCGACGGGTGCCTTCAGCCGCCGCGACCAGGCGCAGATCGGGCAGGCGACCGGCACCGACCAGACGGTGGTGTTGCTGCTTCACCTGGCGCACCGCCTCGGGCTGGTCGGGCGCAGCGCCATGGCGTGGCTGCCGACCGCGGGCTTCGACCAGTGGCTGGCCCTGACCCCGTTCGCCCGCTGGCAGGGACTCGTGAAGGTCTGGCTCGACCTGCCCGGCTGGCCGCTGGAGCCCTCAGCACAGACGGGGCGCACCGACGCCGACTCCGGCGAGCGCAGCCTGCCCGAACGTGGCCGCATCGCGGCGGCACGCGAACTGCGCGCGGCCCCGGTCGGCGCGGTGCTGGAACCGGGTCTGCTAGCCGATCGACTGGCCTGGCGGCACCCGACCTGGTCGCGGGTCGAGATCGACCACGCCGCCGAGCAGACGTTGGCCGAGGCCGCGCATCTCGGGCTGGTCGCCCACCTCGACCATGCGGGGCGCCCCCGCCGCACCAGCCTGTGGGAGGTCACCGACGACCCCGGCTTCCCCGAGGCCACCACCGACTTCCTGGTGCAGTCCGACCTGACCGCCGTCGCTCCCGGGCCGCTGCGCATCGACATCCAACGCGTGCTCGACCTGGTCGCCGACCGCGAGTCGCCGGGCCCGGCGAGCGTGCACCGGTTCACCGCGTCGTCGGTGCGTCGCGGGCTCGATGCCGGCTGGACCGGCGAGCGGCTGCTGGCGTGGCTGGCCGAACATTCGGTGACGCCGATCCCCCAACCGCTCACCTACCTGGTCGGCGACGTCGCGCGCCTGCACGGCGCGATCCGTGTCGCCAGTGTCGGTGCCCTGTTGACGATCGCGGACGAGGCCACCGTCGCCGCCCTGCTGCGGCATCCGCAGGCCTCGGTGCTCGGTCTGCGGCAGGTGGCGCCCGGGCTGGTCGCGGCCCGCGCCGAGGCCGCCGACGTGGTCGACCTGTTGCGCGACCTGGGCCACGCACCCGTCGCCGAGGACGACCGGGGCGATGTCGTCCCCACGCCCCCGACCCGACGGCTCAAGCAGGTGGCCGCCCCGCGCAGTGGGCGGGCGAGCGTTCCGTCGTCCGACCAGGTGAACCAACTGGCGGGTGAACTGTTGGCGCCCAGCCAGTCGGTGCAGGCAGCGGTCGACGCCGAGTCGATGCTGGCGGCGCTGCTCGAGGCCCAGACCGGAGGCTCGTGGGTGACGCTGACCCGCGTGGACGATTCCGGGCGGTCGAGCCGGGTGCGAGCCAAGGTGCTCGCCGTGGCGTCGGGCCAGGCGCGCATCGTCGAGCAGGCCAAGGGACAGTCGGTGGTGGCGCTCTCGCGCATCGTGCGGGTCGAACCGGTGAGGGTCGAGGGCGCATACTCGTAGGCGATGCCTGCTTCTGCCTCGTCCCAACCCACGTCCGGCCAGCCCGGGCCCCTGATCGTCCAGTCCGACCGCACGCTGCTGCTCGAGATCGACCACCCCGACGCCCACGCCTGCCGCATCGCGATCGCGCCGTTCGCCGAACTCGAACGCGCCCCCGAGCACGTGCACACCTACCGGATCACGCCGCTGGGGCTGTGGAACGCGCGCGCCGCCGGGCACGACGCCGAGCAGATCGTCGACGCCCTGCTGACCTGGTCGCGCTACCCGGTGCCCAGTTCGCTGCTGATCGACCTGACCGAGACCATCGGACGATTCGGCCGCCTGCGCATCGAGAAGCACCCCACCCACGGGCTGGTGCTGGTCTCGACCGATCGTGCGGTGCTCACCGAGGTGCTGCGCTCGGCCAAGGTGAAGGGCCTGGTCGGGTCGCGGATCGACGATGACACCGTGGTCGTACACCCCTCGGAGCGCGGGCACCTCAAGCAGGTGCTGCTGACGCTCGGCTGGCCCGCCGAGGACTTCGCCGGTTACGTCGACGGAGAGGCCCACGAGATCGGGCTGGACGAGGGCCCCTGGCAACTGCGGCCCTACCAGCAGCAGGCGGCCGAGAGCTTCCACGCGGGCGGGTCGGGGGTGGTGGTGCTGCCCTGCGGCGCCGGCAAGACCATCGTCGGTGCCGCCTCGATGGCGCTCACGAAGGCGACCACGCTGATCCTGGTGACCAACACCGTCGCCGCCCGACAGTGGCGCGACGAGTTGATCAGGCGGACGACGCTGACGGCCGACGAGGTCGGCGAGTACTCGGGGGCGGTCAAGGAGATTCGTCCGGTGACGATCGCCACCTACCAGGTGATCTCGACCAAGCGGAAGGGCACCAATCCGCACCTGGAGCTGTTCTCGGCGCGCGACTGGGGTCTGATCATCTACGACGAGGTGCACCTGCTGCCGGCGCCGGTGTTCCGCATGACGGCCGACCTGCAGGCGCGCCGGCGGCTCGGGCTGACGGCCACGTTGGTGCGCGAGGACGGTCGCGAGGGCGACGTGTTCTCACTGATCGGGCCGAAGCGGTACGACGCGCCATGGAAGGACATCGAGGCCCAGGGCTGGATCGCTCCGGCCGACTGTGTCGAGGTGCGGGTGACGCTGACGGAGTCGGAGCGACTGCTGTGCGCGACGGCCGAGCCCGATGTGCGCTACCGGCTGGCCTCGACGGCCGAGTCGAAGAATGCGGTCGTCCTCGATCTCGTGGAACGCCACCGCGGGCAGCCGACCCTGGTGATCGGGCAGTACGTCGACCAGTTGCACGACCTGGCCGACCGGCTCGACGCCCCGGTGATCACGGGCGAGACGTCGACCAAGCAGCGCGAGGTGCTGTACCAGCAGTTCCGGGACGGGGAGATCTCCCTGCTGGTGGTCTCGAAGGTGGCCAATTTCTCGGTCGACCTGCCCACCGCCGAGGTGGCGATCCAGGTGTCGGGGGCGTTCGGTTCACGCCAGGAGGAGGCGCAACGGCTGGGCCGCATCCTTCGCCCCAAGGACGGACTGGTGGCGCGCTTCTACGCGCTGGTCAGCCGCGACACGGTGGACGCCGAGTTCGCCGCGCACCGGCAGAGGTTCCTGGCCGAGCAGGGCTACGCCTACCGCATCGTCGACGCGGACGACCTGGACGAACTCGACGCCCCCTGATCGGGGGAGGGGTCCACCCGGGTCACTCGGCGCCGGCCTCCGTCGACCGTGCCGGACGAGCGCCCAGCTCCGCATCGAGACGCAGCAGACCCGGGCCGTCGTCCCCGATCAGTTCGATCCGGCCGACGATCTCGGAGACGGTCGACTCCTCTTCGATCTGCTCCTCGAGGAACCAGTGCAGCAGCGGCCGCGAATCCAGGTCGCCGGCCTTGTCGCACGTGCGATACAGCTCGCGGATCGCCTCCGAGACGCGCTGCTCGTGCTCGTAGGCCGCCGTGAAGACGTCGACCGGGGTGGCACTGGCCTCCACCTTCGGTGCCGAGACGGCACCGATTGTGGGGTGCGATCCGCGGTCGACCACGTGGTCGATGAACTTGTTGGCGTGCACGATCTCTTCGTCGGCCTGGTGGCGCAGCCACGCCGCCATGCCCGGCAGGTCCTGCACATCCATCTCGATGGCGAGCTGGCGATAGACGGTTGAGGCCTCGAACTCGAGCGTGATCTGCGCGTCGAAGGCCTTCTGGAGGTCTGCTGAGAGCTTCATGACCCCACGCTAGCGCGCTCGTCCGGCCCGCCGATCGGGTTGGCGCAGACTCCCGCGAGCCAGGCATGACCGCCACGGGCGTAGGCTGGTGCGTCCGTTCCAGAGCTCGCGGGCGCCCTCTGTCACCGTGCAGGGGTCAGCCGGCGCGAGTCGTCCGTCGGGTGGTCCCGCCGGGCATGCCAGCCGTCCCCAAGGATCCGCATGTCTGAACCAACGTCCGATCTCGAGGCCGAACGCGCCCATCTCGTCCGCTCCCGCGAGGCGCTCACCGCCATGCGCGCCCAGACGCGCGACTGGCGCACCGTCACCGGTGCCAACCATGTCAGCACCCAGTACCTCAAGCAGATGCTGTTCCGCCGCGCCGAATCCCTCGTGGACGACCCCACGGTGCCACTGTTCTTCGGCCGGATCGACTACTCCGAGCACCTGGGCGCCGAACGCGATGAGGTGATCCACGTCGGACGACGCCACGTCTCCGCCGACTTGGGCGAAGACCCCCTGGTGATGGACTGGCGTGCCCCCATGGCCCTGCCGTTCTACCGGGCGTCGTCGGTCGATCCGATGCACTGCTCGCTGCGGCGCCGCTTCGGCTTCCGCGACGGCGAGATCACCGCCTTCGAGGACGAGTCCCTGACGGCACCCAGCACGGGACCGTCGCAGATCCTCACCGACGAGATCGAGCGACCCCGCACCGGCCCGATGCGTGACATCGTGGCCACCATTCAGCCCGACCAGGACGTGCTGGTGCGCACCGACCTCGAGCAGTCGATGGCCATCCAAGGGGCACCCGGCACCGGGAAGACCGCCGTCGGCCTGCATCGTGCCGCCTACCTGCTCTACGCCTTCCGCACCCAGCTCTCGCGGGCGGGCGTGCTGGTGGTCGGGCCGAACGCCTCCTTCCTCAGCTACATCGGCGACGTGCTGCCGGCGCTGGGAGAGATCGACGCCGACCAGCAGACCGTGCAGTCGCTGGTGGAGGCGTCGTCCGGTCTGGTCGTGAACCAACCCGATGACGCCGCCCGAGGGGTGCTGCTGGGCGATGCTCGCATGGCTGAGGTGCTGCGCCGGGCCGTGTGGGGGCATGTCAGCGAGCCGACCGAGGTGCTGGCGGTCAAGGCGGGGCACCGCGTGTTGCGGGTGCCGCCGCATCTGCTGGCCGATGCCGTCCGCGGGGTGGTGAGCCGGGGCGTGCGCTACGAGGCGGGCCGCGTCATGCTGCCCCAGCGGATGGCCCACCAGGTGTTGCTGCGCCTCGAACTGGCCGGGGAGGCCACCGACGACCGGGTGCAGAACCAGGTGGCCCGCTCCCCCGAGGTGAAGGCATTGGCCAAGCAGCTGTGGCCCCCGTTGAAGGCACCCACCCTGGTGCATCGCCTCTTGTCAGACCCCGCTTTCCTGGCCGCGAACGCCGACGGCGTGTTGACCGCCGAGGAACAGCTGGCGCTCGGCGACACCGCGCCGAAGAAGTCGCCGGCGTCACGCCGGTGGACGCTGGCCGAACTGGTGCTGGTCGACGAGGTGACCGACCTGCTCCAGCGCACCCCGAGCCTGGGGCACGTGATCGTCGACGAGGCCCAGGACCTCTCCCCGATGATGCTGCGCGCGGTCGGACGACGCGCCACCACCGGCTCCGTGACGCTGCTGGGCGACCTCGCCCAGGCCACCACTCCGTGGGGCGCCCGCTCGTGGGACGAGTCCCTGACCCACCTCGGCCACCCCGAGGCGACGGTCAACGAACTGGTGGAGGGGTTCCGGGTTCCCGGCGACGTGATCGACTACGCGGCCCGACTGCTGCCGGCCATCGCGCCTGGGCTGACCCCACCCCGGTCGATCCGCCACGCGCGCGGTGAACTCGACTTCAGGCGCGTGGACGACCTGGTGCCCGCACTGGCTGCGGCCGTGACGGAGGTGTCGGCGCGCGAGGGCATGATCGGCATCGTGGTGCCCGACGCGCTGGTCGACGCCGTCGCGCAGCAGCTGGGGGTTCCCCACGTGGTGGTGGGCCGCGACGACCAGCCGCTGCCCGACGGAACCGACGACGAGCAGGCCCGGCGCGTGCCGGTCGAGCTGGTGCCGGCGTCGCTGGCCAAGGGTCTGGAGTTCGACCACGTCGTGCTGGCCGAACCGGCCGCCATCGTCGCTGGCGAGGCCGACGAACTCACCGGACTGCGGCGGCTGTACGTCTGCCTCACCCGGGCGGTGACGAGCCTGACGATCGTCCACGCGGACGATCTACCGCCCCAGTTGGGTTGACCTCACTGCTGCGCCTCGAGCAGCCACGTGAGCAGTCTGAACACCAGCCCTACCAGCAGGAGAGCCGTGATGATGACACCCGGCTGCAGCACCCGCTTGGTGGCCATGGCGGTCAGCCGCTCGCGAGCGCTCGCCGGCGTGGGAATCTCCCGCGGGTCTCGCGGCGGCCCCGGCGTGACTGCGGTGGCGGGCACCTCGTCAAGCAGACGCGTCGCGAGTTGGTCGCCGTTCTTGAGCAGGGCAGGCTCGAACTGGGCGGGAAAACCTTCGTGGTCCACCACCAGCAGGCCCCCATCGGGATAGACGGTGACACCTTGCACCCTGGCCGGGTGGATCATCCGATTTCGGCCGCTCCTGGCGCCGAAGTAGACCTGATCACTCCCCCACGTCCACCCCAGCACCTCATCGGCCGGAACCTCCAGCAAGGGGTGGAACGGCTCGTCCGGTCGCATCGCCATCGGAGCTTGCGACTCGCGGAAGCCCGGGGGTACCAGAGCCCGAGGGGGGAGTCCGAGGAACAGGCTGTCGACAAGATGGCGCAGCTGTTCGTTGACGTCGTCGGCGGTGACATCCTCCATCCGTCTCCCCGCGTCGACCCCCTCACCGGCCAGCGTCTGGTAGCCCTCGCCCACCGCCCGGTAGAAGGCCGACTGCTCGGAGGCCTCCCACGGCTGCCGCTGTGCTCGGAACTCGTCGACCTCTGGCTGGGTGAAGCCCATCTTCCCGACCTCGTCCAACCACTCCATGAAGACCTGCGAGCTTTCGGCCTGGTGCTGGGGCTCGATCCGACACGTCAGCATGACCACCGAGGTCGCTGCTCCGATCCGCTCCACCACCACCTCTGGGGCGTAGGCCCAAGCCAGTTCGTGGCGGAACCGCTGCACGAACCTGTCCGACAACAGCGCGACCATCACGCCCGTCGCCCAGGTGCGCTCGACCCGACCGGAGGCGGCAAGCCATTCACCACCAGCAGGTTCGGGGTACCAAACGTGGCGTGGGCCCACGATCGCCTCTGGCTCGGTGGGGGGACGATGGTTTCCTCGCGGTAGGCCGAGCCTGAAGTCCGCGGGCAGGTCACCGGCGACGACCAGCACCGCGTTCTCGGCGGTGAACCAGTGCCGCGCGTGCTCGCGCAAGGACTGCTCCGTGGCGCCCGGCAGACCTGGCTCGCCGTAGTGGACGAGGCCGGGACCCGCCGCACCGAATCGTTGTGCCAGCGCGTGTGAGATCAGGTTCGTTCCCCGGTGCCGATTCTCCTGCTGCAGGATGGTTGCCTCATGGGCAAGCCCGGGGAAGGCGTCGTCGCCCAGGCGATGGGCGATGGTGGCAAGCCCGTCCATCACAGCCGCGGGTGGACCCTGCAGCTGGAAGGTGGTGTCGATCAGGCTCGTGCTGGCGTTCGAGGCCACCGACTTGTCACTCACGCTGCCCGCCGCCAGATGCTCCACCAGGTGGGTCCAACCGGCGGTGGACCACGTCTCGTCGGCCATGCCCACCCGGAAGGTCAGGCTCGCTGTCATCAAGTGATCGCTGGGCGCTGGGACGCGCAGCATTCTCAGCCCATCCACACCCGTTCCTCGGGCTCGACCTGCGACATGCGGCCACTCTCACGACGGGAGAAGACCTTGTCAAGCACCATCACCGAGTGGCGTCACGCCCAGCCCGGACGACCGGGCACCAACGGACTCAGTGGTCAGGATGCAGCACCACAGAGGAGGCGTTGCGCAGCAGGGAACGCTCGGCCTGTGCTGCTGCATCCTGACCGCCATTGGCCGACAACCGCCGGTGCGTGTCAGAACCAACGCGCCAAAAGGCTTGGAGCATCTGGCACCTCCTCCGCAGGTCGCTCGGGACCTGGTACGTGCACAGCCTCAGGGACGAGTTCGGCGATCCGATGGCCCAGCTTCACGCCGTCGCGAACCAACCGGGGCTCGAACACTGTGACCAATCCGTCCTCGGCAACGATGAGCATGCCTCCGTCGGGATGTCGCGTCAGCCCGATCACCGCACGAAGATCGATGACCCGATGAGGCCCGCCCTTGGCTCCCGCCGACAACCTGGTGCCGTCCAACATCCAGCCGTGACCTCGCAGGCCTCGTCCCAGCATGGGGAAGTACTTACCTGAGAGGCCGCAGGTGGCCTCCTCCACCCTCTCCGCGATACCGTCAGGCGGTTCGGCCCCGATGGGAACTCCCACCAGCAGGCTCGCCCACAGCCGTTCGAGTTCGTCATGGATCTGCTCGAGGGTCAGCGACGGGGCCTCGCGCTGATCGCGATCCGGGAGACCGACGAGTTCGTGGCTCGCCTCAAGGACGGCAATCTCCACCCGCTCGACCCCTGTTCTGTCCCACAGGTTGGCGCCCGCGACCAGCTCATCCAGGGCTGCCTGACTGGCCAGCGAGCCGCGCTGACGAGCGATCCAGTCAACGACCGTGCGTGCGCTCGCCCCGAGGACGTCTGGCCCGATCGGTACGACCAGGATGACGTGGGCGTCCGTACCGCTGATGGGCTGGTAGATCGCCTCGGGCGCATACGACCAGCCCAACGTGTCACGGAACATCTTCATCAGACCGTCGTTCAGAAGGTCCACGAGAGCCGAAGCTGCCCAGCAACGGCGAACGATGCCTCCTGCCACCACGGCCTCCAGGCCCGGCGGCAGTTCGAACCACTGACGACCAAGCGTGCGCTTCTTCGGCAGGACCGGAGTCCGTCGCTCGCCGCGAGGCAGCGGCAGGGGCTCCATGTCTGGAAGAGCCCGATCAACCACCAGTTGCGCGTTGTCAGCAGTGAATCGAGATCGCGCGAACTCCCTCAGGAGCGTAGATGTTGCCGCTGGCAGTCCCGGTTCGGGGAACAGGATCAACCCGGGCCCCCTGGCGCCGAACCTCTCAGCCAGGAGCAGCCCGTCCACGGTGCCCTCACCCGTCTCGTGACGCTCCTTGGTCAGGATGTTCACCTCGTGGGTGACGTCGGAGGGCCCTCCCTCTGACAGCCTCTCGCAGACGATGCGGAGGGCACGCCAGACGTCGTCGGGTGCCCCCTGAAACCAGAGCTGGGTAAGCAGCAGGTCGACCTGCCCATTGACCTGCAAGCCCCTAGAGCCCAACCCGTGCAACGTGCCGTGCTCGATCAGGTGGGTCCACCCAGCGGTCAGCCAGGTCTCGTCGACCACCCCCGTCCGAAAGGTGAGAACTGCCGTGGCGAGCTTCGTGTGCACCGGATCGATCTCGAAGACCTGTAGGCCGTTCCAGAAACGCCCCGCCACAGTGCTCTCGTCCATGGGCCCTGATTGTTGCCGGACCACCACCCCCCGATCAACCACCGCACCGCGAGTACGGTGAAGGCATGTACGCAGTCCCCGACCAGAGCGGCCGCACCGCCGTCGTTACCGGCGCCAACTCGGGCACGGGATTCCACACCGCCAAGCGCCTGGCCGCGGCCGGTGCCACCGTGATCATGGCCTGCCGCAGCCAGACCCGCGGCGAACGCGCCATCGACGCCATCCGCGCCGACGTCCCCGACGCGTCGCTCGACCTGCGCATCATCGACCTGTCCAGCCTCACCTCGGTGCGCGCGTTCGTCCGCTCGCTCACCGACGACCTCGACCACCTCGACCTGTTGGTCAACAACGCGGGGGTGATGACCCCGCCCGAGCGCATCGAGACCGAGGACGGGTTCGAACTGCAGATGGGCAGCAACTTCTTCGGTCCGTTCGCCCTCACCGTCGGGCTGCTGCCCCTGCTCAATGCAGCCCCCGCACCGCGCGTGGCGACGATGGCCAGCGGCATGGCCAACTTCGGGCGGATCGACTTCTCCGACCTGAACTGGACGAGCCGCCGCTACCGGGCCGAGCAGGCCTACGCCCAGTCGAAGCTGGCCGACGTGCACCTGTTCCGCCACCTCGCCACACTCGCCCGCGAGCACCACTGGACCCTCACCAGCGTCGGCGCCCACCCCGGCTACGCCAACACCAACCTGCAGACCTCCGGCGCCAACCTCGGCCGCGGCAGCACGATGATGAAGCGGGTCACGGCCATCGGGTCGAGGTTCGGGCAGTCGGCCGCCATGGGCGCCGAGCCCCTGCTGATGGCGGCGACCGTTCCGGCCTCGACCCTGCAGACCGGCGGCGACTACTTCGGCCCCACCGGACTCTTCGGCATGCGCGGCCCCGGAGGTGCCGCCAAGCTGAATCGCCGTATGTCCGACGCCGAGACCGCCGCGCGACTCTGGGAGGTCGCCGAGCGCCTCACCGACGCTCACCCCGGCTCCTCCGCCTGACCACCGCCCGCGCCTGTTCGACGTGGTCAGCCAGAAGATCCGGGCGCCGATCCAGGGCCCATCGGACGAGATCCATGGCCTGCAGCAGGTCGAGATCACCGAGCGAGGCGTGCACCTCGTCCGCCGTGACCCCGAAGGCTGCCGCGAACGTCGCCGCCTGCTGCAGCCTGTCCCCGGACAGGTGCTCCATGCGGTGCAGGTGCACCAGGTCGCCCCAGGGCACCGGTCCAGCCGCGGCCGACCCCCAGTCGATCAGCACCAGTTCCCCGTCGGGTCGCACCAGCACGTTGCCTGGATTGAGATCACCGTGGTGCAGCCCGAACCGACCACCCGGGGCCCGGCAGGCGTTCGTCCGCTCGACCAACCAGTCGAGATCGTCCGGTTCGTACACGCCCAGCGCGAGCAACCGGTCGCCGTCGCCCCCGTCGCCACGATCGCCGAGTGAGGCGAGGTTGTACTCCACGTGCCGCTGCCAGGCCAGGGGTAGGTCTCGTCCGAATCGACTGAACAGCCCGTCGGGCGCATCGCGCAACGACACCGTCGCGAGGCTGGCCGCGTACTCCCCCAGCCGCTCCCACAACGCCGGGGTCTCAGACGTCGGATGGGTGCCCTCGACGAATCGCTGCACCTGGTACGGCACGCGCCCCGACTCGAGGTCGTCCGCCGGCAGTTCGTCGACCACCAGCACCTCGACCGTCGGTACCCCGACCGCGGCGGCCGCCCGGGCGCACCAGGCCTCGCGCTCGAACTCCCCGACGTCGCTGACCGTGCCGCGCAGCGGGTCGCGGGCGAACCGCACCACCTCGCGTCCATTGGTGAACACGTGGTTGGTCTGCCCCTCGGTCAGCCGACTGAAGGCACCCGTCAGGTCGTGGCGACGGGCGATCAGGGTCAGCGTCGATTCCGGGTCCACCCCGCGAGCCTAGGGCAGGCAGACTGGGCCCATGCCGCTCGCTGCTTGCCCCACCCCGCCCATGGGCTGGAACTCCTGGAACGCCTTCCGCACCAAGATCGACGAGCAACAGCTCGTCCAGATGGCCGACCTGATCGTCTCGACCGGCCTGCGTGACGCCGGCTACGAGTACCTGGTGATCGACGACGGCTGGCAGGCGCCGCGCCGCACGGCCGACGGTTACCTGACCAGCGATCCCGTCCGCTTCGGGCAGGGCATGGCCTGGCTGGCCGACCAGATTCACCAGCGCGGGCTGAAGCTGGGCATGTACCTCACTCCCGGACGAGCCACCTGCGCCATGATCTACGACGCCTATCCGGGCGAGGGGCTGGGCAGCTTCGGCCACGAGCGCGACGACCTCGACACCTACACCTCGTGGGGCGTCGACTACCTCAAGTACGACTGGTGCGAGGCCTGCCGCGACGACACCGGGCTCAGCTACCGCCAGGCCTTCGAACACATGGGCGGGCTGATCGCCGAATCGCCCCGCACCTACGTCTACTCGATCTCGGAGTACGGCCGCACCAACCCGTGGGAGTGGGCCCCCGGCGTGGCGAACCTGTGGCGCACCACCCCCGACATCGAGCCCTCCTTCCGCTCCGTCAGCTGGCTCGCCGAGTCCCAGCGAGGTCTGGAGCAGTTCTCACGGCCCGGAGCCTGGAACGATCCCGACATGCTGCAGGCCGGCAATCCCGGGTTGAGCATGCCCGAGTGCCGCTCCCACGTCGGGCTGTGGGCGCTGCTGGCCGCCCCGCTGATGGCCGGCAACGACGTGCGAACGATGACCCGCGCCGTAGCCGACCTGCTCATCAACCCGCGCATGGTGGCCATCAACCAGGACCCGCTCGGGCAGCAGGGTCGCCGCATCCACCGCGAGTTCCGCTTCGACGTGTGGGCGCGCCCGCTGTCGGGAGGTCGGCTCGCGGTCGGCGTGCTCGGTCAGGGTGAAAGTTTCTCTGAGCCCACTCGTCCGCTCGATATCACGCTGCGCGATGGGCTGCTGCGCGTCGACAACGGCACCGAGAACGTGCTCGACCTGACCGGTCTGCTGGGCACCGACTACGGACGAGTGACCGAGGTCTGGTCGGGCGAGGAACGCGACACCGCGCAGATCGGGGCCCGCGACCTCGCCCTGTTCACGATCGGCTGAGGGTCACGATCGGCTGAGGGTTCACGATCGGCTGAGGGTTCACGATCGGCTGAGGCCAGCACCGACCAAGGCCTGGCGCCGGGCCTCAGCGACCCAACTCCGCGATGGCCCGACCGGCCGCCAGGCAGGCATCCTCGGCCCACTCGGGCAACTCTCCGCCCACGTAGGGTCGCACCAAACCGTACGGGCACAGCCGGGTGGCCACCCGCAGTACCGCCACCCGACGCTCGGTGACCTCGCCGTAGAGCCGCCCTGCGAGCGCCACGGTCTCGTCATCGATGGCGTCGTTGGCGTGCACGACCCGGGAGTGCAGGTCGTCCTGGGCTCCGGCCAGCGAGGCAGCCAACCGGGGTTGGCGTTCGGAAGCTGCTCGCCCCCGGTGCCACCGGTCGCATCCCTCAGCGCTGGGCCAGCCTCGCCAGTTGGGGCTGCTTGGCGAGCGTGCTGCCCTCCATCGGCTGGCGCATCGCCATGCTGGCGGGCGCCGACACCGGCTTCGCGCTGGCGCCGCTGTTCCGGTCCAACCCCGAGGCGATCCGCTACGTGCTCACCCTCGACGTGCTCCAACTGGGCGGGGCGATCGCCTGCGTCGGGTTGGCCCGGCGCTGGGGCGAGCGCTGGTTCTCGTGGCTGCCGGTCATCGGCGGTCGGGTGATCCCCCGCCGGGGCCCGGTCGCCCTGGCCGAGCCTGCTCACGGTCGCGATCATCGGGTACTGGCGCCGTCGACGCCCCACCGGGTCAGCAACGGCGCCCACCCCGTCAGCGCCCGCTCGCACCCCGTCGGCGACCTCTCCCACGCTGACCGGCCTCGCACCTACGATGAGGGTCAGCACACCGACCGAGAGGCCCGCCGATGCAGACCCAGATTCGTCACCAGCCCTCGTTCGCCGTCGCGCGACTGCACCTGGCACCCGGTGAACCGGTGCGCATCGAGTCGGGCTCGATGATGATGCACTCGGCCGGTCTGCAGATCTCCGCCGACACCGGCGGCGGGCTGATGGCCGGCCTCAAACGCTCGGTGCTCTCCGGCGAATCCTTCTTCGTCACCACCGCCACGGCCGGTCCGCAGGGCGGATGGGTCGACGTCTCCGCGGTACTGCCCGGGGATCTGATCGCGCTCGACCTGACCCCGGATCGTCCGTACTTCGTCACCCGCGGCTGCTGGCTCGCCAACAGCCATGGCACCGAGGTCACCCCCAAGTGGGGCGGCATGGCGAACCTGTTCGGCGGCGAGGGCGGTTTCGGCCTGCACGCCGCGGGCCACGGTCAGGTGGTGCTGTCGGTCTACGGTGCCCTCGACGTCGTCGACCTGCAGCCCGGCGACACCGTGGTGGTCGACACGGGTCACGTGGTCGCCTACGACCTGGGGGTGCGCTTCGAACTGCGGCGAGCTGTGCGCGGACGAACCCTGCAGTCCATGAAGTCCGGCGAGGGGTTCGTCTTCGAGTTCACCGGCCCCGGGCGACTGTTCCTGCAGTCCCGCAACCCCGACGCGTTCCAGGGTTGGGTGCGCCAGAACGCTCCCAGCGAGAGCGCCAGCGGCGGCGTGCTCGGGGGCCTGTTCAGCTGACCCGGATCAGCCGAGGTGCCCGATCTCGGTGTCGATCAACGCACGCCAGCTGTGCACCAGTGAGGCATCGACCCACGCTTTGTAGGAACGGTCCGGACGAGCGGGCGTGCCGATGTGGAAGGCCCGCACTCCGGCCCTGACCAGCCACGGCACGTGCTCGGCGCTCAGCCCGCCGCCCGCCATCACGACCGGCGCGGCCGCAGGCTCGTCCCGACAGACGGCCAGCACCTCGTCCAACCCGTGCTCCAACCCCCGGGACGACCCGGCCGTCAGCACTTGGTCGAAGCCCTCGAAGCCGAGCACGGTCGACCAGGCCTTGCGGTAGTCGAAGGCCCAGTCGATGGCGCGGTGGAAGGTCCAGGGCACGCCGATGCCGGTGGTGAGGTCGCGCACCACCTCGATGTCGACCTCGCCGAGCCCGTTGAGGAAGCCCACCACGACCCCGTCGGCGCCGGCGTCGACGTAGGCGCGGATCAGCCCCTTGAGGCGGGTCGCCTCTCCCCCGTCGGTCGACCAGCCCTCGCGCAGCCTGACCATCGGACGAATCTGGATCGACGTGGCGGCGCGGGTGCGCTCGACCAGCGCTGGTTCGGGGGCCATGCCCTCGTGGTCCATCGACCCGAGCAGTTCGACCCGGTCGGCGCCACCCTCCTCGGCGCGGCGCGCATCGTTCTCGTGCAGAGCAATCACTTCGAGCAGTCCCGACATGGCACAAGTCTGGCGCACAACGGCCGACGGGCGGCCCTCTTGCGAGGACCGCCCGTCGGCGTGTCGTTCAGACCGGTGGTTCGACCGGACTCGGATCGTTGCCGATCAGAAGTCCATGCCGCCCATGCCGCCGTCACCGGCGCCCGGAGCAGGCGCAGCCTTCTCGGGCTTGTCGGCGATCACGGCCTCGGTGGTCAGGAACAGCGCGGCGATCGACGCGGCGTTCTGCAGCGCCGAACGGGTCACCTTGGCGGGGTCGATGATGCCGGTGGCGATCATGTCGACGTACTCACCGGTGGCCGCGTTCAGACCCTGGCCGGGCTCGAGCGAGGCAACCTTCTCGACAACGACGCCACCCTCGAGGCCGGCGTTGACGGCGATCTGGCGCAGCGGAGCAGCGGCGGCCGAGAACACGATCTGCGCGCCGGTGGCCTCGTCGCCGGTCAGCCCGTCGACGTTGGCAGCCTTGGCGGCCTGCAGCAGGGCCACGCCACCACCGGCGACGATGCCCTCCTCGACGGCAGCCTTGGCGTTGCGCACGGCGTCCTCGATGCGGTGCTTGCGCTCCTTGAGCTCCACCTCGGTGGCGGCGCCGACCTTGATGACGGCCACGCCGCCAGCCAGCTTCGCCAGGCGCTCCTGCAGCTTCTCGCGGTCGTACTCCGAGTCGGAGTTCTCGATCTCCTTGCGGATCTGCGAGACGCGACCGTTCAGCTGCTCGGCATCGCCGGCGCCGTCGACGATGGTGCACTCGTCCTTGGTGACGACCACCGAGCGGGCCTTGCCCAGCAGCTCGAGGGTGACGGTGTCGAGCGACAGGCCGACCTCCTCGGAGATGACCTGGCCACCGGTGAGGATGGCGATGTCGGTCAGCATGGCCTTGCGGCGGTCGCCGAAGCCGGGAGCCTTGACGGCCACCGACTTGAAGGTGCCCCGGATCTTGTTGACGATCAGGCCGGCCAGGGCCTCACCGTCGACGTCCTCGGCGATCACCAGCAGCGGCTTGCCCGACTGCATGACCTTCTCGAGCACGGGCAGCAGATCCTTGAGGCTCGAGACCTTCGAGTTGACGATCAGGATGTAGGGATCGTCGAGCACGGCCTCCATGCGCTCGGTGTCGGTCACGAAGTAGGGCGAGATGTAGCCCTTGTCGAAGCGCATGCCCTCGGTCAGCTCGAGGTCGATGCCGAAGGTGTTCGACTCCTCGACGGTGATGACGCCTTCCTTGCCGACCTTGTCCATGGCCTCGGCGATGACATCGCCGACGCCGGGATCGGCGGCCGAGATCGACGCGGTGGCAGCGATCTGCTCACGGGTCTCGATCGGCTTGGCCTGGTCGAGCAGCTGGTCCGAGATGGCCTTGACGGCGGTCTCGATGCCCTTCTTCAGCTCGATGGGGTTCGCACCGGCGGTGACGTTGCGCAGGCCCTCACGGACGAGCGCCTGAGCCAGCACGGTGGCGGTGGTGGTGCCGTCGCCAGCGACGTCGTCCGTCTTCTTGGCAACTTCCTTGACCAGCTCGGCGCCGATCTTCTCGTAGGGGTCCTCGAGCTCGATCTCCTTGGCGATCGACACACCGTCGTTGGTGATCGTGGGGGCGCCCCACTTCTTCTCCAGCACGACGTTGCGGCCCTTCGGGCCCAGGGTGACCTTGACCGCGTCGGCCAGGGTGTTCATGCCCCGCTCAAGACCGCGGCGGGCCTCGATGTTGAACTCAATGAGCTTTGCCATGGGGTAAGTCCTCCAGCGTCGGAAACGGTACGCCAGGTCGGTGCCCGCGACGGACGGCCCATGGGGACCTCACCAAGCCTGCCGGTGGCACTCGGACGCATCGAGTGCCAACCCCATTTTTAGCACTCGCACCATGCGAGTGCAAAGGAGTGGCCACGGGCGGCAGGCGATCGTCTCGCCCTCTGGCGCGGTCTTCGTCGGTTCCGGCACGATGGAGGCGTGGACGACACCTCAGCCCGCACGACCCCCTCGGTGATGGCCCGCGTGCGCAACCTCGGCAACTGGGCCAATCTGTCGACGCCGCTCGGTCTCGCGATCGCGAGGGCCGGCGGCAGTCGCGTGCTGAGGGGGCCACGGGGCCTGACCATGGCCGAGGGCTACCGCCTGCCCTTCCCGATGGCCGGGGCGTTCACCGTCGGCAGTGTGGTGATCACCTCGCACCCGACCTGGGCCGACGCCGAGGCGCAGTGGCCCGGCACGCTGGAACACGAGGAACACCACACCTGGCAGTGGACCTTCTGCCTGGGCGCGCCCTTCCTGCCCCTCTACACGGCGGCGATGGCGTGGTCGTGGCTGCGCACCGGCGACCGGGCCTCGGCCAACGCGTTCGAACGCGCCGCCGACCTCAGGCTGGGTGGCTACACCGACCGCGCCAAGCGTCCGCTGCGCGAGGGCTGGCGGCAGGCCCGCACCCTGCTGTTCGAGCGAGGCCGATCGCCACGGGGACGATCTGGGGTCAGCGACCAGTCCTGAGACGCCCGGCCGAGCGGTGCTCGCGGCGGGCCGAGCGCAACCGGCGCAGCCGCTTCACCAGCAGGGGCTTGTGCGCGAGGGCAGCCGGGTCGTCCAACAGTCGGTTGAGAATCTGGTGGTAGACCGCGGAGCTGACCGAGAAGCGCTCCATGATCTCGGCCTCCTTGCCCTGCGGGGCTGCCCACCAGCTGTCCTCGAAGTCGAGGATCTCGCGGTCGCGCGCGCTGAGCGCGGACGCTTCGACGGCAGAGCTTGACTCGTGGGCGGCGGCAGACATGTGCCCCAGTGTAGGTGGGAATCACAGCCATGTCATTAGTCCCTGTGAGGCCCATGAGAATCCGCGAACGGCAGTCGAGGCCACCCCGCGCGCGTGCTTGGATGGGCGCATGACCGACACCTTCAAGCCGGTGGCCGGCGACCGCGTCCGCTGGGGCATCGTCGCCCCCGGGAACATCGCCGAAAAGTTCGCCCGCTCGCTCGCCACCCTGCCCGACGAGGCCGAACTGGTGGCCGTGGGCTCCCGCTCCCTCGACCGCGCCGGCGACTTCGCCGCCCGGCACGCGGTGCCTCATGCGCACGGCTCGTACGACGAACTGCTCGCCCGCGACGACCTCGACGCCGTCTACATCGCCTCACCGCACAACCTGCACCGCGAGCAGGCCATCCAGGCGATCGAGGCCGGCAAGAACGTGCTCATCGAGAAGCCGATGGCCGACACCCTCGAGAACGCCACGGCGATCATCGACGCCGCCCGCGCCCACGGCGTCTTCTGCATGGAGGCGATGTGGACGCGCTGCCACCCGCTGGTGCTGCGCGCCCGCAAGCTCGTCGAGGACGGCCTGCTCGGCGATCCCCGATTCCTGTGGTGCACGTTCGCGTTCCGCTTCGACGGGGACGATGACCACCGCCTGCTCAACCCCGACCTCGCCGGTGGGGCGATCCTCGACCTCGGTGTCTACCCGATGCACGCCGCGCACGTGATGCTCGGCAACCCGACCTCGCTGTCGGCGGAGGGCACCAACCACCCCCGCACCGGGGTCGACGCCACCTCCGTGGCGCACCTGCGCTGGGACGCCCTGGCCGGTGACGCCTGTTTCGGCACGCTGGTGAGCTCGCTCGACGCCCGCGGCGACCAGCGGCTGACGTTGTTCGGCACCTTGGGCCAGCTCGAACTGGTCAACTTCCTCAACCCGCAGACCCTGCTGTTCACCCCCGAGGGCGGCGAGACCCAGACCTTCGTCGCGCAGGACGCGGGCTTCGTCCACCAGATTCAGGAAGTGCACCGCTGCCTGCGGGCCGGTGCCGTGGAGTCGGCGGCGGTGCCGTGGCAGGCGACCCTCGAGGTGGCCGGGCTGCTCGATCAGTGGCGGGCCGGAGTGACCGGCTGATGCGGGCACTCACGGGGGTCGTCAAGGACTACGCCTGGGGGTCGGTCGAGGCCATTCCCACCCTGCTGAACACCGAGATCACCGGCGAACCCCAGGCCGAGTACTGGCTCGGGGCCCACGCGGCCGGGCCCTCCGTGGTGGAGGGTGACGGCACCCTCGACCGGCTGGTCGCCGAGCATCCCGAGGTGCTGGGTGAGCGCAGTCGGGAGCGCTTCGGCGACCGGCTGCCGTTCCTGCTGAAGGTGCTCGCGGCCGACCAGCCGCTCAGCCTTCAGGCCCACCCGTCGCGCGAACAGGCCGAGGCCGGGTTCGCCGCCGAGAATGCTTCGGGTCTGCCCGTGGGCTCGCCCCAGCGCACCTACGCCGACGACTGGCCCAAGCCCGAGATGATCGTGGCCCTGAGCCCCATGGACGCCCTCTGCGGATTCCGTGACCCCCGCGAGACGGCCAGCCTGTTCGACGGCCTGGGCCCGATCGACGGGCTCGAGCAGGTGATCGGCCCGCTCACGCAGCGAGCGGGCGATGCCGGCCTGGCCGAAGTCTTCCTCGACGTGCTCAGCCTGGACGACGACCGGGTTCACCTGGTCAATGAAGTCGTCGCCTCGGCCGTCAACCACGTGTCAGACGACGGCCCGCTGGGTGAGTTCTGCCGCACGGCCGTCGAACTGGACGAGCACCACCCCTCGTCCCCGGGGATTCTGGCGGCGCTGCTGATGAACCGCGTGCGACTCGAGCCCGGCCAGGCGATCTTCCTGCCCGCCGGCAACATGCACGCCTACCTGCGGGGCACCGGGGTGGAGGTGATGGCCAACTCCGACAACGTGCTGCGGGGTGGGCTGACCAAGAAGCGGATCGATGTCGACGCCCTGGTGGCGGTGGTCGATTTCGCCGCCGCCCCGGTCGACGTGCTCGCTCCCCACCCGGAGTCGCCGGGTCGGGAATCGGCCGGAGTCCTGCGCTTCCCCACCTCGGCGCCGGAGTTCTCGCTGTGGCAGATCGATGCCCGTGGCGACCAGTCGGTGATGCTGCCGGGCGTGGACTCGGCGCGGATCCTGTTCGTGGTGGCCGGCCACGCTGCGCTGGCGACGGCCGACGAGACCGTCGAACTGGTGCAGGGCAAGGCCGTCTTCGTGCCGGCGGGCGAGATGGTGCAGTTGGACGGGAACTGCCGCGCCTTCCTGGCCGCGGCCGGAGTCTGAGCCGGGTCGGATCGCTCGTCCCTGACTCCTACGCGATCAGCGGCGGCCGAGCACGGCCACCAGGAAGGTCGAGTCCTCCTCGAAGGGGCGAAGGTCCCAGGTCGACAGTCCGAGCTGCAGCTCAAGTCCCGCCTGATGGGCATCACGGATGAAGTCGGTGAACTCGTAGCCGCGGCCCTCGCCGAAGCCGATGACGGCGCGGCCGTCGTCCGTCAGATGGCGCGCGAATCGCCGGAGCGCCTCGACGCGGGTGGACGGTGCGAGGAAGGCCATCACGTTGCCGGCGCAGACGATCGCGTCGAACGGGTCGGCGATGCCGCGCCCCGGAAGGTCGAGTTCGGCGAGGTCACCGACGAGCCAGGTCGGGCCGGGCTCGTCGGCCTCGGCTGCCTCGATCAGCACCGGGTCGAGGTCGACTCCCACCACCCGGTGGCCGCGGCGGTGCAGTTCACCGCCCACCCGGCCGGGACCGCAGCCGGCGTCGAGCACGTGCGCACCGCGCGCCACCATGGCATCGATCATGCGGGCCTCACCGTGCAGGTCGGCTCCGTTGGCGGCCATCGTCTTGAACCGCTGCACGTAGCGGTGGCTGTGGTCGGGGTCGGCGGCGATGACGCGCTGCCATTCGTTCTGCTCACTCACGCAGACGATTCTGGCATCCCCGCCGTTGGCAACCGGTCAGCGGGTGGCGGCTCTCCCGGGTTGGCGACACTCACGGGCGCTGCGCCACAATGGTGCGAGTTCGCGGCCGGACCCGGTCGCGCGCACGCCTCCTTAGCTCAGCGGCCAGAGCACCTGTCTTGTAAACAGGGGGTCGTGGGTTCGACTCCCACAGGGGGCTCCACCTCGTTTCCGCGCGCTCGACCACAGGCCCATCTGCCGCCTCTGGTGACATCTGCCCACGTTGCACCATGGTGCAAACGCGACAAGAGGCGGCAGATGCGAGTGACGTGGGCGGCAACACTCGACCGCCGGAACTCATGAACTCAGCCGAGGTCGGCGTCGTGCACCCGGATGGCCACCTGCACCCGGTTGGTCGCCCCGAGCTTCTCGAGAATCCGGGTGACGTGCGCCTTCACCGTCGCGATCGACATGTACTGCGAGCGCGAGATCTCGGCATTGGTCATCCCCTTGCCGATCGCCAGCGCCACCTCGTGCTCACGCTCGGTGAGCAGCGCCAGCGAGGAGAGCGCCTCGTCCTTGCGCGTCGATCCCTGCCCGTGGGTGGCGGCGGCGATCACCTGCGCCGTGACCGTCGGCGACAACGAATGCTCGCCGGCAGCCACCTGGTGAATGGCCTCGACCATGCGCGCCGGCGGTGTGTCCTTGAGCAGGAACCCGGACGCGCCGATCGACAGTGCCCGCAGCACCATGTCGTCCGCGTCGAACGTGGTCAGGATGACCACCTTGGGCGGGTTCGGACGCGCCAGCAGTCCCTCGGTGGCGGTCAGCCCGTCGACACGCGGCATGCGGATGTCCATCAGCACCACGTCGGGACGGTGCTCGTCCACCAGCCCCTCAGCCTCGGAACCATCCGCGCCCTCGCCGACGACGACGAGGTCGGCGCTTCCGCCGAGGATCAACCTCAGCCCGGCCCGGACGAGCGGATCGTCGTCCACGAGCAGGATCGTGATCGGACTCACCATGGCAACCACACCTCCAATGCGAACCGACGGTCGTCGGTGACACCGTGACCGATCCGGCCGCCCATGACCTGGGCGCGCTCGGCCAGTCCCAACAGTCCCAGCCCCGCCCCGGGCAGCCCCGCGGTCCCCGTGCTCAGGGGGTTCGTGCAGCGGATCACCAACCCCTCCCCCGGACGACCCGACAGCTCCAGGGTGACGCGCGCATGGGGCGCGTGCTTGCGGGCGTTGGTCAGCGCCTCCTGCACCACCCGGTAGGCGTGCCGGCCGGTCAGCGCTGGCAGCAGTTCGGGGTGCTCCACCTCGTTGACGAAGTCGATCTTCTCCCCGGCGTTGCGGGCGTCGGCGACCAGATCGCCGACCTGGTGCATCGTCGGCTGGGGCTTCTCGACGGGTGCGGGTTCGCCGTCGGCCGGCTCGGGCCCGTCCTGCCGCAAGGTGCCGAGCACCGTGCGCAGCTCGGTCAGCGACTGGTGCGCGTTCTCCTGGATGAGCGAGGCGATCTCCTGGGTCTGGTCGGCGCTGAGGTCGGTGCGGTAGGCCAACACGCCGGCATGCATGCTCACCAGCGAGATGCGATGGGCCAGCACGTCGTGCATCTCGCGGGCGATGCGGTTGCGTTCGGCCGACTGCCCCTGCAGCACCATCAACTCCTGATTGCGCTCGGCGTCCTCGGCGCGCTGCCGAAGGCTCGCCAACAGGTCACGGCGGGCGCCGAGCGAGAATCCCACGGCGATCGAAATGCCGATCCCGAGCACGGTCCAGGCCAGGGTCTGCAGGAAGACGGCCCAAACGGGCATGGTGGCCGTGTTGACGATGCGGAAGACCTGCAGTTGCAGCATCACGCTGAGCATCGACAACACGGTGCCGGCGGCCGCGAGCGGCAGCACCTCGCGCCAGCGGCGACGCGTGGCGACGTGCACGAGTGCCCATCCCGAGACCAGCGAGGCCGAACTCGCGAAGGTGGCCATCGCGAGCATGACCACGGCCGTCAAGATCGGGTACCGATGGCGGAATCTGATCAGCAGCAGCGCCGCAGTACCGAGCACCACGTCGGCGACCACGAGCGCTGGGCGCATGGTCACTTCCTGCTGCCCGCTGACCTGCAGCGCGATCAGCACCAGCCACGTCAGCGCGGCATAGATGATCGCCAGCCCGTACCGCCACACCAGCGCCCAGCCCGTCGGGCGCGTCTGGGCGGGCAGGGACTCGGACATGCCAGCCAGCCTAGGGCCGGGCCGTCGGGCCGTCCGCCCCCACAGGTCGACCAGCACGCGACTTTGGTCGCAGAGTGCCGGTCGGTTGGGCGGTGGCGGCATCGCCCTTCGCCCGTGGCGGCGCCCCGGGTGGCCAGAGCAGGCTGACGGCCATGATCACCATCTCGAACCTGACGAAGCGGTACGGCGACGTGCTCGCCGTCGACAACGTGTCGTTCACGGCCGAGCCCGGTCTGGTGACCGGATTCCTCGGTCCCAACGGAGCCGGCAAGTCCACCACCATGCGCGCCGCCGTCGGGCTGACGCGCCCGACGTCCGGCGAGGTCACCATCCTCGGCCGCGCCTACACCGATCTGCCCAACCCGGCCGCCACGGTGGGCATCCTGCTCGACGCGTCGGCCCAGCACGCCGGTCGTACCGGACGAGAGGTGCTCGCTCTGGGAGCCCTCGCGATGGGCATCCCCTCGTCCCGGGTCGACGCGGTGCTCGAACTGGTCGGACTCACCCAGAAGGAGTCGCGCAAGCGGGTCGGGCAGTACTCGCTGGGCATGCGCCAGCGGTTGGGCATCGGCCATGCCCTGCTGGGCAACCCCGAGGTGCTGATCCTGGACGAGCCCGCCAACGGCCTCGACCCGCACGGCATCCACTGGATGCGTGGGCTGCTGCGCGGCTTCGCCGACCGTGGCGGCACTGTGCTGCTCAGCTCGCACCTGTTGCACGAGGTGCAGCAGGTTGCCGACCGCATCGTGATGATCGGCAACGGCCGCATCGTCGCCGACGGCACCATCGCCGAACTGCTCTCCGAGGGCCAAGACCTCGAGCAGATGTTCCTCGAACGCACCATGTCGACCTCACGCGAAGGAGTGGCAGCATGACCACGACCCAGACCCAGCCCGCTGGCGTGACCAGCGCCAACGCCGCGATCCGCACCCTTCCCCCGGTCGCTGTCGCCGACCGCGTCAGCTTCGACCGGCTGGTGCGGGTCGAGTTCCGCAAGCTGGTCGACACCCGCGCCGGCATGGTGTTGATGGCGATCGCGGTGTTGGGCTCCGTCGCCGTCGCCGCCGGGGTTGCGCTGCTCTATCGCCAGTTCTCCGACGCCCTCTCGACGACCGCGTGGGCGGCACCCTCGAACTTCGTGGCGCTGCCGGTGAACATCCTGGTTCCCGTCGTCGTGATCCTGCTGTTCAGCCAGGAGTGGGGCCAGCGGACGACGCTCACCACCTTCGCCATCGAACCCCGACGCGGACGAGTGCTCGCCGCCAAGGGTGTCGTCGCCGTGCTGATCAGCCTGCTCGGATGGCTCTGGGCGCAGGGCTTGTCGGCGTTGACCTCGGTGATCGGGGCCGGCCTCGCCGACCGCAGCGTCGACTGGCACACGGACGCCCAGCAACTGGCGGGGCTGCTCGCCGGGTTCCTGCTGTCGAACGGCATGGCCGCGGCGTTCGGACTGCTGCTGATGAACAGCGCCGCCGCCATCGTGGTGTTCCTTGCCATCCCGCAGGTGACCGGCGCCCTCGTGCTGGCCGGTGACAAGGTGCAGGCCGTGATGAACTGGATCGACCTGAACACCGCCTCGGTCGTGCTCTATGCCAACGAGCCTCCCCACCTGGGCTGGTGGAAGCTGGCGACCGCGGTCGGCCTGTGGGTGCTGGTGCCGGGAGCGATCGGGGTGTGGCGCAACCTCACCCGCGAGGCCAAGTGAGCTGACCCCGCCCCCGGCCCACCCACGGCCCATCCCTCACGCAGAACACCAGCCTCTGCTCACACGCCCACCGTCTCCGGTGGTGTTTCGAGCAGAGGCTGGTGTTCTGCTGTGGGGGCGGCCGAAGCCTCAGGCCTGACGCTGCTTGCCGCCGTTGCGGAAGGCGGTGAACACGACGAAGACCACCAGGGCGATGGCCACGTAATTGGCGTACTTCGCGTAGGTCTTCAGCAGCGCCACCGCGGGTTCACCCACCAGCCAGCCGAAGCCGAAGTAGACGGCCAGCCACAGCGTCGAGGCAATGAAGTCGAGCACCATGAACCGCTTCCAGCTCATGCCCGAGGCCCCGAACAGCACGAAGATCACCTGCATCAGCGGCAGCGGGATCGGCACGTAGGCGACGAACATGCCCAGCCACCCGAGCTTGCCGGCCCATCGCTCGGCGCGGGCGTAGTTCTTGGCGGCTCGTTCGCTCTTGCCGGCCCAGACCTCGATCATGCCTCGGCCCCAGAGCTTGCCGGCCCACCAGAAGACCCAGTCGAACTTGATGCTCATCAGCGATCCCGCCACGGCGGCCAGCGGCCACCACGAGGGAGCCAGGCCCTGCGAGGCGAGGGCCCCGGTGGCGGCGGCACCCGTGCGTGACCCGGTGAGCGCCAACAGCAGTGGCGGGTCGAGACCCAGCAGCCACCCGCGCAACGGCAGCATGGCCAGCCCGAACAGCCCCATGAACACGATCCAGCCCATGCACCACTTGTCGGCGCTGGTCGGCTTGTGCTTCCACGGCATGCCCTCGGCCTGCCACCACTCCTGTGGCTGCCCGTGAGGCTCGGCGGGCGGCTGCCCGGGCGGCTGCGTGGGGGTGGCGCCCGCCGTCGCCTGAGCCTCGTCGGTCTCGACGACGGGAGGCGGCAGTTTCGACAGGTCCGGTTCGCTCACGCCGCAAGGCTACCCGCCGTCGGTCTGCCCGACCGAAGCACCAGAACTCGGTTCCAGTTCGACCGGACCCCCCGCGATGGCGGCCGGTCCCCCAACTGGAACCGAGTTCTGGTGCACCTCCCGTCAGCTCCCCGCCCGAGCGTTCACCTCGTAACTGGTGTTGATCGACTCGAAGAAGTTGACCAGCTGCAACGTGTCGTTGGCCGTCGCCATCCACTTGGCCGGGTTCGCATCGCCGAAGTGCGGCTCGAAGCCCAGCTCCTCCAGCCTCCGGTCCGCGAGGTGGCGCACGTAGGCGTTCACGTAGTCGGCGTTGAGACCCGGAATGCCCGTGGGCAGCAGGTCACGGTTGTAGGCCTCCTCCATGACCACCGCATCGATCACCATCTGCCTGATCTCGTCGGCGAACTCGTCGGTGGCGATCTCGGGGTTCTCCTCGAGCACGGTCAGCACGAGATTGATGCCGAACTTCAGGTGCAGGCTCTCGTCGCGCACGATCCAGTCGATCAGCGACCCGAAGTTGCGCAGCAGGTTCCGCTGGCGGAACGACAGCGCCACCATGAACCCCGAGTAGAACCAGATGCCCTCGAGAATCACGTTGTAGGCCACCAGGTTGCGCACGAAGTCCTGCTTGCCCTCGGCGGTCGAGATGTCGAGGGTCTCCTCGGTCATCCGCCGGATGTAGCGCACCTCGAACTCCTCCTTGGCCGCCATCGACGCGACTTCGACATGCGCCCCGTAGGCCGCCTCACGGTCGATGGGGAAGGTCTCGAGCACGTACTCGAAGCTCATGCAGTGGTTGGCCTCCTCCCACATCTGCTTGGCCAGGTACAGGTGGCACTCCGCGGCGTTCAGGTACGGGTAGACCCCGAACGCGAGCGCCTTGTTGACCAGCAACTCGTTGGGGTTGAAGTAGCTCATCAGGTGGGTGAGGGCATGACGTTCGTCGTCGGTCAGCCGGGCGAAGTCGGCCAGGTCTTCCCCCAGCTGCACCTCGTTGGGGAACCACGTGTTCGCGACCGCCTGCTCGTACAACTCCATCGCCCACGGGTAGGTGACGGGCTTGAGCAGCAGTCCTTCGGCAATGCCGGTACCGAGAATCCCCATCACTGGCAGCTCTCGCACTGCAGCCGCTCCATCGGGTCGGTGGGGCAGGCGTCGTCCGTGTCTGCGGACGCCACCAGCTCCACCGCCACCAGGTTTGGACGACCCGCCGGCATCGCAACGGCTGTCGCCCCGGGAGGTGCCGCCACGTGGGGGGCGGGCCTTCGTCCGAAACCTCGCGAGCCCGAGCCGACCTGTTCGGCCTTGTTCACCCGCACCGTCGACTGCTCGGCGGTGTGACGGGGCTGCATGTGCAGGTAGTAGGTGGTCTTCACGCCCATCCGCCAGGCCGCCGAGTAGAGCTCGACCATGCCGCCGATGTCGCGGCTGGCGAGGTAGATGTTGCGGCTGATGGCCTGGTCGATCCACTTCTGCGCGCGGGCGGCGATCCGGACGAAGGCCGCCGGGTCGAGCTGGAACGAGGTGCGGTACACGTGCTTGAGCCGGTCCGGCACGCCGGGCACCTGCTGCAGGTCGCCCTGGTGGCGCAGCAGTTCGCCGCGCACGTCGTCCCACAGCCCGATCGCCTTGAGGTCGGCGACCAGATTGCGGTTGACCTCGAGGAACTTGCCGGACGAGGTGGCCCGGCTGAACAACTGGCTGAATCGCGGATCGAGCCCGGGCGTGGTGCCGGCCACCAGACCGATCGAGGCCGTCGGCGCGATCGCCATCAGGGTGGCGTGGCGCATTCCCCCGCGCACCTTCGTCCGCAGCGCCGCCCAGTCAAGTCGCGCCGAGCGGTCGACCTCGACGGGAACTCCGCGGTCGTCCGCCAGCCGGTCGAGGGTGTCGATCGGGACGAGCCCGCGCGACCAGCCGGAACCGGCGAAGTTGGGGTAGCTGCCGCGAAGGCGGGCCAGGTCGCAGGAGGCGTCGATGGCGTGCCAGCTGATGAACTCGGTGATGCGGTCGACAAGGTCACAGGCCTCGGGTGAGTCGTAGGCCAGCCCGAGTCGTTCGAGCACGTCGGTGAAGCCGAGCATGCCCAGCCCGATCGCCCGGTTGGCGCGGTTGGAGGCCTCCGACTGGGGCACCGCCGACAGCGTGATGTCGATCAGGTTGTCGAGCTGGCGCACCGCCGAACGCGTCGACCGGGCCAGCAGCTCCCAATCGATACCCGAAGCTCCGAGGTGCCGGGAGAGGTTGACCGAGGCCAGGTTGCAGACCGAGATGTTGTCGCGATCCTGCGGCAGGCAGATCTCGGTGCACAGGTTCGACAGGTGAATGGTGCCGGTGTTGTC
This sequence comes from Aestuariimicrobium soli, assembly GCF_051192575.1. Taxonomy (NCBI): domain Bacteria; kingdom Bacillati; phylum Actinomycetota; class Actinomycetes; order Propionibacteriales; family Propionibacteriaceae; genus Aestuariimicrobium; species Aestuariimicrobium soli. Next base: position 6,132 of record NZ_JBPJSQ010000007.1, on the reverse strand, counting down.
GTTCAGCGCCCGGGTGTTGATGGTGTCCTTCCACGTCAGCCACGGGTGGGAGGTGGTCTGCAGGGTCACCAGGATCGCCCGGAACTGCTCGCGGGCCTTCAGCTTGCGCCAGCGGACGAGCTCCCCCGCCTCGGCCTGGGCGACGTACTCGGCGTAGCGGGCCGAGAAGGCCGCCCCCGTGAGTTCCACCAGATCGGGAACGTCGAGCGGGTCGAACAGGTACCAGTCGGCGTCGGCGTCGACGCGCTTCATGAACTCGTCCGAGATCCACAGGGCGGTGTTGGCGGTGCGGGTGCGCCGGTAGGGGTCGCCGGAGTTCTGCCGCAGGTCGAGGAACTGGTCGACGTCGAGGTGCCAGTTCTCGAGGTAGAAGCACAGGGCCCCGAACTTCTTGCCGCCGCGACTCACTGCCCGCAGCGTCGAGTCGATGGTGTGCATGAACGGGATCGGCCCGGTCGAGGTGGTGTTGTTCGATCGGATCGGCGAACCCTCGGCCCGCAGCTTGGTCACCGACAACCCGATGCCGCCGGTGCCCTTGGTGATCCACATCACGTCGCGCAGGCTGGTGCCGATGTGTTCGATCTCGTCCTCGAGTTGCATCACGAAGCAGTTGGACAGCTGCGGGTGCGCGGTGCCGGCGTTGACCAGGGTCGACCCGGCGGCCAGGTATTCCAGCTGGCTCATCGACGCGTAGAAGTCGAGGGCGGCGGCGGTCGGGTCGTCCTCGTTCAGCGACAGCCCCATCGCGACGCGCAGCCAGAAGTACTGCGGGGTCTCCAGCGGGCGACGGTCCTCGCCGGTGAGCAGGTAGCGGGTGCGCATCGTCTGCAACCCGGTGTGGTCGTACAGGTCATCGCGGGTGGGATCGATGGCCGCCGCCAAGGCGGTCAGGTCGAAGAGTCGGACGAGCCTGCGGTCGACCAGCCCACGATCGACCAGGCCGTGCAGGTGATCGGCGAACCGGTCGCGATGCAGGTGGGCCACGGTCTCGGGGTCGGCGTCACCGAACAGGTCGTGGGTGTCACCGAAGACCCCCTTGTAGAGCTGCTTCACCAGCAGCCGGGAGGCGATCCGGTCGAAGGCGGGGTCGTCGTGCACATTCTGCAGGGCGACCTGGATGACGGCCTCGTCCAGTTGTTCGGAGGTCATCTGGTCGAAGATGACGATGTCGAGCTCACTGAGCAGTTGCACGGTGCGGGTGACGGCGTCGTCGATGCCGCGGGCCGCGTGCTCGATGGAGCGGGCGATCTCGGCGCCGTCGTAGGGCGCCAGACTGCCGTCGCGCTTGCGAATGCGGACGGTCGGGCCCGAGCTGGTGGAGCCAGAACTGGTGGAACTGGTGGGTGGGGTCATGTGCAGGTCCCTCGTGACGTGACGTGAACGGGTCACGACAACGCGAGAAGGGTGCACGGATCACCCACCTCGACGAGATCGCTGAGGGCAACCAGCGGCGGGCCCTCCCACGGGACCGTGACCACGACCCCGCGGCGCGGGGCCGTCGCTGGCAGGTCTTCGGACTCATGGGCCCGGGTCACGTCGAGGCGTGAACCCTCCTACTGGCCGTCGCTTCCCAGGATCACTCCCAGTGCGTGATGACGGCGGTCGTTCCCACTCACCGCTGCGGGGCAGTTCCGGTCTTCCACCGGATTCCCTCTTGCCTCGCGTGCCCCCCGGAGGGACCCGCGAACCAGCAACGAGACCACCATATACAGGAATCCGGGCCGGTGTTAGCCCCCAGATGTTGTGTCCGCGTGTCGGGCGTGTCGAGACCTAGTCGGTCGCGCGGGGGGGCGGGCCACCGCAAACCCGCAGGAAACGATGCGGCCCTCATGAAGTTTCCTGCGGGTCGCACACTTTGGTGCCGGTCTGCTGGAAGAGCGGGCCCCTGCGGCGTCGAGACGAGGCCCGGTTCCGTCGGACGAGAGGTCGCCTGGGATCACCAAACCCGCAGGAAACGATGCGACCGTCAGGAAGTTTCCTGCGGGTCGCACACTTTGGTGCCGGTCTGCGCTGGAACAGCCGCCCCAGGCCGCGTCGAGACGAGGCCCGGTTCCGTCGGACGAGAGGTCCCCCGAACCACCGCAAACCCGCAGGAAACGATGCGGCCCTCATGATGTTTCCTGCGGGTCGCACACTTTGGTGCGGGTCTGCGACGAAACAGCCGGCCCGCGCCCCGATCCTTGCAGGACCCTGGCGACTCAGTCGTCCGCGTGAGCGGCGTCGCGAATCTCGCCGACCAGTTCCTCCAGCACGTCCTCGAGGGTCGCGAGGCCGATCGTCTCGCCCTCGTCATCGACCACCCGCGCGAGGTGGGCACCCTTGCGCTGCAGTGTCTCGAGGCCGTCGTGCAGCACATCGGTGGCGCGCACGGTCGCGAACGGACGGATCCACTTGTCGTCGACCACCCGCCCCCGCCGCTGGGGATCGGTCTCGAGCACGTCCTTGACGTGCAGGTAACCGAGCAGGTCGCCACCTCCGGACCTCACCGGGAACCGGCTGAAGCCCGTGCGCGCGCACAGGTCCTCGACCTCGACCGCGGTGCACCCGCGCTCCACGGTCGCGAGGTCGTCCAGCGGCAGCAGCACCGCACTGATCGTCCGTTCGGTGAAGCCCAGGGCGCCGGCGAGCCGGTCGTACTCGTCGTCGGCCAGTAGCCCCTCACCGCGGGACTCCTCGACCATCACCGCCACCTCTTCGCGGGTGAACGCGGACGAGACCTCGTCCTTGGGTTCGACCCGCAACAGCCGCAGCACCAGATTGGCGGTCGCGTTCAGCACCACGATCAGGGGCTTCAGCACGGTGACCAGGCCCATCATCGGCGGGCCGAGCACCAACGCCGATCGCTCCGGACCGGCCAGAGCGATGTTCTTGGGCACCATCTCGCCCAGCACGACATGCAGGTAGACGACGACCACGAGCGCGATCACGAACGAGATGGGGTGCACCAGATCATGGGGCACGTGCAGCGACTCGAACACCCGCTCGAGCAGGTGCGCGACCGCCGGCTCGCCGACGGCACCCAGCCCCAGCGAGCAGATGGTGATGCCCAACTGGGCCCCAGCCATCACCTGCGAAACGTTCTCCATGGCGCGCAGGGTGGTGCGGGCGGCCCGCGACCCAGCCAGAGCGCGGGGCTCGATCTGGGTGCGCCGAGCCGAGATCAGTGCGAACTCGGCGCCGACGAAGAAGGCATTGAGAGCCAGCAGCACAACCGCCAACCCCACCGCGAGCAGGTCATGCATGATCGGCCTCCGTCGCCGGGCGGGTCGACAACCGCAGTCGGTCGATGCGCATGCCGTCCATGCGCTCGACGGTCAGCTCGGCCACGCGGCGCGGCAATTCGTCATCGTGATCGTCCAGTTCGACGGGTAGCAGCACGGTCACGAGATCGCCGGTCTCGGGCACTCGTCCGAGGGATCGGAGCATCAGGCCGGCGACCGTGTCGTACTCGTCGTGCTCGGGCAGCGTCGCGCCGGTGACGTCCTTGACCTCGTCGGGTCGCAGCAGCCCCGACAGCGACCACGAGCCGTCACCGCGGCGTCTGGCGCGGGCACCGAGGCGGTCGTGTTCGTCCGCGATGTCACCGACGATCTCCTCGACGACGTCCTCGAGGGTGACCACCCCGGCGTGACCGCCGTACTCGTCGAGGACGATGGCCAGCTGGAAGCCGTCGCGGCGCAGCAGCGCCAACAGCGGGTCGAGGCGCAGCGAATCGGGCACGACGATGGGTTCGACCATGATGGCGCCCACGCTGGTGGTGCCGCGGTCGCCGGCCGGAACCGACACCGCGTGCTTGACGTGCACGGTGCCCACCACCTCCTCGTCGCCGTTGAGCACGGGGAAACGCGAGTGGCCGCTGTTCCTGGCCAGGTCGATCACGGCGGTGACGCTGTCGGACTCCGAGAGCCAGCGGGTGCGCACGCGGGGCGTCATGATCTCGCCGGCCGTGCGGGTGCCGAACTCGACGGATCGCTCCATCAGTTCCGCGGTCTCGCTGGCCAGCGTGCCCTGATCGGCGGAGCGGTGGATCAGCGACGCCAGCTCGGCGCTGGTGCGAGCCGATCGCAGCTCCTCCTGAGGCTCCATGCCCAGACGTCGGACGATCCAGTTGGCCGACCCGTTGAGCACCGTGATCGGGCCTTTCATCACCGCGGTGAAGGCACGCTGCGGACGAACGGTGGCGGTGGCGGTGCGCAGCGGATTGGCGATGGCCAGGTTCTTGGGCACCAGCTCGCCGAAGATCATCGTGCCGGCGGTGCTGAGGATCATCGCGAGGGCGATGGCGGTCGGGTGCGCGGCGCTGGTGGGCAGTCCGGCGGCGGCCAACCACGGGCGCACGATCGTGGCGATGGCCGGCTCGGCGAGGAAGCCGATGGCCAGATTGGTGATGGTGATGCCGACCTGCGCCCCGGAGAGCTGGGTCGACAACGAGGTCAGCCCTAGCAACACCGATGCGGCACCGGCGTCACCGTCGGCGGCGGCCTTCTCGACACCGCTGCGGTCGACGGTCACGAGGGAGAATTCGGCAGCCACGAAGATGCCGCAGGCGAGCACCAGCAGGACGGCCACACCGAGCAACAACCAAGCGGTCATCGGCGTTCACCCCTGCGGATCGCCGTGGCGCGGGGCCGGGGGTCTGGACAACATGAGGGGGGCCCGGGAACGGGCCTCGGACTGTCGTGCTCCATGGTGGGGCGTCAACTACCTTCGGGTGGGGATGCTGGCCCCACTGTAGTGGGCCGGACGATCACCCGCGTCGCGCTGGACCGACGAGGCTCCGGGCCGTGGTCTCGACCCGGACGTGGCGCGGTCGTCCCACCGCGGACTCGTACCAAACCGTGCGACCCGCAGGGTGGAGTCAGGGTGTCAGTGCAACACGTTGTTCGGAGGTGTTGCATGCGTCGTGGGAATCCGGGTTACCCGGGGTGGATGCGGGAGTGGGTGCTGTGGTTGGCGGCGTCGGGGTACTCGGCGCAGAGGGCCGCGGATCAGGTGGGTGTGAGCGCGGGGACGGCTGCTGGTTGGTTGCATGCTGCTGGCATGGATCTGAAGCGTGGTCGTCATGGCGGTCTGGTTGTTGAGGTCGAGGTTGTACGGCCGGTGCTGCCGCACCCGGCGCCGTCACACGGGGCCCGGTTGTCGTTGGCGGATCGGACGTTGATCCATGTCGGGTTGGTCCAGCGGTGGTCGTTACGGCGCATCGCCGGCCAGCTGGGGGTGTCGGCGTCGACGGTCAGCCGAGAGATCGCCCGCAACTCGACACCGACCGGGTATCGGGCTGAGGCTGCCGAGACCGCGGCCGCGGGCCGTCGGGGACGTCCGAAACGGTCAAGGTTGGACGATCCCGTGCTGCGGCAACGGGTCGTCGAGGGGTTGAACTCTCACTGGTCGCCCCGGCAGGTGTCGATCCGTCTGGCGGCGCAGCATGGCAAAGATGGTTCCGTGAGCCACGAGACGATCTACCAGGCCCTCTACGTCCAGGGCAGGGGTTCCCTGCGCGAGGAACTGAGGATCGACAAGGCACTGCGATCCGGACGGACCCACCGCATCCCCCACTCGAAGCTACCGCCCCGGACGGGACGACCATGGCTGCAGGGTCATCACATCTCCACACGACCGGCCGAGGCAGCCGATCGAGCGATCCCGGGCCACTGGGAGGGTGACTTGGTCCTCGGAGCACGCAACCAGACCGCCATCATCACCTTGGTCGAACGCGCCTCACGGTTCGTCCTGCTCCATCGGCTGCCCGACCAACACGACAGCACCACCGTTGTCGACGCGTTGATCGCCATGGCCGCCACCCTGCCAGCGCAGATGCAGATGAAGTCACTCACCTGGGACCAAGGATCCGAGATGGCCGAGCACCCCACGTTCAGCCTCGCCACCCACACCCAGGTCTACTTCTGCGACCCCCACAGCCCGTGGCAACGAGGCAGCAACGAGAACACCAACGGCCTGATCCGCGACTTCTGGCCAAAACCCACCGACTTCGCCCAGATCACCGACGCCGAGATCCTCCACGTCCAGAACCTCCTCAACGACCGACCCCGCGAAACTCTCAACGCCCTCACCCCACGTGAGAAACTGCAACAACTACTCACCGTTGCACTGACCGATTGAGACCACCCAGGA